>NZ_JAYMHD010000011.1:0-482257 GCF_035656535.1 Streptomyces sp. H51
ACGCTGTTGAGTTCTCAAGGAACGGTCGCTTCCTTTGTACTCACCCTCTCGGGCTTTCCTCCGGGCTTCCCTTCGGTCTTGCGTTTCCGACTCTATCAGATCTTTTCTCGATCCGATTTCCTCGGTGCTTTCCAGGTTCCCGCTCTCGCGTTTCCCTTTCCGGCGGTTCCGACTTTATCAGAAGTTTCGCGCCGGACTGACCGGCCGCTCTTTTCCGATTCATCGGGAGGAGCTTCTTCAGGATCGGCGATCGATGATCGCTGTTCCGGGAAGCAGACAGATTGTTCGCCGCTGCCGACCGAACCAGGTCCAGTCCAGGCAACTGCTCAAATCTACCTCCCCACTCGCTCCGTGTCAACGGATCTTCGTGGGGCGGAGAAGAGAGTAGCAGCTCGGCGAGCCCCTGCGCACATCAGGCCGCCGTGGGCACCACCGCGCTCCGCTCCGCCTCCTCGACGTCGCCCGTCTCGCCGGCGCGGGCCGCCCGGCCGCCCAGGACGAAGACGTAGACGAGGAACGCCAGCTCGGCGGCGATTCCGATGCCGATGCGAGCCCATGTGGGCAGGCCGGAGGGGGTGACGAAGCCTTCGATGGCTCCGGAGACGAACAGCACCAGGGCAAGGCCGATCGCCATACCCACCGCGGCGCGCCCCTCCTCCGCGAGGGCCGTGCGCCGGGAGCGCGGGCCCGGGTCGATGAGGGTCCAGCCGAGGCGGAGTCCGGTGCCTGCGGCGACGAAGACGGCCGTCAGCTCCAGCAGGCCGTGCGGGAGGACGAGGCCGAGGAAGGTGTCGAGCCTGCCCGCCGAGGACATGAGGCCGAAGCCGACGCCGAGGTTGAGCATGTTCTGGAAGAGGATCCAGAGGACCGGCAGGCCGAGGAAGACGCCGAGGATCAGGCACTGCGCGGCTGCCCAGGCATTGTTCGTCCACACCTGTGCCGCGAAGGAGGCCGCGGGATGGCTGGAGTAGTAGGTCTCGTACTGGCCGCCGGGCCGGGTGAGGTCCCGCAGCTCGCTGGGGGCCGCGATGGCGGACTGCACGTCGGGGTGGGTGCCGATCCACCAGCCCAGGAGGACGGCGACCGCGGTGGACAGGAGAGCGGTGGGGACCCACCAGCGGCGCGAGCGGTAGACCGCGGCGGGAAAGCCGTGGGCCAGGAAACGCGTGACGTCGCGCCAGGAGGCACGCCGGGTGCCTGTCACGGCGCTGCGCGCGCGTGCCACGAGCTGACTGAGCCGGCCGGTCAGCTGCGGGTCGGGAGCGCTGGACTGGATGAGGGAGAGGTGGGTGGCCGTGCGCTGGTACAGGGCGACGAGTTCGTCGACCTCGGCGCCGCTGAGCCGACGACGGCGCCCGAGCAGGGTCTCCAGGCGGTCCCACTCCGCCCGGTGGGCGCTGACGAAGACGTCGAGGTCCATCTGTCTGCCTGCTCCTCGGCTGTTCGTCGGTGGTCGTGGGATCAGCTTGTCGTACGGACGCGCGATGTGCGCTCAGCTTGGCAGACTGGCCGTCCACGGGGCAGGCCAGGGGAAGGACGACGGGCGTGAGTGAGCTGGTGACGGGTGAGGCGGTGGCATTGGAGCTGCGCCCCGCGAGGCTGCCCAGCAGGGTGCTGGCGATACTCCTCGACCTCGCCGTGTACGTGGTGGGCTACCTCGTCGTGACCGTGGCGCTGGTCGCCGCCACCGCTTCGCTGGACGATGCGGCGCAGACCGCGGTGTCGATCGCGACTTTCGTTCTGGTGCTGGTGGGCGGGCCGATCGCGGTCGAGACGCTCAGCCATGGGCGTTCGCTCGGCAAGATGGCGTGCGGACTGCGGGTGGTCCGGGACGACGGCGGTCCGATCCGGTTCCGGCACGCGCTGGTCCGGGGTGGGATCGGTGTGTTCGAGATCCTGATGACGTTCGGGGTCGTGGCCTGTATCGCCTCCCTGGTGTCGGCTCGGGGGCGGCGGCTCGGGGACGTCTTCGCCGGGACCCTCGTCGTGCGGGAGCGGGTGCCGGCCGCGCGGACGGGTTTCCTGCCCCCGCCGCCTCCCTGGCTGGCCGGGCGGTTCACGGGGCTTGATCTGTCGGCCGTTCCCGACGGCCTGTGGCTGGCCGTCCGCCAGTACCTGACGCGGATGCACCAGCTGGACCCGCAGGTGGGCTGGGCCATGGCGGAACGGCTCGCCTCCGACCTCTCGGCCCGCACGGGGGCGCCGGTGCCGCAGGGGGTGCCGGCGACGGCGTATCTGGCCGCGGTGGTGCAGGAACGGCAGGCGCGCGAGGCGCGGCGGACCTTCGCGAACGGTCCTGCCGGCGTGGGTGGACCGGCTGCCGGCGGACCGGCTGTCGGCGGACCGGCTGTCGGCGGACCCGTGGCAGGGGCCTGGCCCGCTCCCGGCACGGCGGGGGCCGCCCATGGTTCGCCGACCGCGTACCAGGCGGCCGCTGGGCCTTGGGCCTTGCCGTCGGAACCCGGAACGTCAGAGCCCGGAACCTTGCGGCCCGCGATCTCGGGACCCGGAGCCTGGGGACCTGGACCCTCGGGACCCGGCCCAGCGGCGTCCGCCCCGCCTGCGGCTCCGTCCGGGGGGCCGGCACACGGCAGTCCGCCGGCCGTGCCTCAGGACGCTGCGCCGGCCGACCGCCCCGCCACCGGGTTCGTGCCGCCCGCGTGAGCGCGGCGCGGCTCAGCTGAAGGCGGACGGGGGCGATTCGAGGTCCTCCAGCTCGACGCCGGGGGCCGCCAGGACCACGTCCCCGGCGATGTGGACGGCGTGCTGTTCGCCGGTGTCCAGGGCTGTGACCTGGTATTCGTCCACCGTCAGGGGGCCGTTGTCAGTGGCGTGTGCTTCTCTTCTCACCAAGGCCCAGGACTGGTCCACGGTGCGCGGGGCGAGGACGGGGTCCGTGAAGGCGACGAGGCGTACGCGGGTTGCGGAGGCGGAGGGGGTGAGGCGCAGGAGACGAGTGGTCGCGACGAGGAACGCCGGAGAGGTGCCGGTGAAGGCGTGGGCGCGGACGTTGCCTTCGGTGGCCCGGGTTCCGGTGGGGTCGGTGCGGACCCAGGTGACGCCGTCGAGAGCGGCGCCGCGGACCTGCCAGCCGGCGGCGTGCAGTTCCAGGCGGAGGGGGCGGCCGAGCTCGTCGAGAGCGAGGTCGACGGAGCCGCTGTGGTCGCCCGCCGGGGTGACCAGCCGGGAGACGTAGCGCCAGCCGGACGGGCCTGGGGCGCACTGGAAGTGTTCTTCTGCGAGGGGGGTGTGATCGTGCGGATCGTGGAGCGAATAACGGCCGCGGGGCATGGGGGTCCTGGGTCTTGACGGGCTGGTCCGGATCACGGACGGCCACAGGGGCAGGCCCCCGACACGGGGGTGCGGGGGCCTGCCTCGGGTGGAGTCGCCACGGACGGAGGGCGTGTCAGCGCACCGACACGCTCCTCGGTGACCGCGGCGGTCGCCGCCGGTCGCCCGGACGGCGAGCCGCTCAGTAGCGGTAGTGGTCCGGCTTGTACGGGCCGTCGACGTCGACGCCGATGTAGGAGGCCTGCTCGGGACGCAGCTTGGTCAGCTTCACACCGAGCGCGTCCAGGTGCAGGCGGGCGACCTTCTCGTCGAGGTGCTTGGGCAGCGTGTAGACGCCGATCGGGTACTCGGACTGCTTGGTGAACAGCTCGATCTGGGCCAGCGTCTGGTCCGCGAACGAGTTGGACATCACGAAGGACGGGTGGCCGGTCGCGTTGCCCAGGTTCAGCAGGCGGCCCTCGGACAGCACGATGATCTTCTTGCCGTCCGGGAAGGTCCAGGTGTGGACCTGCGGCTTGACCTCGTCCTTGACGATGCCGGGAACCTTGGCGAGGCCGGCCATGTCGATCTCGTTGTCGAAGTGGCCGATGTTGCCGACGATCGCCTGGTGCTTCATCTTGGCCATGTCCGAGGCCATGATGATGTCCTTGTTGCCGGTCGTGGTGATGAAGATGTCGGCCTTGTCGATGACCTCGTCGAGGGTCGTGACCTGGTAGCCGTCCATGGCCGCCTGGAGCGCGCAGATCGGGTCGATCTCGGTGACGATCACGCGGGCGCCCTGTCCGCGCAGGGACTCCGCGCAGCCCTTGCCGACGTCGCCGTAGCCGCAGACGACCGCGGTCTTGCCGCCGATCAGGACGTCGGTGGCGCGGTTGATGCCGTCGATCAGGGAGTGGCGGCAGCCGTACTTGTTGTCGAACTTCGACTTGGTGACGGCGTCATTGACGTTGATCGCCGGGAACAGGAGGGTGCCGTCGCGCTGCATCTCGTACAGGCGGTGGACGCCGGTCGTGGTCTCCTCGGTCACGCCGCGGATCTCCGAGGCGAGCTGGGTCCACTTCTGGGAGCCGTCGCTGATGGTGCGGTGCAGGAGCTCGAGGATGACGCGGTGCTCGTCCGACTCGGCGGTGTCGACGGCGGGGACCTTGCCGTCCTTCTCGTACTCGACGCCCTTGTGGACGAGGAGGGTGGCGTCGCCACCGTCGTCCAGGATCATGTTCGGGCCGCCGGTGGGGGTGCCGGGCCAGGTCAGCGCCTGCTCCGTGCACCACCAGTACTCCTCCAGGGTCTCGCCCTTCCAGGCGAAGACCGGGACGCCCTGCGGGTTGTCCGGCGTGCCGTCAGGGCCGACGGCGATGGCGGCGGCCGCGTGGTCCTGGGTGGAGAAGATGTTGCAGGAGGCCCAGCGGACCTGCGCGCCCAGGGCGACCAGGGTCTCGATGAGGACGGCGGTCTGCACGGTCATGTGCAGGGAGCCGGTGACGCGGGCGCCGGCGAGGGGCTGCGCTTCGGCGTACTCCGCGCGGATCGCCATCAGGCCCGGCATCTCGTGCTCGGCGAGGGTGATCTCCTTGCGGCCGAACTCGGCCAGGGACAGGTCGGCGACCTTGAAGTCCTGTCGGTTGTCGACAGTCGTCATTACGAGCTGCTCCTCGGGGTTGGGGCGAGGTGGGTACGTCTGGTCTGCGCGGCGGCGGACACAGGGGTGCCCGAAAGAGGACACAGGCATGCCCGCGTGCGCGCAGCGCAGTCCGTCGGAGGCCCTCTCTCCCTCGGCCGGTCCGCGTCGGGACCGCCCGACCGCCATCAGCAGCGACGTCTGGCTCGGATCCAAGCTACACCGGTGGGCCCGCGCGTCCCCAGTCCACTCGAACACATCACGCCGATCAGGACGCGGCGGGCGGGCCGTGCGGGCGGCGGGACGGACGACGGGGCCCGCCGGATGTCCGGCGGGCCCCGTCGTCGTGCGGCGTGGGTGTCAGTGTCCGGCGGGGTGGGAGGCCGGGCCTCCGGGGGTGGCCTCGCGGTCCGGGCCCTTGGCGGCCTCGGCCTCGCTGTAGATGTCCGGTTCGAGGTAGATGACGCGGGCGATCGGGACCGCCGCGCGGACGCGGTCCTCGGCGGCGTTGATGGCGGCGGCGACCTCCGCGGCCGTGTCGTCGTGCCGGACGCCGATCTTGGCGGCGATCAGCAGCTCCTCGGGGCCGAGGTGGAGCGTGCGCATGTGGATGATGCCGGTGACCGTGTCGCCGTCGACTATCGCCTGCTCGATCTTCTTGACCTCTTCCAGGCCCGCTGCCTCGCCGAGCAGCAGCGACTTGGTCTCGCCGGCCAGGACGAGGGCGATCAGGACGAGCAGGACGCCGATGCAGACCGTGCCGATGCCGTCCCAGACGCCGTCGCCGGTGAGCAGGGCCAGGCCGACGCCGCCGAGGGCGAGGACCAGGCCGATGAGCGCGCCGAAGTCCTCCAGCAGGACGACGGGCAGCTCGGGCGCCTTGGCACGGCGGATGAACTGCGACCAGGACAGGCCGCCGCGCAGTTCGTTCGACTCCTTGATGGCGGTGCGGAAGGAGAAGCCCTCGGCGATGATCGCGAAGACGAGGACGCCCACCGGCCAGTACCAGTGCTCCAGTTCGTGCGGGTGGCGGATCTTCTCGTAGCCCTCGTAGATGGCGAACATGCCGCCGACGGAGAACAGGACGATCGAGACGAGGAAGGCGTAGATGTACCGCTCGCGGCCGTAGCCGAAGGGGTGTTGCGGGGTGGCCTCGCGCTCGGCCTTCTTGCCGCCGACGAGGAGGAGGAACTGGTTGCCGGAGTCGGCGAGCGAGTGCACGCCTTCGGCGAGCATGGACGAGGAGCCGCTGAAGGCGAACGCCACGAACTTCGATACCGCGATCGCGAGGTTGGCGCCGAGTGCCGCCACGATCGCCCTGGTGCCGCCTGACGCGCTCATATGTCCGCGTTGTCCCTTCGCCTTTGCCCGTCCGGCCCGTTCGGCCCGCGGGCCTTTGCCCGTCCTTTGCCGGTGGGCCATTCTTGCAGCCCGGTCGGCGGACGGCTCGTCAGGTGTCCACAGTCATCGTCATACGATCACAGTTGCCCGGAAGAGCGTGCCCGCTCCGGACACCTCCGCCGTCTCGCCCGCCGGGACGAAGACCGACCGGCCGGGGCCGAGTTCGTGTTCCCCCGCGCGCACGCGGCCCGCCGTGCACAGCAGGATCTGCGGGGTCGCGCGGGTGAGGTCGTGGGCGGCGCCGCCCTCGGGCAGCACGTACCTCGACAGGCGGAACTCGTCGATGGGGGTCTCGTAGACCTCCTCGCCGTCGGGGGATGCCTCCGGGCGCAGGACGCCGGGGTCGCTCGGCTGGAAGCGGACGATGCGCAGCAGCTCGGGCACGTCGACGTGTTTGGGGGTCAGGCCGCAGCGCAGGACGTTGTCGGAGTTGGCCATGATCTCGACGCCGAGGCCGTCGAGGTAGGCGTGCGGGATGCCCGCGCCGAGGAACAGGGCCTCACCGGGCTGCAGGCGTACGTGGTTGAGCAGCATGGCGGCGATCACGCCCGGGTCGCCCGGGTAGTGGTGGGCGATGTCCGCGTAGGGCGCGTACGCGCCGCCGAGGCGGGTGCAGGCCGTCGTGGCCTCGGCCACGGTGCGGCGCATCTCCTCGGGGTCGGCGGTGAGGACGGCGGTGAGCACCTCGCGCAGGGCCGCGTCCGCGGGGCTGGCGTGCAGCAGGTCGACGTACGGCTTGAGGGCGCCGACACCGAGGCCGTCGAGCAGATCGGCGGTCTGCAGCGGGTCGCGGAAGCCGCACAGGCCGTGGAACTCGGTGAGCGCGCAGATGAGTTCGGGCTTGTGGTTGGCGTCCTTGTAGTTGCGGTGCGGGGCGTCGGCCGGGACGCCGCGGCGCTCCTCGTCCTCGTACCCCTGTCCGGCCTGGTCGAGGTCGGGGTGGACCTGCAGGGAGAGCGGGGCGCCCGCGGCGAGGATCTTGAGCAGGAAGGGCAGGCCGGATCCGAACCTGGCCGTGGCCGCCGGGCCGAGTTCCCGCTCCGGGTCCGCGGCGATCACCTCGGCGAGCGTGCCGCGTCCGGTGCGCGAGGGTGCGCCCGGGTGTGCGCCCATCCACATCTCGGCCTGCGGTTCGCCGCTGGGCTCGACGCCGAGGAGTTCGGGGATGGCGGTCGTCGAACCCCAGGCGTAGGGGCGGATGGTGTTGTCCAGGCGGTCCATGCTGTGTCTCTGTCTCCGAACGTACGCTGCGCAGCGGGCGCTGGCCGGGAGGGGCGGTTCCAGCTCAGGCCCTGGTGGCGAGCGCCAGGTAAACGGCGGCGAAATCCGTCATGGCGATCAGTTCGGCCAGGGTCTCCAGTTCGGCCCCGGGTTCCGGTTCCAGTTCGCTGATCGGCGTGTCGTGGCTGAGGGCCAGGTCACGGGCGCCCGGAGCGGCGGTGAGGCCGCCGATCGGGCGGTCGCGCAGCAGCACCACGCGTGCGTGGAGGGCGGGCGGTTCCTCCACCCGGTCGCGGAAGAAGTCGTCGGGGTCGGCGCTGGCCGCGAGCGGGCCGGCGAGCAGGGCGCTGTGCGCGGCGAGCGCCTCGGGCAGTTCGGCGACGACCGCCGGGATGCCGGACAGCTCGGCCAGGGCGGCGGCGAAGCGACGGCCGGCGGGTCCGGCCGAGACTCCCTCGGTCCACACCAGCGGCAGCGCGTCAGCGAGTTCGGCGGCAAGGGTCTTGGCGGGGTTGCTGTAGGTGGCGATGGCCGGACCGCAGCGTTCGGCGACCTGGTCGAGGCGGTCGGCGACCTTCTCCAGGGCGTCCGGCGGGGCGAGGAGCAGCCCGATGCGGTCCAGGAGCGCCAGCAGCGGGGTGAGCAGCGCCCACAGCACGCCGGGGGCGGACGCGGCGAGCGGTTCGTCCTGCTCGTAGGGGGCCACGGCCAGCGGTACGAACAGGCCGTGGGCGCCTGCGACCGCCTCCGCGAGCGGGGTGCCGGCGGGGGCGACGGCGGCGACCGTGCAGCCGCGGCGGTAGGCCGACTCGGCGAGCAGGCCGAGACCCGGTTCGGTGCCGTCCGGGGTGGCGATCAGGAGCAGGTCGACGGAGCCGACCCAGCCGGGCAGTTCCCAGCGCAGGGCGCCCGCGGCGGGGGCGACGCCGGTGGGCGTCAGGCGGGTGACGGGGCTGCCGGGGCCGACGAGCGTGCCGAGGAGGTCGGCGACGGTGGTGGCGGCGGCGCCGGGGCCCGCGATGATCACGGCGCGGGGGCGGCCGTCCGGTTTGAGGTCGTTGACGCCGGCCTCGGCCGCGTGCCGGGCGGCGGTGCGGACGCGGGCGCCTGCTTCGGCGGCGCCGCGGAGCAGACCGCGGTGGTCGGCCTCCGAGAGTTCCTCGGGGGCGTCGAGCAGCGATTCGTCGAGCATGGCGGCAGCCTCCGATCGCCGGGGGGGTTACGCGGGACGGCGCGCTTCGTCGACGAGCAGGACGGGGATGCCGTCGCGGACGGGGTACGCCAGACCGCAGTCCTGGCCGGTGCAGATCAGCTCGTCGTCCTGCTCCTCGAGGGGAGCGTGGCAGGCGGGGCAGGCGAGGATCTCCAGGAGGCCGGCTTCGAGCGGCATGGGGGTGTCCCTTCGGGGCCGGGGCGCGTGCGGTTGCCCGCCGCGTGCGTGTGCCGTACGGATGTGCCTGGTCAGCGTACCGCCGGTGGACGGGCGGTGGCGGCGTCGGACGGCGGTGGACGGGCTTCGGTTTCCCGGAGGCTCCCGCGCCGCCGCCCGCGCGGGCACCGGGCGGGGTCAGCCGCGGATGACGGCCAGTACCTCGTCCCGGATCTTCGCCATCGTCTCCTCGTCGCGCGCCTCCGTGTTCAGGCGCAGCAGCGGCTCGGTGTTGGACGGGCGGACGTTGAACCACCAGTCGGCCGAGGAGACGGTCAGGCCGTCGAGGTCGTCGAGTTCGACGTCGTCGGCGCCCTCGTAGGCGGCCCGCACTGCGGCCAGGCGGGCGGCCTGGTCGTCGACCGTGGAGTTGATCTCGCCGGAGCCGGCGTAACGGTCGTACTGGGCGACGAGGTCGGACAGCGGCCCCTCCTGGCCGCCCAGGGCCGCGAGGACGTGCAGGGCGGCCAGCATGCCCGTGTCCGCGTTCCAGAAGTCCTTGAAGTAGTAGTGCGCGGAGTGCTCGCCGCCGAAGATCGCGCCCGTCCTGGCCATCTCGGCCTTGATGAAGGAGTGGCCGACGCGGGTGCGGATCGGGGTGCCGCCGTTCTCCCGCACCACCTCCGGAACCGACCAGGAGGTGATCAGGTTGTGGATGACGGCGCCGTTGCCGCCGTTCCTGGCGAGTTCCCGGGCGGCGACCAGGGCGGTGATCGCGGACGGCGACACCGGGTCGCCGTTCTGGTCGACGACGAAGCAGCGGTCGGCGTCGCCGTCGAAGGCGAGCCCGAGGTCGGCGGACTCCTCGCGCACCCGCTTCTGCAGGTCCACCAGGTTGGCCGGGTCCAGGGGGTTGGCCTCGTGGTTGGGGAAGGTGCCGTCCAGTTCGAAGTACATCGGGACGACCGTGAGCGGCAGGCCCGCGAGGACCGTGGGCACGGTGTGGCCGCCCATGCCGTTGCCGGCGTCGACGACGACCTTCAGGGGGCGGATGGAGGTCAGGTCGACGAGGGAGCGCAGGTGGGCCGCGTAGTCCCGCAGCGTGTCGCGCCGGGTGAGCGTTCCCGGCGTCGGGACGGGCTCGGGTGCGCCCGACCGCGTCCACTCCTCGACGAGTTCGCGGATCTGCGTCAGGCCGGTGTCCTGGCCGACGGGCGCGGCGCCCGCGCGGCACATCTTGATGCCGTTGTACCGGGCCGGGTTGTGCGAGGCCGTGAACATCGCGCCCGGCAGGCCCAGCGCGCCCGAGGCGTAGTACAGCTGGTCCGTCGAGCAGAGGCCGATCTCGGTGACGTCGGCGCCCCGCGCGGCCGCCCCCCGCGCGAAGGCGCCCGACAGTCCGGGCGAGGAGGGGCGCATGTCGTGTCCGGTGACGATCGCCTCGGCCCCGGTCACCTGGACGAAGGCCGCGCCGAAGAGTTCGGCGAGCGACTCGTCCCACTGGTCCGGGACCACTCCGCGTACGTCGTACGCCTTCACGATCTGCGTCAGATCAGCAGTCACGGCCGGCCCTCCAGGAAGTGATGTCGGTCGCCCCAAAACTACCCGGACCGGCCGACGGGATTTCGTGCGGTGGCGGTCGGGACCCACCGTCGTGACGTCAGGTCAGGGCGGCGGCTGCCCGGCACGGTTGAGTGCGCGGGGTGCGTCACGCGGGGTGCGTCACGCCGGGCAGGTCGCCCAGCGGAACGTTTCGCGAGATGTCGTGGCGGGGGGCGGTCAGTTGTCCGGCGAGCGCAGCACCCGCAGATGGCCGCGCCGGGCGACCTCCATCGGGTCCGCCCCGCGTGCCCCGCCGCCGGCTCCCGCCGCCCGCTCCTGGGGGCGGGCCGCCTCGCGCACCGCGTTGGCGAGCGCCTCCAGGTCGTCGCCGCTCGGGCGGGCCGGTGCGGAGCCGTCGAGGAGCCGCACGACCTCCCAGCCACGGGGCGCGGTGAGGCGCTCGGAGTGCTCGGCGCACAGGTCGTAGCAGTGGGGTTCGGCGTAGGTCGCGAGCGGGCCGAGGACCGCGGTCGAGTCGGCGTAGACGTACGTCAGCGTCGCGACGGCGGGACGGCCGCAAGCGGTGCGCGAACAGCGACGTACAGGGCTCACGACGTTGGACGGTACCGCACTCTTGAGCGGGCCGCGACGACTCTCCATCAGGTCGCTCCCCCGTGTCGTGCTGTGAAACTCCCCACACCGGCATCCGGGGCGCCTCATTGACCTGCGCGGACGGCCGTCCGGACGGTGCGTGGAGGCGTCCCGCCCGGTCGCCACTCGGGACAAACCCTGCCATTTGCCTTGAGGCCGATGGTCTCGGAGAGATACCGGAGAGATACGGAATCGAGCCCGACCTCGGCCGGAACGGTCATCCTGCGACATGCCGTGCGTGGCGGCCGAACGCCGTGTGGGGCCGGGCGCGGGGCCCCGGCGGGGACTACCCTTCACCAGTGATGGACAACGCCGTACCGCCCCGTGCCGCCGGACCCGGGCCCCGCCGTCGTGATCGCCACGGCCGGGGCATGCGCGGCCCGATCGCGCCGCCCCAGGTGCCGCTCGCCGCGAGCCGCGCCGACGCGTTCGCGGACCTGGTGCAGGACTCCGTGGAGCGTCTGGAACGGCGGTGGCCGCAGCTGGCCGACATCGACTTCCTCGTCCTCGAGGTGCCCCGCCTGGACGGGCCGGGGCAGTCCTACAGCGACGAGCCGGTCCCGCTGGGCGGCACGGTCCCCTCCCGGCAGGGGCGGCCGGCCCGGGTGATCGTGTACCGCCGGCCGGTCGAGATCCGCACGAAGGGCCGGGACGAGCGGGCCGCGCTGGTGCACGAGGTCGTGGTCGAACAGGTCGCCGAGCTGCTCGGTCTGACGCCGGAGACGGTGGATCCGCGCTACGGCGAGGACTGAGGCCGCTCCAGCCCTCCCCGCCCCGGCTCCGTACCCTTCCCGCCTGACTGCCCGCCCGCCCGCCCGCCGCGGACCTAGCGCTGCAGCACCGACAGGTCCTCCTCGGCCTCCGGCACCGCGACGGTGCCCCGGTCGTCGGGCAGGGTCTGCACGGTGAAGCCGGGCACTCCACCGTCCGTCGCCGTCAGCGTGCGGGCCGCGTACACGGGGCCGCCGGACAGCGGCTCGACCGTCAGCGCGTACGTGCCCCTCAGGCCGTCGGGGACCGGGGCGTCGACGTCCTGCGTCGTACCGGCCTTGATCGTGAATGTCCGCGACACCGCCGTGCCGCCCTCGCTGCCCGCGGAGGCGGTGACCTTCACGCGCGCGGTGCGGTTCGGTGCCGTGAGGGAGAGCGTCGAGCCCTTGCCGCTGTTGTCGGCGGCCGTCGCGCGCGTGCCGACCTGGCCGGCGGCCGGAATGAACGCCGTCTCCTGCTTGGCGCCCTTGCCGCGCACCACCCGCAGCGCCGCGACGACCGGTGCCGACTGACCGGTGGGCGTCAGCACCAGCGAGCCGGCCTCGCCGCGGGTGACGTCGCCGAGGTCGACGGCGGTCGTCATGCCCGCCTTCACGTGCAGCGTCTCGTTCCCGGCGGGCGTGATCAGCCCGGACGGGGAGGCGAGCTGTACCTTCAGGTCGGCGTCCGCGTCGCCCGGCGCGAAGGCGATCAGGCGCACGGCCGTGGCGTCCTTCGGGATGCCGGGCAGGACGAGGCTGCCCGCCGGGTCCGTGGCCGCGGCCAGCCAGTCGCCGCCGAGCGTGTCGTCCAGGGCCTGCACGGCGGCGCCGACGCGCCCGCTGCGCACGTTGACGTGCAGGGTGAGGTTGGTCTGCTTCTCGTCGATGAGCGTGGACAGCAGGATCGGCTCGCTGGAGTGCGGCTGGACCGTGATGCCCTCGCCCACGGCCGACTTCAGGGCGCCGTCCTTGCCGTAGAGCTCGAGGTCGACGACGGCGGCGGAGTCGTCGGGGTTGGTCAGGTGCACGTAGTCGGTGCGGGCGGCGTCCGTGCTCGCGCCCGGGAACCAGAACTCCGTGTCCGGCGCGGTGCAGCTCAGGCCCTGCAGGCCGCGGCCGGCGCCCGCGGCGACCTCCGTGGTCTGCTGCACGGTCCAGCCGGGCGCGAACTTGCCCTCGGCGGTGCCCAGCAGCGCCGGTGCGTCACCGCCGGAGGTGTCCCCGACGGCCGGTGTGCCCGGCTTCTCAGGGGCGAGGACCGGCTTGCCGGCCTTCTTCCGGCCGCCGCCGGCACCCTTGCCGCTGCCGCTCTTGCCGCCCGTGTCGCCCGTCCCGTCGGCCGACTGTTCGGCGGCGGACTCCAGTTCGGCCTTGCCGGTGCTGCCGGTGCCCTTGGTGACGGGCGTGAACGACGTGTACACCGTGTCGGCGAGGTCGGAGGAGCTGGGCGCCGGGCACAGCAGGCTGGTGCGCTCCACGGGCAGCTCGGCGGCCGCCTCGGCGGTGTCGGTGCCCGTCGTGCCGGAGGCCCCGGGCGCGGTGAGCGAGGCGAACCCGGTGACGGCGGCCAGCGCGGCCGCGCCGGCGATCAGGGACAGGGTGGTGCGGTTCACTGCTGACTCCCGTCGGGGCGCTCAGGGGCGTGCGGGTGCTGCTGCGCCGGGTCGTAGGCGGGGTCGTAGCCCTGCTGGTACGACGATGGGTCGTACGCCGGGTCGTACGCCGGCTGCCCCGCGTACGGGGTCTGTGCCGCGTCGCCGTACCCGTACGGGTCGTACTGGCCGCCCTGGTAAGGCTCGGCGGGGTACGCCTGGTCGCCGGGGTAGGCCTGCTCGGCGGGGTACGCCTGGTCGTACGCGCCCGCCGGGTACTGCTGGGCGCCCTGGTACTGCTCGCCCCCGTACTCGCCGTATCCGGCACCCGCGTAGGCGGCCTCGTCCCAGTCCCCGTAGGACTGCTGCTGCGGGACCGGCACGGGAGTCTCCTCCGCCGCCGGGAGCCGCGGCTGCTGTTCGCCGCCCGTCTCCTCGGCCTCTGCGTCGGCTTCGGCCTCGGCTTCGGCCTGGGCGCGCAGGCGGCGGGCTCGGCGGCCCTCGCCCTCGACGGCCTGGGCGGGGACGGCGGCCTCCTCCTCGGGGAGGTCGTCGTCGACGTCGCGGCGCCGGCCGGGCAGGGCGAGGACCACGAGGACGACGGCGAGCGAGCCCTGCGCCCACAGCCAGGCGGTGTGGCCGATCGGGGCGTCGAAGGTGACGTCCAGCCTGCCGCCGGACGCGGGGAGTTCGAAGCCCTGGGCCCAGCCGTCCACCGTGGTGCGGGTGAGCGGCCTGCCGTCCAGGGTGGCCGTCCAGCCCTCGGCGGCGGTGTCGGCGAGGCGCAGGACGCGCCCGTCGGAACCGGCCGGGACCGTGGTGTGGATCTCGACGGGCCCGGCGGCGACGGGCTGCGGGGTGCCGGAGCCGGACGCGCTGACGATGGTGGCGCGCGCGACCTCCCGGTCGACCCGCCACAGGGCGCCGCCGTCCTGCTGGCTCAGGCGCGAGAGGCCGGGCGTGGCGTCCAGGACCCGGATGACCTCGCGGGGGGCGCCCTTGTGGACCAGGACGTAGCGGACGGCGAACTTGCCGAGCTGGCCGGCCTGGTCGGCGCCGGAGCCGGCGACGAGGTTGGCGACGACCTTGTCGAGCCTGCCGTTGCCGCCGCCGGCCGCGGCGAGTTCGGCGTCGCCGAGGCGGGCGCCGGAGCCGCGGACGAGGGTGTAGGCGACGTGGGCCGTGGAGTCGCTGTCCAGCACGAGCGTGCGGGGCTGGTCGCGGGTGCCGCTCTCCTCGGCGACGAACGCGGGCACCTGCACCGGGTCGCGCCGTTCGAGGGGGTCGCCGGCGCCGCGGATCATCCAGCCGGCGGCGGCCACCAGCGGTCCCACGGCGCAGGCGAGCGCGATCAGCGCGGCCACCGGCTGGCGCCAGCCGAAGCTCTGCTCGGCCACGCGGGCGCGTGCCCCGTCGGCGCCCAGCAGGGCGGCGGACAGCAGGGCCAGGCCGTAGACCAGGGTGGCGGGGCCGGCCCAGGCCGAGCCGTTGGACAGCGCGGCGAAGACGAGGCCCACCAGGGCGACCGCCCAGGCCGTCCAGATGCCGAACTGCCGCTCGGAGCGCAGCAGGGCGGCCAGCGCGGCCGCGACGATCCCGATGAGCGTCAGCCCGCCGACCGTGCCCGGCCCGCCGGGGCTCGTGCCGAGCAGGTCGAGCGCGGAGGCGGCCGAAGCGCCGTAGGTGAGGCCGGCCTCCTTGAAGAAGCCGAACGGCAGCAGGGACAGCGACCAGGGCGCGAGGACCAGCAGGGGGGTGCCGAGCTGGGCCAGGAAGCGCAGGGCGTGGGCGGTGATGTCGGCGCGGCGCACGGCCGGCACGGCGATGCCGAGGACCAGCGCGACGGGCCACACGATCGGCGTGAACGCGGTGGTGATCGTCAGCAGCAGCGCGTACGCCCAGGTGGCACGCCAACTGCCGCGTCCGCCGGAGGTGTTGGCCAGACCGGCGGCCGCGACGCCCGCACGGGCGAGGAGCGGCAGCAGCACGGCGAGCACGGCGGTGCCGATGCGGCCGCCGGCGAGCGCGCCGGTGGCGGCGGGCAGGAAGGCGTAGAAGACGGCCGCCCACGCGCGCAGCAGTCGCGACTCGACGAGCGGGCGGGAGGCGAAGTACGCGGTGCAGCCGGCCAGCGGTACCGAGCCGACGAGCAGGACGGTGACCGCGAGCCCGGTCGAGCCGAACAGCGCGGAGGCGAGCAGCGCGACGATCGCCAGGTAGGGCGGCGCGGACGGGGTGCCGCCGGCGCCCACCGGGTGCCAGGCGTCGAGGTAGCGCGACCACAGTTCGCCGGCGTCGGCCGGGGCGGGCAGCAGGGCGCCGCCGGAGAGCGCGCCGCCGCCGAGGAGCGCGCGGCAGGCGGCCAGGGAGACCAGCAGCAGCACCAGGAAGAGCATCGGGCCGGGCTTGCGGGCGATGCGCTTGAGCCGGGCGAACTGCTCGATCTCCAGGAAGTCGGCGTCGTCACCGCCGGGACCGGACTCGATGCCGCCGCCGTGGCGCCCGGCGCCGGAGGTGACCTCGGGGTCGGAACGGCCGACGAGGTCGCCCGCGACCTGTTCGACGGTGGCGCGCACGGTGGCGCCGGGCGGCGGGAACAGCGCCCGCAGTTCGCCCTTGTCGATCTGCGGGGCGCCGCGTCCGCGCCGTCCGGCGATGATCCGCTCGGGCCGCAGCAGGGTGCCCAGCAGGCCGCGGATCTCGTCGAGGGCCTGTCCGGGGACCTTGCCGACGAGGTAGGCGACGGTGCGCACGAGCGTGCCGAGCACCAGGCGCAGCAGCACCCACGGCAGCGCCGCGGTCCGCGTGTTGACGAGCAGGGTGTAGACGGCGCCCGCCTTGTCGACCTTGTGCGGGGAGGCGGCGGTGCGGCCCACGCAGTCGACGGTGCGGCGCTCGCGGGAGGCGGCCTCGGCGTGCCGTACGACGGCGTCGGGGGCGACGAGGACGCGGTGGCCGGCGGCGGTGGCGCGCCAGCACAGGTCGACGTCGTCGCGCATCAGGGGCAGCCGCTTGTCGAAGCCGCCGAGCCGTTCGAAGACGTCGCGGCGCACCAGCATGCCGGCGGTGGACACCGACAGCACGGACCGCACGTGGTCGTGCTGGCCCTGGTCCTGTTCGCGGCGGTCCAGGCCGGTCCAGCGGCGGCCGGAGTTGGCGATGGTGACGCCGACCTCCAGCAGTTGCCGCTTGTCGTACCAGCCGCGCAGTTTGGGGCCGACGACGGCCACGTCGTCGCGGCCGAGCTCCAGTTCGTTGTCCACGACGCGCAGCAGCTGGGCCAGGGCGTCGGGTTCGGGGGCGCAGTCGTCGTGCAGCAGCCAGAGCCACTGGACCGGTTCGCCGTGCGGCAGTTCCGGCATGTCGTAGGCGTCGTCGCGCCAGGTGCGCGTGGCGGGGTCCCAGCCGCTGGGCCGTTTCAGGTACGGCAGCTCGTCCGGGGTCAGGACGGGCGCGGTGCGGCTCGCCTCCTCGACCGCCTGGCCGAAGCCGGTGCGCCGGGCGAGGTGGAGCACGTGGTCGGCGCCGAGGGCGTCGGTGAGCAGCTGGGCGGAGTCGTCGGCGCTGCCGGTGTCGGCCGCCATGACGCACTGGACGGGGCGCTCCTGGCCGAGCAGCCCGGCGAGCGCGTCGGGGAGCCAGCGGGCACCGTCGTGGGCGACGAGCACCGCGGTCACCACATGACGCGGGAACTCAGGTGTGGCAGCGTGGTCGTGGGCTGCCGTGTGGCTGTGCACGGACATCGAGGTACGGGCCCCGGTTCGATGGACTGCGGTGGACGCCTGCGGCCCGTGGGGGCGGTGAGGCGTCTCGGACGAGCGACCACACTATCGGCAGAACCAGCATGGGGCGGCGCGGAGCGCCTCGATGAGGGGCGGCGGCCGGGCGACGGGCGGGCGGCCCGCCGCCTGTGGACAACCTGGGCGACGGGCCGTCGGGTTCGGCTGCGGGCGGGTGCGCCCGGGTCAGACAGCGGCCTTTTTCAGCCTGCGGCGCTCCCGCTCCGACAGGCCGCCCCAGATGCCGAACCGCTCGTCGTTGGCGAGGGCGTACTCGAGGCACTCGGAGCGGACCTCACAGGCGAGGCAGACCTTCTTGGCCTCACGGGTGGAGCCGCCCTTCTCGGGAAAGAACGACTCGGGGTCGGTCTGGGCGCACAGCGCGCGCTCCTGCCAGCCGAGTTCCTCGTCCGCGTCGTCGACCAGCAGTTGCTGCACCAGCTCGGTCATGTGCGCCCCTCTGTCTTTCGCGTCCCCGTGATGTAGCCGTAACCGATTCCGGCTGAACGACACGAGTGAAATTACAAGTGTGCTGCTCCGGGCGAGTCAAGCCGAGATCTGCTATTGGGCCCCTTATTCACTCTGCGGAACCAAGGCCATGCGGAAAGTGTTCAAATAGGCATAAACCTTGACATACCGACAGGGCTCGACGGGCCCCCGACCCCACACACGGGCCTGCACAAGGAAGGACGCCCAGAGCTTGGATCTCGTTCCACGCGCGCCGCGAAGCAAACCGGGTCACGTTCGGATCACAGGATCACAACGAGGCCCGGGCACCCGGCTGTGCCCATGTGCCCTGACGGCATCCGGACAAACCTTTCACCTCGCGCATGAACCGGATGAGGTGAAACAGGTCCCACATACCGGGCGTCAGGTTGACAGCGGAGGTGTGAACCGATGTGCTTGTGGGCATGCTCGCGAATCCGGCACTCACCTCGACCCGCACCGCCGGGTCCCACGGTGCTGCCCGCGCTCGCTGTAGCTGTCGCTGTTCCGGCTGTTGAGCCACACCCGCTCCGGCTGTCGGCCGTGTCGCCCGCGACCCGGCTCTCGTTCCCTCTGGCACTCCGGCCCTCCGGCCTCCCCTCACCGAGGAACCACCGCATTCCCATGAACAGCGACAGCGACCTCCAGATCGCCGGCGACATCCTCGAAGTACCCCACCTGCTGCAGCCCCCGCGTGAGCACCCGGCCACCGTCGCCGAGTTCGCCGGCCTGGCCCGCTCCATCGCCGCCGACCGCTCCCAGTGGGAGCACCTCGTCAGATACGACGCCACCACACGCTGGTACCACCGGCTGCGCACCGGACCGGGCTACGAGGTGTGGCTGCTGTCCTGGGTGCCGGGGCAGGGCAGCGGGCCGCACGACCACGGCCGCTCCTCCGGCGTGCTGACGCTGCTGGAGGGCACGCTGACCGAGCGGACCGAGCGCGGCACGCGCGCGCTGCGGGCCGGTGCCCAGCGCGTGTTCGCCCCGGGCTACGTGCACGAGATCGTCAACGACGCACTGGAGCCGGCGGTCAGCCTGCACGTGTACTACCCGGGACTGACGGAGATGCCCATGCACACCTCCGCGGCCTGCGAGACGCGTCCGGTGACCGCCTGATCCGTGGCCGCACCCGCCACCCGGACCGGCCGCCCTTCCCCACCACCCCGGTCCGGCCGCCTTTCCCCGCCACCCCGGTCCGGCCGCCTTTCCCAACCACCCCGTTCCAGCCGCCCGGTCCGGCCACCGGGCAACGAGTCGGCCCGGCGGCTGACACACTGTTTTCATGCGCATTGTGGTTCTGGCAGGCGGCATCGGCGGTGCCCGGTTCCTGCGCGGCCTGAAGAAGGCCGCACCGGACGCGGACATCACCGTCATCGGCAACACCGGGGACGACATCCACCTCTTCGGGCTGAAGGTCTGCCCGGACCTCGACACGGTGATGTACACGCTCGGCGGCGGCATCAACGAGGAACAGGGGTGGGGGCGGGCCGACGAGACCTTCCACCTCAAGGAGGACCTCGCCGCGTACGGCGTGGGGCCGGAGTGGTTCGGGCTCGGCGACCGGGACTTCGCCACGCACATCGTGCGGACGCAGATGCTCGGCGCCGGATATCCGCTGAGCGCGGTGACCGAGGCGCTGTGCGACCGGTGGCAGCCGGGCGTGCGGCTGATCCCCATGACGGACGACCGCGTCGAGACGCACGTCGCCGTGGAGATCGACGGCGAGCGCAAGGCGATCCACTTCCAGGAGTACTGGGTGCGGCTGCGGGCCTCGGTCCCGGCGGAGGCGGTCGTACCGGTCGGCGCCGAACAGGCCAAGCCCGCGCCGGGCGTCCTGGAGGCGATCGCGGAAGCGGATGTCGTGCTGTTCCCGCCGTCGAACCCGGTCGTCTCGATCGGCACGATCCTCGCCGTGCCCGGCATCCGCGAGGCGATCGCCGACGCGGGGGTACCCGTGGTCGGCCTCTCCCCCATCGTCGGGGACGCGCCCGTGCGCGGCATGGCCGACAAGGTCCTCGCCGCGGTGGGCGTGGAGTCCACGGCCGCCGCGGTGGCCGAGCACTACGGCTCCGGAATGCTGGACGGCTGGCTGGTCGACACCGTGGACGCCGGCGCGGTGGACCGCGTGGAGGCGGCCGGCATCCGGTGCCGGGCGGTGCCGCTGATGATGACCGACCTCGACGCGAGCGCGCGGATGGCCCGCGAGGCGCTCGACCTGGCGGAGGAGGTGCGGGGGGCGTGAGCGGAGCACCCGCCGACGGTTACCGGGTCTGGGCGGTGCCCGGACTGCCCGAGGTCGCCCCCGGCGACGACCTCGCCAAGCTGATCGCCGCCGCCGAGCCCGGGCTGGCCGACGGCGACGTGCTGCTCGTCACCTCGAAGATCGTGTCCAAGGCGGAGGGCCGCACGGTCGAGGCAGCCGACCGGGAGGCCGCCATCGACGCCGAGACGGTCCGGGTGGTGGCGCGGCGCGGGCCGCTGCGCATCGTGGAGAACCGGCAGGGCCTGGTCATGGCCGCCGCCGGTGTCGACGCCTCCAACACCCCCGCCGGGACGGTGCTGTTGCTGCCCGAGGACCCGGACGCCTCCGCGCGCGCGATCCGCGCGGGGCTGCGCGCCGCCCTCGGCGTCGACGTCGGCGTCCTGATCACCGACACCTTCGGGCGGCCCTGGCGCTCGGGGCTGACGGACGTCGCCATCGGAGCGGCCGGCGTGCGCGTGCTGGACGACCTGCGCGGCGGCACGGACGCCCACGGCAATCCGCTGAGCGCCACCGTGGTCGCCACGGCCGACGAACTGGCCGCCGCGGGCGACCTGGTCAAGGGCAAGGCCGCCGGGCGGCCCGTCGCCGTCGTGCGCGGGCTGGCACACCTGGTCGCCACGGCCTCCGGGTCCTCCGGGTCCTCCGGGTCCTCCGGGGACGTCGCGGAGCACGGAGAGGGGGCGCGGGCCATGGTGCGCGGCGCGCGCGACGACATGTTCCGGCTGGGCACCTCCGAGGCGGTACGGCTGGCGGTCACCCAGCGCCGTACCGTGCGGGCCTTCACCGACGAGCCCGTCGACCCCGGTGCCGTGCGGCGGGCGGTGGCGGCGGCGGTGACCGCGCCGGCGCCGCACCACACCACGCCGTGGCGGTTCGTGCTGCTGGAGTCCGAGGAGTCGCGGACGCGGCTGCTGGACGCGATGCGCGACGCCTGGATCGCCGACCTGCGGCGCGACGGCAAGACCGAGGAGTCCATCGCCAAGCGGGTCCGCCGCGGGGACGTGCTGCGCAACGCGCCGTACCTGGTGGTGCCGTGCCTGGTGGCGGACGGGGCGCACAGCTACGGCGACGCGCGGCGGGACGGCGCCGAGCGGGAGATGTTCGTCGTCGCCACCGGGGCGGGCGTGCAGAACCTCCTGGTCGCGCTGGCCGGGGAGCGGCTGGGATCGGCGTGGGTGTCGTCGACGATGTTCTGCCGGGACGTCGTGCGCGAGGTGCTGGACCTGCCAGGGGACTGGGACCCGATGGGGGCGGTGGCGGTCGGGCATCCGGCCGAGGAGCCGCGGCCCCGGCCGGAGCGGGGCGCGGAGGCGTTCATCGAGGTGCGCTGAGGCTTACGGCGAGCTGCCGTACGGACCGGGCCGCTGGGGCGTCCGCGAGTGCGGTGCGGGCCGCCCGGGGCGTCCGGGAGGCGCGGTGCGGGCCGCCCGGGTGCGTCTACCCTCATAGGGCCCCTCCGACATCCCGGGACTTCATTCGTGGCAGGACGTTTCGCTCCCCGGTCTCCCCGGCCCACGCGTACGACGGTGCGCGGCGGGCATGTCGCCGTGCCCGCGCCCGCCGGTACGCCGCGCCACTCCGCCGCGGCGGGGCGGGTGCGGACGGTGGTGCCGGACGGGCCGCTGGACCTCGGCCTGGTGCTGGGGCCGCTGCGGCGCGGGCCGGCCGATCCGACGTTCCGCGCGATGCCCGACGGGTCCGTGTGGCGGGCCAGTCTGACCCCGGCCGGGCCGGGAACGCTGCGGGTGACCGCGCACGCCGGCGAGGTGCGCGGGGAGGCGTGGGGGCCGGGGGCCGAGTGGCTGCTGGAGCAGTTGCCGCAGGTGCTCGGGGCCGCGGACGACCCGGACGCCTTCGCGCCCCGGCACCGCGTGGTGGCCCTGGCCCGGCACCGGCGGCCGGGGCTGCGGCTGACGCGGACCGGGCTGGTGCTGGAGTCGCTGATCCCGTCGGTCCTGGAGCAGAAGGTCACCACCGACGAGGCGTACCGGGCCTGGCGGCTGCTGGTGCGCAAGTACGGCGAACCGGCGCCGGGGCCCGCGGCGGGCGGGCGGCTGTGGGTGATGCCGGCGCCGCGGACGTGGGCGCTGATCCCGTCCTGGGAGTGGCACCGCGCCGGGGTCGACAACAAGCGGGCGTCGACGATCCTGCGGGCCGTGCGGGTCGCCGCGCGGCTGGAGGAGGCGGCCGGGATGGCGCCGGAGGCCGCGCGGACCCGGCTGGAGGCCGTGCCGGGGATCGGGCCGTGGACATCGGCGGAGACGGTGCAGCGCAGCCACGGGGCGCCGGACGCGGTGACCGTGGGGGACCTGCACCTGCCGGGGATCGTGGGGTGGGCGCTGGCCGGGAACCGGGACGCGGACGACTCCGTGATGCTGGAGCTGCTCCAGCCGTACGCGGGGCAGCGGCACCGGGCGGCCCGGCTGATCCTGCTGAGCGGGCGGACACCGCCGAGGCGGGCGCCGCGGATGCCGCGGGGGGACATCGGGAGGCTGTGACGCGGGCCGCGCCCGCGTCACAGCCTCCCGGGGCGAGGGCGGCCTCCCGGGGCGAGGGCTGCGCCCCCGCACCCCCGCATCGGCCTGAACGGCCTCGTCCTCGAACGCCGGACGGGCTGATTCGTCGTCCGGGTTCACCGGTCCGAGGAGAAGCGCAGCGCCCCCGCCGGGATCCGCGCGTCGCACCACACCCGCACGCCGTCGCGCAGTTCGTTGTCGGCGCCGACCACCGCGCCGTCGCCGATGACCGTGCCGGTGAGCACGGAGCGCTCGCCGACGCGGGCGCGGGTGCCGATGAGGGAGTCGGTGACGACGGCGCCGGGCTCGATCACGGCCCCGGGCAGGATCGTCGAGCCGAAGACGCGGGCGCCTTCCGCCACGAACGCGCCCTCGCCCACCACCGTGCCGCCGGTCAGCTTCGCGTCGGGGGCGACCCTGGCCGTCGGCAGGACCAGGCGGTCGCCGCAGCGGCCGGGGACCGCGGGCGACGGGGCGCGGCCGAGGACCAGGTCCGCCGAGCCGCGCACGAACGCGGCCGGCGTGCCGAGGTCCAGCCAGTACGTGGAGTCGACCATGCCCTGAAGGTGCGCCCCGGCCGACAGCAGGTCGGGGAACGTCTCGCGCTCCACCGAGACCGGGCGGCCGGAGGGGATGGTGTCGATGACCGAGCGGCGGAAGACGTACGCCCCCGCGTTGATCTGGTCGGTGACGATCTCCTCGGGGGTCTGCGGCTTCTCCAGGAACGCCAGGACGCGGCCGGTGTCGTCCGTGGGGACCAGGCCGTAGGCGCGCGGGTCGGCGACCTTCGTCAGGTGCAGGGAGACGTCCGCGCCGGTCGTCTCGTGGGTGGCGACCAGCCTGCGGATGTCGAGGCCGGTGAGGATGTCACCGTTGAAGACCAGGACCGGGTCGTCGGGGCCGGAGTGGAGGCGGGGGGCGACGTTGCGGATGGCTCCGCCCGTGCCGAGGGGCTCCTCCTCGGTCACGTACTCGAGGTGCAGGCCGAGGGACGAGCCGTCGCCGAAGTACGGCTCGAAGACCTCGGCCAGGTAGGAGGTGGCCAGGACGATGTGCTCGACGCCGGCGGCTCTCGCTCTCGCCAGCTGGTGTGTGAGGAAGGGGACCCCGGCCGCCCGGACCATGGGCTTCGGCGTGTGCACCGTGAGCGGACGCAGCCGTGTGCCCTTGCCGCCGACCAGGAGGATCGCTTCTGTCACCTGTCGTCTCTGCTTCCTGCCGGGACCGGCCGAAACTGTCCTTCGGCCGGCCAGTGTGTGCAGACCGTTGTGCGACGCCTTCGACGGTCGTACGGCCTGCCGCGGTTCCGGCGCCCGCCCGGGACCCGCTCGGCTAACGCCCCTGGTAGCGCGCCGCGGTCGAGCGGGCCGTGCCGAGCTTGCGGTACAGCTGCCGGCCCGGACACTCGGTCAGGAAGCCGTCACGGTGGCCGGAGATCACATTCAGTCGTACGTTCCTTCCCTTTCGGTAGAGATTGCCACCCGCGGACTTCAGATACGTCTTGCCGCGCGGATCGCCGCCCCACAGGCCGAGCTTCCACGCCGTCAGCCGGGCGATGGCCCGCAGCGCGGCGGCGGGCGGCTTGTGCGAACCGAAGGTGCCGAGGACGGCGATCCCCATGCTGTTGCTGTTGAAGCCGAGGGTGTGGGCGCCCATGACCGGGTTCGCGACCCCTCCGGCACGGCCCTCGTAGATGTTTCCGCACTTGTCGACGAGGAAGTTGTAGCCGATGTCCCGCCAGCCCATGCTGCGGACGTGGTAGCGGTAGATGCCGCGGATCACGGAGGCCGCCTGGGAGCAGCTGTACCCGTTGCCGGTCGCCGTGTGGTGCACGAAGGCCGCCTTCACCTTCTTCGTGAAGACGAACCCCCCTTCGCGCAGCCCCTCGTCCGCGCCCCAGCCGCGCCGGGTGACGATCCTCGGGCGCGGCCCGATGTACGGCTTCGCCCGCTGACTCGACGTCAGCCCGCCCGCGCGCAGCACCGTCATCTCGCGCACGGTGGCGGCCCTGTCCAGCGCGGGGATCACGGTGGCGCCGAGCGGGGCGAGTCCGGCGTTGGCGGCGGAGGCGGCGACGGCCGGTCCGGTGAGCGGGCGGGCAGCCGCCGGGGCGCCGCGGTGCACGGCCGGGGCGGCGCCGCGCGCGGGGGACGCGGCGCCCGGATCGACGAGTTCCAGGCGCAGGCCCGAGGGCAGCGGGGAGGCGCCCGGCCCGGCGTGGGAGCCGCGGCCGGTCTCTCCGGCGCGCGGCGCGCCCTCCGCCCGGACGCGCACCTCCACGCCGTCCGAGTCGCCCACCCACAGCGGCGCGGTGGAGCCGCGGACGTGGCCGGAGGCGCGCTCGGCGGCGCCGGGGTCGGCCGCGTCGTCGCTGTGCGTCTGCAGGGCCTGCCAGCCGGACCAGGCACCGGTGCGGGCGGCGCGGGTGCGGACCTGGACGCGGCCGTGCAGGTCGGTGTCCGGGTCGTCCCAGACGACGCCGACCAGCGAGAAGTGCCGTACGTCGCGGCGGCCGAGCCCCTGTTCGGCGGCGGCGGGGGCGGAGGTGACCGAGCCGCGGCCGCGGGCCAGGGGGAACAGGCGCAGGGACTGGGTGCTGCCGGGCAGGTCGGTTGTCCCGGAGGCGGCGGACCGGACGGTAGTCCCGGAGGCGGCGGACCGGACGGTAGTCCCGGAGGCGGCGGACCGGGCGGTGGCCGGCACGGGCGCCGCACCGCCCGGTGCCGGCCCGGCCGGCGCCGCGACGGCGGGCGGAGTGAGCGGGAGGGCGAGGGCGGCGGCGCAGGTGACGCCGATGGAGGAAACAAGGAATCCACGCATGCTCCGGATATTGGGCAGATCCACCCATACCTGTCCATCCGGGATTTGACGGACCGTCGGCTGCCGTTCCCCCGAACCGGTGGCCCCGCAGCCCGGCGCCGGGCCCGGCGCCCGCGTACGCTTGCCCGGGTGAACGCCAGCGACCGCACCCCCGCCGACCTGCTGTCTTCCGCGCTCGCCGCGGACCCCGGACGCCCCCTGGTGACGTTCTACGACGACGCCACGGGAGAACGGGTCGAACTGTCCGTGGCCACCTTCGCCAATTGGGTGGCCAAGACCGCCAACCTCCTCCAGGGCGACCTCGCCGCCGCACCCGGCGACCGGGTCGCGCTGCTGCTGCCCGCCCACTGGCAGACGGCGGTGTGGCTGCTGGCGTGCGCGTCGGTGGGCGTGGTCGCGGATGTGGCCGGGGACCCGGCGGCGGCCGACGTCGTGGTGAGCGGGCCGGACACGCTGGAGCGGGCGCGGGCGTGCGGCGGGGAGCGCGTCGCGCTGGCGCTGCGGCCGCTGGGCGGGCGGTTCCCGCAGCCGCCGGCCGGCTTCGCCGACTACGCCGTCGAGGCGCCGGGGCAGGGCGACCGGTTCGCGCCGTTCGCCGCGGTCGACCCCGAGGAGCCCGCACTGATCGCGGCCGGGCGGGAGTTCAGCGCGGCCGAGGTGGTCGAGCGGGCGGCGGCGGAGGCGCCGGGGCTGGGGCTGACCGGGCCCGGCTCGCGGCTGCTGTCCGGGCTGCCGTACGACACCTGGGAGGGACTGAACGCGGGGCTGTACGCGCCGCTCGCGACCGGGGGGTCGGTGGTGCTGTGCCGGAACCTGGAGCGACTGGGGGAAGAGGCGCTGGCGAAGCGGGTGGAGAGTGAGCGGGTGACGGTCGTGCGCCGTTGACCGGGGCCCTTCGGGCGGTGCGGCCACCCGTTCGCTGCGGCGCCGGCCGCCGACGGCCCCCGCTCCGGGGCACGGTCGCAGGACCGGCACGGTCGCACGCCCGCGGGGGACCGGGCGTGACCGGCAGCGGGTCTGCACGACATCCCCGCGCAGCAGGTGCCGTCCCGGCCGGACCGCCCGACGCCGTACGTCCACGACGCCGACCGCCACCGCCCGGGGAACCCGCGGCGGAGACCGTTCGAACAGCCGCTCGGGAACGAGCCGGTGACGGTCGGCAAGAAAATTCCACGGCATTCCGCCACAAAGATTCCCAATTCGGCCACCCGTTCTTCCGTGACCCCACGGGCCGATTCGGACCCGGACGCGCATGCCGCTCGCCCGATTACCCCGAGGACGGCGCTTCTCCCCTACCCGCGTTCCACGGGAACACCGCCGTCGAGCAGACCTGCGGGTAAAGCGAACGCCAAGTCAGCGAACAGCCGTGTTAAGAAAGTCCACGGAAATGGGCGGATTGCCCAGTTGTAGGGACGTGGAATTTGTCACCGTCGTCGCTCCATGCCGAACCGGGCGGATAGTGTGAGCGATCCGGTGCATCATCCGGCCACGAGGACACCCCCGGGGCCTGGCACTAGTGACCGAGACCCGAGCGTCTTCGAGGGGGGAAGGCGCCGCGTGGCCCTGACGGAGGATTCGGACAACCGTGGACGCGCAAAGCCGTGGGCGGGCGGACAACATTGACCCCGCAGACCAGTGGGTGCTCAATCCGAACACCGGCGAATACGAATTGCGACTGACCCCTTCCGGAGCGCAATCGGTGCCCGGCCCCCGCAGATCGGCTCCGGCCGACGCGGGCGGCCGTGGTGCGCGCGGCCGTAGCACCGAGAGCCGGGGCCCCGAGGGTCGTACCGCCCCCGAGCGCGCGCCCGAACGGGACGTCCCCGCCCCGCGCAGGCGGCGGAGCGAGCCCGAGGAGCCGCCGCCGGGCCGGCGCGGCCGCCGGCCGGCCAAGAAGAAGAACAAGGCCAAGCGGGTGGTGCTGTGGACCGGCGGCACCATGGCCTTCGTGCTGCTCGCCGCGGCGGGCAGCGCCTATCTGTACATCGAGCACCTCAACAACAACATCGATTCCGTCCCCGACGACGGCGCGAGCACCGGTGGCTTCAGCAAGGGCAAGGCGATCAACATCCTGCTGATCGGCACCGACAAGCGCACCGGCAAGGGCAACGGGAAGTACGGCGACAAGGACAGCGTCGGCCACGCCGACACCACGATCCTGCTGCACGTCTCCAAGGACCGCTCGAACGCGACGGCGCTGAGCATCCCCCGCGACCTGATCACCGACATCCCGGACTGCCCGACCAAGCAGGCCGACGGCACCGAGAAGGTCATCGCGGGCGCGACGGGCGTCCGCTTCAACACCAGCCTCGGCCAGGAGGACCGTACGCCGAGCTGCGTCGCGCGGACCGTCACCGAGCTGACCGGCATCAAGCCGGACAACTTCATGGTCGCCGACTTCAACGCGGTCAAGACGCTGACCACCGCGGTCGGCGGGGTGGACGTCTGCCTCGGCAAGGACATCGACGACCCCGACTCGCACCTGAAACTGAAGAAGGGCATACGGCACATCCAGGGCGAGACCGCGCTCGCCTTCGTGCGCACCCGGCACACGGTCGGCTCCGGCGGCGACCTGAGCCGGATCACGCTGCAGCAGCAGTTCCTCAGCGCGCTGATGCGCAAGCTGAAGTCGAACGACACGCTCACCAGCCCGACGAAGATGATGAAGGTCGCCGAGGCGGGCACCAAGGCGCTGACCGTCGACTCCAACCTCGACAGCATCGGCAAGCTGAAGGACCTCGGCCTGGAGCTGGGCAAGCTCAATCCGAAGAACCTGACGTTCACCACCGTGCCGGTGGACGACAACCCGGCCGAGACGGTGAAGGTGACCGTCGTGCCGAGGCCGGGCGCGGCGCAGCAGGTGTTCGACGCGATCAAGAACGACGTCTCCTTCACCGCCGTCAAGGCCAAGAAGAAGAAGGAGGCCGCCGCCGCTGCCGCCCGCCTCAAGGGCACCAAGTCCGCCGCCTCCGAGGTGCGGGTGCGGATCCTCAACGGCGGTGCCGAGTCCGGCAGCGCGCAGGCCGAGCTCAGCTACCTGCAGAACGAGGCGGGCGTGCTGAAGTCCGAGAACGCGGGCAACGCGGACGGCGAGCAGGCGAAGACCACCCTCGAGTACGCCCCGGACCAGGCGGACCAGGCCCGGCGGCTGGCCGCGATCCTCGGCCTGTCCGGCGCGCAGATGAAGCCGGGCAAGAGCGTGACCAACGACCAGGGGCTGCCGGCGATCACGCTGACCCTGGGCAAGGACTTCCCGGGAGCGGGGAATTCGTACTCCGCGGCGGCCAAGGCGCCGAAGGTCGACAACAAGCTGACGGCCGACAAGGTCGAGTGCGCCAAGTGACGTGACGGGCCTGTCGTGCGTCTGACAGGACGTACGACAGGCCCGTTCGGCGGGGTACGGCTGGGGAAGGCGGGGGAATGACGCAGAGCAGTGTGCGTGGGGAGGGAGCCCGCGGAGGCGTTCCGCGGGCTTCGGACGGCCAGGGGGACAGCCGGGAGGGGAGCACACGGGAGTCGGACGGCTCCGGCAGATCCGGCAGCTCCGATGCGGGGGCCACGGGGCGCGGTGGACGCCGCCGGGGCGTGCCGAAGCGGGGGCGGCGGGCGCTGAGATGGTCGGCGACCACTCTGGCGGTGCTGATACTCGGCACGGCCGGCGCCGGATACCTGTACTACCAGCACCTCAACGACAACCTCCGCAAGGGCCAGCGCAGCAGCGGCGACTCCAGGGCGCACAAGCCCGGGGCCAACGCGGCCGGGCAGACCCCGCTCAACATCCTGCTGATCGGCTCGGACAGCCGTGACTCCGACGAGAACGTGAAACTGGGCGGCGCCCGGTACGACCGCGGCAGCCCGCCGCTGGGCGACGTGCAGATGCTCATCCACCTGTCCGCGGACCGCAAGAGCGCCGCGATGGTGAGCATCCCGCGCGACACCCGCGTCGACATCCCCCGGTGCACCGACCCCGACACCGGCAAGGTGTACCCGGCGGCCAACGACATCATCAACACCTCGCTGGCCCGCGGTGGCGCCGGCTGCACGCTGGCCACCTGGGAGAACCTCACCGGGGTGTACATCGACCACTGGATGACCATCGACTTCGCGGGCGTGGTGCGGATGGCCGACGCCGTCGGCGGCGTCGACGTGTGCGTGAAGCAGAACGTGTGGGACCACCCGACGGCCGCGGTGCCCGGCGGGTCCGGCCTGAAGCTGACGGCCGGCACCCACAAGGTCAAGGGCAAGCAGGCCCTGCAGTGGCTGCGCACCCGGCACGCCTGGGGCAGCGACCTGATGCGGGCCCGCGCCCAGCACATGTACCTGAACTCGATGATCCGCAAGCTCAAGGACCAGAACGTCTTCACCGACACCGGCCGGCTGACCGACCTCGCCGAGGCGGCCACCAAGTCCCTGTCGGTCTCCGAGGAGATCGGCACCGTCAAGAAGCTCTACGACCTGGGCGCGCAGCTGAAGTCGGTGCCCACGGACCGCATCACCTCGGTGACGATGCCGAACGTCCCGGACCCGGGCAACGCCGACCACGTGGTGCCGGACGGCGCGAGCGCCGAGCAGTTGTGGCGGATGCTGCGCGACGACGTGCCCCTCGACGACAAGGGCAAGGCGTCGGACTCGAAGAAGAAGACCCCGAAGGACGAGGCCACCAAGGCCCCTTCGGCGCCCGACGGCGAGATCGGCGTCACGGTGCAGAACGCGACCGGGACCTCCACGCTCGGCCCGGTCTCCGGGCGCGCGGGCGCGATCGCCCAGGAACTGGTGGGGAAGGGGTTCACGCAGGCGTCCAAGGACGCCACGGCGGGCCTGTCCGAGGACCGGACGGTGGTGCGCTACCCCAGCGCCGAACTGGAGGGCGACGCCCAGCGGGTCGCCACGTCGCTGGGGATCCCGCTGAGTTCGGTGAAGCGGTCGACCGACGTCTCCGGGGTCACGGTCGTGGTCGGCGCCGACTGGCGTACGGGCACCGCGTATCCCAAGCAGTCCACCCCCGAGGCGGGCGACCTGCCCGAGGGCACCGACGCCATCAACGGCTCGGACAAGAGCCCCTGCATGGACGTGTACGCGCCCTACCGCTGGTAACGGCGCAACCTCCGGCAGCAGCGCAACCTCACGGGCCCGTCGTGTGTCTCCAGGACGTACGGCGGACCCGTGCCGTGGCGTTCTGGCGTGCCCAATCGGGCTGAAAGCAGAGGAAATCGGTGCAGAAGACGTGTGCGACGACGCGTGCTCGAGTCGAGGCCGGCGCGCACGGGGATCCGGCCTTCACCCGGTGACCCACAGCGAACTCCTAAGCGGCCGCGGAATGATGAGGCACGCTCACGTCCGAGAGCCCCGGGCAGTCCCACGTCCCACGGTGGAAACGAGGCCCGCGCACGCTCCCGACCGAGCGGTCCCGGTGAGCCACGGCGCGACGCCGGCGCAGGGGTGGAAAGGACAGGGAGTTGACGCGTAGCAGCGTGCGCGGAGAGGTCCCCGCGGCCGAGGACACCATGTCCCTCGCACCGCGGGACCAGGACCAGGACCAGGACCAGGACCAGGAAGGGGACCAGGACGCGCCGGCCGGGCAGGGCCGGGGCGGCGGCGGGCGGGGCGAAACGGGCCCGGGCGGTGACCGGCCGCGCCGCAGACGGCGCGTGCTGCGCTGGTCGGCGATGGTCCTGGCGGTGGCGATACTGGGCACCGCGGGTGCCGGCTACCTGTACTACCGGCATCTCAACGGCAACATCAAGAAGGACGACCTCAACATCGGCGACGAGAAGGACAGGGCGGCGAAGCCCACGGCCAACGCGGCCGGGCAGACCCCGCTGAACATCCTGCTGCTCGGCTCGGACGCGCGGAACAGCAAGGAGAACCAGAAACTCGGCGGCGCCAAGGACACCTACAACACCGCCCCGCGCGCGGACGTCCAGATGCTGCTGCACCTGTCGGCGGACCGCACCAACATGTCGGTGGTGAGCATGCCCCGCGACACGCTCGTCGACATCCCCGAGTGCACCGATCCGGACAGCGGCAAGGTCTACGGGGCGCTCACCCGGGCGATGACGAACGACTCGCTGGGCCGTGGCGGGCCGGGCTGCACGGTCGCCACCTGGGAGAAGCTCACCGACATCCACATCGACCACTTCATGATGATCGACTTCGCGGGCGTGGTGTCGATGGCGGACGCGATCGGCGGCGTGCCGGTGTGCGTGGACGCCAACGTCCACTCCCACACCTCCACCGGCCACGGTTCGGGCCTGAAGCTGGAGAAGGGCACGACGTACATCAAGGGCGAGCAGGCCCTGCAGTGGCTGCGCACCCGGTACGGCTTCGAGGACAACACCGACATCGCCCGCGCCCGGGCCCAGCACCAGTACATGAACGCGATGGTCCGCGAGCTGCGCGAGAACGCCACCCTCAGCAGCCCGAACAAGCTGCGCAAGCTCGCCGAGACGGCCACCGAGGCGCTCACCGTCGACGACGGCCTCGGCACGGTGGCCAAGCTGTACGACCTGAGCAAGGAGCTCAAGAAGGTCCCCACCAAGCGCATCACCATGACGACGATGCCGTGGCAGTACTCGGCGAGCGACAGCGGCCGGGTGGTGCCCAGGCCCGGTGACGCGGCGAAGCTGTTCCGGCTGATCCGCGAGGACATCGCGCTCGACGGCAAGGACAAGAAGAAGTCCGCGAAGGACGAGAAGTCCTCGGACCCGGCCGCGGCGGACGACGAGATCGCGGTGCAGGTGCGCAACGGCACCCGTACCGACACCGAGGCGTCGGTCGGCGGGCGGGCGTCCGAGATCGCGCGGCTGCTGGCCGGCAAGGGCTTCACGCAGGCGGCGGCGGACGCCTCGGTGAACGCCGGCGAGGACACCACGGTGATCCGCTACCCGAGCGCGGACCTGGAGGGCGACGCCCAGCGGGTGGCCGAGGCGCTCGGCATCCCGTTGTCGTCGGTGGAGAAGTCGACGGACGTCTCCGGCGTCACCCTGGTCGTCGGCGCGGACTGGCGCGCGGGCACGAAGTACACCGCCGGGCAGGACGACGACTCGATCCCGGACACGGCGCAGGCCATCAACGGGTCCGACAAGAAGCAGTGCATGCACGTCAACCCGGACTACACCTGGTAGTCCGGGCGGGCCGCCGGGCGGTCCGCGGTGCTCTGCCGGAGGCCGGGCACCGCGGGGCGCCGCGGTCAGTCGGCGGCGAGCACCGCGGGGCGACGGGAGGCGATGACCTTCTTCGCCAGTGACCTGGGGCTGGTCAGGAAGCCCCACCCCCACGACATGTGCATCGTCGCGAGGGCCACGGGTATCTGGACCCGCGCCTTCAGCGGCAGCCCCTTGCCGGCCGGGACGGACCCGAGCAGTATCGCCGCGAGGTAGCCGCCGGGGACGACGAAGCCCCAGGGGGTGAGGACCGCCCCGGTCACCAGACCGGCCGCTATCGCCAGGACCGCCGTGGGCGGGGCGAGGTAGCGCAGGTTGATGGAGCCCTCGTGGTACCGGGCGACGACGTGCCGCCAACGCCCGTAGTCCTTGTACTGCTTGGCCAGCGCCCTGACGCTCGGCCGCGGCCGGTAGGACACCCTCAGCTCCGGCGAGAACCAGATCAGCCCGCCGGCCTCGCGGATGCGGAAGTTCAGCTCCCAGTCCTGGGCGCGGATGAACTCCTCGTTGTAGCCGCCCTGCCGCTCCAGCGCCTCGCGCCGGAAGACGCCCAGGTAGACGGTCTCGGCCGGGCCCGCCTGGCCGCCCGTGTGGAAGGCCGCGTTGCCGACGCCGATCTTCGACGTCATCGCGGCGGCGACCGCGTGCTCCCAGTCGTTCTCGCCCTCGGCGTGCATGATGCCGCCGACGTTCATCGCGCCGGTCTCCTCCAGCAGCCGCACGGCCGTCGCGATGTAGTCCGGCGAGAGCATGCCGTGCCCGTCGACGCGGACGACGACCGGATGGCGGGACGCCTTGATCGCGGCGTTCAGCGCGGCCGGCGTGCGGCCGGTGGGGTTCGGGACGGTGTGGACGCGCGGGTCCTCGCGGACGAGCTCGGCGGCGATCGCGTCCGTGCGGTCCGTGGACGGACCGAGGGCGATCACGACCTCCATCTCGCCGGCGTACTCCTGCGCGAGGATCGCTTGGACGGCTCCGCGCAGATGCCGCTCCTCGTTGAGGACGGGCATGATCACAGAAACGGCGGGCAGCCGCACGTCGGGGTTGGCGTTCATCGCCCGTTACGTTACCGCGAACGGGGGACACGGTTGCGCGCCGCCGTGGGCGGAAGATCGTATCGGCCTACGGTGCTCTTACATCCCACGTACGGCCGCCGCCCGGAGGTGTCCCCATGCCCACGCCGCCTCGGTCCGCCGCCCCGGTCCGCCCGCAGCGCCGCCCGCAGCCGCCGCTCCCGCGTCCGCCGCGGCGCCCCCCGCGGTCGCGCGCACCGCTTCCGCCCGTACGGCGGAAGAAGCCGCGCTGGACCATGCGGGCGGTGACGACCCTGTCCGTCGTCGTGCTCGCCTCCGCCGGCATCGGACACGCGATGGTCACCAGCCTCGACCAGGACATCGCCCGGGTCGACCCCTTCAAGGACATGAAGAACCGTCCGCCGGCCGGTCACGGCATGAACGTCCTGCTGGTCGGCACCGACGGCCGGGACAGGATCACCGAGCAGGAGCGGCGCCGGTACCACCTGGGCGGCGCCCCCTGCCACTGCACCGACACGCTGATGATCGTGCACATCTCGGAGGACCGGGAGCGGGCCAGCGTGGTGAGCCTGCCGCGCGACTCCTACGCCGAGCTGCCCCCCACCGGGGGGCGTCCCCCGCGCCCCATCAAGATCAACGCGGCGTACGCGGAGGGCGGTCCGAACCTGACCGTGCGCACGGTCGAGCGGATGACGCGCGTGAAGATCGACCACTACCTGGAGGTCGACTTCACCAGCTTCATGAAGACGGTGGACGTGGTGGGCGGGGTGAAGATCTGCACCGCCGGGCCCCTGAAGGACTCCTACACCGGCCTGGACCTGCCCGCCGGCACGCACACCCTGGGAGGGGGGCAGGCGCTGCAGTACGTCCGCTCGCGGCACGTCGACGGCGCCTCCGACCTCGGCCGGATGAAGCGCCAGCAGCGGTTCCTGGCGGCGCTGGTGGACCGGGCCACCTCCTCCGGGGTGCTGCTGAACCCGATGAAGTTCCGGGACGTGACCCGGGCGGTGCTGGGCTCGGTACGGGCCGACAAGGGCTTCGGCACCGACGAACTGCTGGAGCTCGGCCGGGCCATGCGCGACTTCTCCCCCTCCTCCTCGGAGTTCACGACCGTGCCCATCGGCCGGATGGGATACCTCGTCAAGGGCTACGGCTCGACCCTGAAGTGGGACACCGCCAGGGCCGACGCGCTCTTCGCCCGGCTCCGCGACGACCGGCCGCTCACCGTGCACCGGCCGCCCAGCCGGGCGGCGCGGGTCGAGGTGGCCCCGCAGGAGATCCGCGTCCAGGTGGAGAACGGCACCGGCACGGCGGGCCTGGGCCGGCGCGTCGACGCCGCGCTGGCACGGACCGGGTTCCGGACCACCGGGGCGCCGGCCAACGCGGCCGAGCGCTCGCTGCGGCGCACGGTCGTCGCCTTCGACCCCCGATGGGACCGCTCCGCCCGGTCGCTGGCCGCGGCCCTGCCCGGCAGCCAGCTGCGCCCGACGAAGGGCCTCGGACCGACGCTGAAGGTCATCGCGGGCACCGAGTCCCACGAGGTCCGCGAGGTCCGCGGCGAGGACGCGCCGCAGCAGCAGGGCGCGGTGGTGACGGGCGACGAGGTGGTGTGCCCTTGACGCCCGTCCGTGACGCGCGACCGCAACCCAGCGTCCGTGACCTGCGCCCGTGCCGGCGTCCGTGATCTACGTCCGTGACCTGCGCCCGTGACCTGCGCCCGTGCCGTGCGTCCGTGCCGTGCGTCCGTGACGTGTGCCCGTGACCTGCGCCCGTGGCCGGAGGGCCCGCCGGTCCCGGAGGGGCTCAGTCGGCGAAGCCCTCCGCCGCCCGCCTCTCCCGGAGTTCCAGGATGGCGCGGCGCCTGGCCAGGCGGTGGGTGCGGCGGATCTGGGCCTCCTGGTAGCGGCGCCGGTCCCGCTCCGTCTCCGGCAGCACCGGCGGCACGCGGCGCGGTCTGCCGTCGGCGTCGACGGCCGCGAAGACGAGGTAGGCGGAGCCCACCTGGGTCGGCGGGGCGGACTCGTTCCAGCGCTCGGCCAGCACCCGCACGCCGACCTCCATCGAGGTCCGGCCGGTCCAGTTGACCTGTGCCTTCACATGGACGAGGTCGCCGACGCGCACCGGCTCGAGGAACGCCATCTCGTCCATGGACGCGGTGACGGCGGGCCCGCCGCTGTGCCGGCCGGCTACGGCGCCGGCCGCGTCGTCGACCAGCTTCATGATCACACCGCCGTGCACCGTACCCAGGAGGTTGGTGTCGTTGTGGGTCATGATGTGACTGAGGGTGGTACGGGAAGCGGAGGTCGGCTTACCCGGTATGTCCTGACTGTCCGCTTCCGGGGCGGTGGCCTGATCTGTCATGGCCTCCACCTTATGCCGCGGTGCCATCCGCGGACTTTGTGTCGGGTTGGCAACAGCGGGGCCCTGATTTTCCGACGACCCTTGTAAGGACCACTGCCCCGCCCTGCACACTTGGGCCCATGAACGATTGGCCCGAGGGATGGTCCGACGAGAACCGCGGCGACCGGTACGGTCGCGGCAGCGCGAGCGCACAGCCCGAGAGCGCCCGTGTGATGCGGCAGGTCCGCCGTAGCGCCTCGGGCCCGTACCAGGGCTCCGGCCCCGCCACCCCGCCCTATGGAGGGGTGCCGCAGCAGCCGACGTACATCGACGGCCAGGGATACGGCGGCGCCCAGGACGGCGGCGGTTACGACAGCGGCTACAACACCGGCCACGTCTACGGCGGGCCGGGCGGTCGCGGTCCCGGCGGTCCCGGCGGTCCCGGCGGCGGGCGCCCCCGCCCCGACTGGCGCCGCCGTATCAAGTGGACGGCGGTCACCCTCTCCGTGGTGCTGGTGGTGACGACCGTCGGCACCTACTTCTGGGCCGACTCCAAGCTCAACCGCGAGGTCGACCTGTCCAAGGTCATCGACCGCCCCGAGGCCGGCGAGGGCACCAACTACCTCATCGTCGGCTCCGACAGCCGCGCCGGGCTGACCTCCGAGGACAAGAAGAAGCTGCACACCGGCTCCGCGGAGGGCAAGCGGACCGACTCGATGATGATCCTGCACGTCGGCGACAACGGCGACACGCTCATCTCGCTGCCGCGCGACTCCAACGTCACGATCCCGACGTTCCGCGGGTCCGAGTCCGGCAAGATCAAGGGTCCGCTGGGCGCCAACAAGCTGAACGCGGCCTACGCGTTCGACGGTCCGACACTCCTCGTGCGCACGATCGAGTACAACACCGGCCTGCACATCGACCACTACGTGGAGATCGGCTTCGCCGGCTTCGCGAACATCGTGGACGCCGTCGGCGGCGTGACGATAGACATCGACAAGGGCTTCAAGGACAAGTACTCCGGCGCCGACTTCCAGGCCGGCAAGCAGACGCTGAACGGCGAGCAGGCCCTGGCCTTCGTGCGGACCCGGCACGCCTTCGCCGCCTCCGACCTGCAGCGCACCAAGAACCAGCAGAAGTTCCTGTCGGCGCTGGCCCACCAGGTGGCGACCCCCTCGACCGTGCTGAACCCCTTCAAGCTGTACCCCACGATGGGCGCGGGCCTGGACTCGCTGATCGTCGACAAGGACATGGGCCTGTGGGACCTGGCGTCCATGTTCTGGGCGATGAAGGGTGTCAGCGGCGGCGACGGCACCTCGATGAACATGCCGATATCCGGTTCGGTCGGCGGCAACCTCGTCTGGGACAAGGCCAAGGTGAAGACGCTCGTGAACCAGCTGAACAACGACGAGAAGGTCACGGTCCCGAGTGAGTGACCTGCCCGGCAGAGCACCGTTCGACGCGGTGCTCTGCGACGTCGACAACGTGATCCGGTCCTACGACTCCTCCGCGCTGCACGCCCTGGAGCGCGCCGCCGGACTGGCCGAGGGCACCACCATGAAGGTGGCCTTCGCGCCGGAGACCGTGCGGCCGGTGCTGCTGGGCCACACCGACCTGCAGGAGTGGGCGCGGTCGATCGCCGAGGGCCTGACGGGACTGGCGCCCGAGGCGACGGCGTGGGAGCTGGGCACGGCCCTGCTGGAGTCGCCGTTCGCGGCCGACGCGGCCGTGGTGTCCCTGCTGCGCCGGGCCCGCACCCGCGTGCCGCTGGTGCTGGTCAGCAACGCGACGCTGCGGCTGGAGGACGACCTCGCCGTCCTGGGGCTGACCGACCTCGCGGACCACGTCGTCAACAGCGCCCGCGTCGGACTCGCCAAGCCGGACCCGCGCATCTACCGCCTGGCCGCCTCCCTGGCCGGCGTCCGCCCCGGCCGCTGCCTGTTCGTGGACGACGACGAGCAGAACGCGGCGACGGCCGCGGCGGTCGGCATGCACTCCGTCCACTTCCGCGAACCGGCGGACCTGGCACGGGCCTTGGAGCCGCTGTTCGGGTGACGCCGGTCCGCGGGACGCGTGGTCGCGCGGACGTCACATCGTGGCGCCCGCCATCGTCCGGCACATCTGCGCGCAGCGCCGGCACGCCTCGGCGCAGCGCGTCATCTGGGCGTCGTCCGGCATGGACATACACGCCTCGGCGCACATGTCGCACGCCTTGGCGCACAGCGCGCACATCTCGGCCGCCATGGGCGAGCGACGCATCATCATGTCGGCGCACATGCGGGTCATCTCGGAGCAGTCGATCAGCGCCCGCATGATCTGCATCTGCGCCTGGCCGCCCATCTGCATGCAGGAGCTCATCGTCTCCTCGCACACGCTGTGGCAGGCCATGCAGGCCTCGACGCAGTCCTGCATCTCCTTGCTCATGGCGCCGGCGGTTCCGGGCTGGGTCATGGCTCCTCCTTGAGGACGAAGGGACCCCGGACGGGTCCCGTGCCCCTCTGTCCTACGCCCGCCGAACGCGACACGCCATCGGGCGGACCCCAACATTCCGCACCGTAAACACACACAGCACCCGAAACGGTCTTTCCCTGCCCGGAAACACACCTCACGCACCCCGGATTTCACAAGACTCCCAGCCGAGGGTCTTGGCGTTTCGCTTGACATGTGCATGCTTGTATACGCCGCCACTCACCACGAGCCGGCTCCGCATCGGGCGGGAGGCGGGGCACCACCACGTCCCGCCTCTCGCTTCCTGCCACCTCACAAAGGACACACGGTGCTTCGAAGAATCTCCCCGACCGGCCTGTCCCTGACCGGTCTCCTGCTGGCCGCCGCACTGGGCCTCGCCGCGCTCCCCGCGAGTGCCGCGCCGGCCTCCGAGGGCCATCGCACCGCGACGCTCTCGGCCCCGGCCGCCCTCGCCGCCACCGCCCCCGACATCGACGTGACCAGGGTCCAGGCACACCTGACCGAACTGAACGCCATAGCCGGCCGCAACGGCGGCAACCGCAAGTCGACCGGACAGGGCTACCGCGACTCCGTCGCCTACGTGAAAGGCAAGCTCCAGGCGGCCGGATACACCGTCACCGAGCAGGCCTGCACCTCCGGCTGCACGAGCGGCGCCGGACCCAACCTGATCGCCGAGTGGCCCCAGGGCGACTCGTCGAAGGTGTACATGTTCGGCTCGCACCTGGACAGCGTCTCCGCCGGACCCGGCATCAACGACAACGGCTCCGGCAGCGCGACCCTCCTGGAGGTCGCGCTGAAGCTCGCCGAGACGAACCCGACGATGGCGGCGCGCGTCCGCTTCGGCTGGTGGACGGACGAGGAGCAGGGCCTCAACGGCTCGGACTTCTACGTCCGTTCACTGACCTCCGCACAGCGCTCGGCGATCAAGGCGTACTACAACTTCGACATGGTCGCCTCACCCAACGGCGGCTACTTCATCAACCACATCACCTCGGCCGCCGCCGCGCCGATGAAGGCGTACTGGGACTCGCTGAACCTCCAGCCCGAGGAGAACACCGAGGGGGCGGGCCGCAGCGACGACTACTCCTTCGAGAACTACGGCGTCCCCACCTCCGGTTACGCCATGGGCGCGAGCGCCCGCAAGACCTCGGCGCAGGCGGCCAAGTGGGGCGGCACGGCGGGCGCCGCGTACGACAGCTGCTACCACTCCTCCTGCGACACCACCGCCAACATCAACGCCACCGGGCTGAACCGCAGCGCCGACGGCGTCGCCTACACGCTGTGGGCGCAGGCCGTCTCGGCCACCGTCCCCACGAACGACTTCTCGATCGCGGCGAGCCCCGCCTCCGGCAGCGCCGACCCGGGCACCTCGCTGACCACCACCGTCTCCACGGCCACCACCAACGGCTCCGCGCAGACGGTGAACCTGTCCGCCTCGGGCGCCCCGTCCGGTGTCACCGTCTCCTTCAGTCCGGCCTCGGTGACCTCCGGCGCCTCGTCCACCGCGACGATCGCCGTCGGCTCCTCCGTGGCGCCCGGCACGTACGCCATCACCGTCACCGGCACCGGTTCCACCACGCACACCGCGCAGTACACGCTCACCGTCAACGGCGCGGGCGGCTGCACCGTCTCCCAGGTGATCTCCAACGGCGGCTTCGAGAGCGGCACTTCGCCGTGGACCGGGAGCACCGGCGCGATCGGTTCGTTCAGCGGCCAGTCCGCGCACTCCGGCACCCGCTACGCCTGGCTGGCCGGCTACGGCTACGCCGCCACCGACACCCTCAACCAGGCGGTGACCGTCCCCGCCGGCTGCGCCAAGGCCACCCTGAAGTACTGGCTGCACATCGACACCGCCGAGTCCGGCACGACGGCGTACGACACCTTCAAGGTCCAGGTCAACGGGACCACCAAGCAGACGTACTCCAACGCCGACGCGGCCACCGGCTACACCGAGCGCACCCTCGACCTGAGCCAGTACCTCGGCCAGCAGATCACGCTCACCTTCACCGCGACGGAGGACTCCAGCCTCCAGACCGGCTTCGTCGTCGACGACGCCACCCTGACGACCGGCTGACCACCGGCGGGCACGACACAGCCCCCGGCGCCGTGCCGGGGGCTGTGTCGTGCCCGGAACCCGTCAGGGAAGGTTGCGGGCCATGACGATGCGCTGGACCTGGTTCGTGCCCTCGTAGATCTGCGTGATCTTGGCGTCGCGCATCATGCGCTCGACCGGGTAGTCGCGGGTGTAGCCGTAGCCGCCGAGGAGCTGGACGGCGTCCGTGGTGACCTCCATGGCGACGTCCGAGGCGAAGCACTTGGCCGCGGCGCCCAGGTAGGTCAGGTCGGCGTCGCCGCGCTCGGAGGCGGCCGCGGCCTGGTAGGTCAGGGCGCTGGCGGCCGAGATCTTCATGGCCATGTCGGCGAGCATGAACTGGATGCCCTGGAAGTCGCCGATCGGCTTGCCGAACTGCTTGCGCTCCTGGACGTAGCCCTTGGCGTAGTCGAGGGCGCCCTGGGCGATGCCGAGCGCCTGGGCGGCGATGGTGATGCGGGTGTGGTCGAGGGTCTTCATCGCCGTGGCGAAGCCGGTGCCCTCCTCGCCGATCATGCGGTCGGCCGGGATGCGCACGTTGTCGAGGTAGACCTCGCGGGTCGGCGAGCCCTTGATGCCGAGCTTCTTCTCCGGAGCGCCGAAGGAGACGCCCTCGTCCGACTTCTCGACGACGAACGCCGAGATGCCCTTGGAGCGCTTGGCGGGGTCGGTGACCGCCATCACCGTGTAGAACTCGGAGACGCCCGCGTTGGTGATCCAGCGCTTGACGCCGTTGAGGACCCAGTGGTCGCCGTCGCGGACCGCCTTGGTCTTCATGCCGGCCGCGTCGGAGCCGGCGTCCGGCTCGGAGAGGCAGTACGAGAAGCCGCCCTGGCCCTTGGCGAGCGCGGTCATGTACGTCTTCTTCAGCTCTTCGGAGCCGGAGAGCAGGACGGGCAGCGAGCCGAGCTTGTTCACCGCGGGGATGAGGGAGGAGGACGCGCAGACGCGGGCCACCTCCTCGATCACGATGACCGTGGCGAGGGCGTCGGCGCCCGCGCCGCCGTACTCCTCGGGCACGTGCACGGCGTGCAGGTCGTTCGCCACCAGGGCCTCGAGGGCCTCCTGCGGGAAGCGGGCCTCCTCGTCCACCGCGGCGGCGTACGGCGCTATCTTCGCCTCGGCCAGCGAGCGGACGGCGTCGCGGAGCATGTCGTGCTCCTCGGACGGGCGGTACAGGTCGAAGTCAGCCGATCCGGCCAAGGTGTCTCACGCTCCAAAGACGCTGCGTTGCCGACGCTAATTACCGTTAAGTAACACAAATTTTAGGGGTCCGCGGACGCCAGGGGTACGTGAGCTTGGCGACAGCGGGAAAACTGCCCGCCGCCTCCCCCGACTATGCTCAGGCCCGGATCACCGCCGTCCCACCGCCGTCGCCTTCTGGAGCACCCCATGGCCCTCAAGATCACTGTGATCGGTACCGGCTATCTCGGCGCCACGCACGCCGCGGCCATGGCCGAGCTGGGGTTCGAGGTGCTGGGGCTGGACGTCGACGCCGAGAAGATCGCCATGCTCCAGCGCGGCGAGACCCCGATGTACGAGCCGGGCCTGGAGGAGCTGCTGAAGCAGCACGTGGCCGGCTTCGAGGGTTCCTCGGGCCGGCTGCGGTTCACCCAGGACTGGGCCGAGCTCGGCGCGTTCGGCGACGTGCACTTCGTGTGCGTCAACACCCCGCAGCGGCACGGCGAGTACGCGGCCGACATGGCGTACGTCGAGGCCGCGTTCGCCTCCCTCGCCCCGCATCTGACCGGTCCCGCCCTGGTGGTCGGCAAGTCCACGGTGCCGGTGGGCTCCGCCGACCGGCTCGCCGCCTACCTCGCCGAGCACGCGCCCGCCGGGGAGGACGCCGAGCTGGCGTGGAACCCGGAGTTCCTGCGCGAGGGTTTCGCGGTGCAGGACACGCTGCGTCCCGACCGGATCGTGGCCGGTGTGCGCAGCGAGCGGGCGGAGCGGCTGCTGCGCGAGGTGTACGCGACGCCGATCGCCGAGGGCACGCCGTTCGTCGTCACCGACTTCCCCACCGCGGAGCTGGTGAAGACCTCCGCCAACTCCTTCCTCGCCACCAAGATCTCCTTCATCAACGCCATGGCCGAGGTGTGCGAGGCCGCGGGCGGCGACGTGGCCAGGCTCGCCGAGGCGATCGGGTACGACGACCGGATCGGCAGGAAGTTCCTGCGGGCCGGGATCGGGTTCGGCGGCGGGTGCCTGCCGAAGGACATCCGGGCGTTCATGGCGCGGGCCGGTGAGCTCGGCGCCGACCAGGCGCTGACGTTCCTGCGCGAGATCGACTCCATCAACATGCGCCAGCGCGGGCGGATGGTGGAACTGACGCGGCAGGAGCTCGGGGGCGGCCCGTTCCTGGGCAAGCGGGTCGCGGTGCTCGGCGCCACCTTCAAGCCCGACTCCGACGACGTGCGGGACTCCCCCGCGCTGAACGTCGCCGGCCAGATCCACCTGCAGGGCGGCCAGGTGACGGTGTACGACCCGAAGGGCATGGACAACGCCCGCCGGCTCTTCCCGACGCTGGGGTACGCCGACAGCGCGCTGCAGGCCGTGCGGGGCGCCGACGTGGTGCTGCACCTGACGGAGTGGCGGGAGTTCCGGGAGCTGGACCCGGCGGAGCTGGGCGAGGTGGCGGCGGCGCGGCTGATCCTCGACGGGCGCAACGCGCTCGACCCGGCGCTGTGGCGCAAGGCCGGCTGGACGTACCGCGCGATGGGCCGGCCCACCGCGTAACGAGCGGGAGACGGACGCCGGTTCGGCCGAGGCTCAGTCGGCCGAACCGGCGTCCTGCTGCATTCTGCACCAACGGCCCCTCCCCGGGCCGGGGAACGACCCGGTGGACCCTACTTGGCCCGGTACCGGCGCATCTTCGCGCGGGCCCCGCACGACTGCATCGAGCACCAGCGCCCGCGCCCCGCGGGGCTGCGGTCGTAGTACGCCCAGTGGCAGTCGTCGGCCTCGCATGCCTTCAGCCGCTGCCAGGTGCCCGCGACCAGTCCCTCGGCGACGGCGGCGGCGACCCGGGAGAGCAGACGGGTGCCGTCGACGGGGGCGAGGGCGGCCGCGCCGTCGGCGGCGCCGACCGTCACGCGCAGCGGGGCCGACGCCAGCAGGTCGCCCAGGGGCGTGACCGGGGCGTGCGGCGGGTGGCCCGCGTGGGCGAGCAACGCGGCCCGCAGCGACTCGCGCAGTTCGCGCGCCGCGGGGACGTCGTCCTCGGTGAGCGAGAAGCGCGCGCGGCCCTCCGCCGTGTCGAGCGCGTCGGCGCCCGGCCGGATGTCCAGCGTGTTCACCAGGGACTCGACCAGGGCGAGGCTCCCCGGGGCAGCCGATCTCGCACTCATGCCTGCACGCTACCTCCCGGTAAACCGGTTGCGCGGTTACCTCCAATGCGGCAGCATGCGGTAACGGTTACCGGTTACCCGTCATTGCGGGTAACCCCGCTGGTGACCACGTCTCTAGGAGGAAGCCATGGCTCTCGCCGAACTGGGCGCCGTCGTACTGGACTGCCCGGACCCCCGTGCCCTCGCCGGTTTCTACGCCGAGGTGCTGGGCGGCACCGTGGAGGGCGACGACGACTGGGTGGACCTGAGGACCCCCGGCGGTCGGACGCTGGCCTTCCAGGCCGTGCCGGGTCATGTGGCGCCCGAGTGGCCCGCGCCGGACCGTTCGCAGCAGTTGCACCTCGACCTGAGCGTCCCGGACCTGGACGCGGCCGAGAAGGGCGTGCTGGGGCTCGGCGCGAAGGTGCTGGACGCCGGGGACGGTTCGCGGAGCTACCGGGTTTACGCGGACCCGGCCGGGCACCCGTTCTGTCTCTGCGCCTGCTGACCGGGAGGTCCCCTGTGACCGTGGCACGCTTCCGCTCCGTCGTCCTCGACTGCCCCGACCCGGGCGCGCTCGCCCGCTTCTACGCGGGTGTGGTGGGCGGTACGCCCGTGCGGGAGGACCCCGACTGGGTCGTCCTCCAGGTGCCCGGCGGGCCGCGGCTGGCCTTCCAGCGGGCGGAGGGGTACGCCCCGCCGCGGTGGCCGCGCGCGGACCGCGACTCCCAGCAGTTCCACCTCGACTTCGACGCCGGATCGACGTGGGAGGAGATCGACGCGGCCCACGACCGGGTGCTGTCGCTGGGGGCGCGCCCGCTGGACCTGGAGGACCGGGAGAAGAAGGACTTCCAGGTGTACGCCGATCCGGCCGGGCATCCGTTCTGCCTCTGCCGGATCGAGCACTCCTGAGCCCGGCCGTCGGCCGCGTCCGGTCCGGCGTCCGGTCCGGCGCCGCCCGCGTCGATGCGGCCGCCGGCCGCCCCGGTCCGTCAGCCGTCAGCCGCCGGACCGGGGCGGTCAGCCGTCAGCCGTCCAGTTCGCCGATCGTCGCCGTCGACGGCTCGCGGCGCTGCTGGGCGGCGCGGGCGGTGAAGTCGGCGCTGCGCAACAGGCGCTGGACGTTGCCCCAGGTCAGCAGGGCGATGTCGGTCTCCGGCCAGTCGCGGCGCAGCAGCTCCGCGATCAGGTGCGGGTAGCAGGAGGCGTCGCCGAGCTCCTGCGGGTGGGCGGTGCCCGCGTCGTACGTGCCGGACAGGGCGACGCAGTCCGGTCCGGCGACGGCGCGGACGTGGTCGAGGTGATCGGCGACGTCCCGGACGCTCGGGCCGGTCTGCTCGGCGGTCAGCGGCACCATGCACACGCCCTCGGCCGCGCCCAGCTCGGCCAGCAGGTCGTCGGTGAGGTTGGCCGGGTGGGGGCGCAGGGAGCGGGCGGCGGAGCGGGTGAACACCACCGGCGCCCTGGAGACGACGAGGGCACGGCGCACGGTCTCCGGGGAGGCGCCGGAGAGGTCGGCGAGGACGCCGAGCCGGTTCATCTCCCGCACCACCTCCTCGCCGAACCGGGTCAGCCCGGCCTCGCCCGCCCACGAGACGCCGGCCAGGGTCAGCACGCGCAGGCCCAGGGAGTGCAGGGCGCGCAGGATGCCGAGGGAGTCGCCGAGGCAGGAGGCGCCGGCCGGGCCGGGCACGACGGCGACCCGGCCGCACAGGCGGGCGTCGATGAGCTGACCGGCGGTGCGGGCCAGGCGCAGGCCCTCGGGGTGCGCCCGCGTGACGTTCTCGATCAGGTCCAGCTGCTCCAGGGTCGCGCCGATCGCGCGGTCCCCGGTCAGCCCGTCGGGCAGGTGCAGCGACCAGAACAGCGCGCCGACGTGGCCCTCGCGCATCCGGGGCACGTCCGTGTCGACGGCGCTCTCGCCGGCCTCCAGGTCGTACCAGGCCAGGTGCCGCAACGCCCAGGGCAGGGCACTGTAGCCGTCGGCGACGGGGTGGTCGGCGAGCAGGGCATGGGCCCGCTCGACGAGATCCGCCGCGGCTCCGCCCTCGGGCCGGCCCGCGCCGCCCTCGTCACCCGCGTCGCCCTCCGGCCCGCCCGCGCCGTCGTATGCCTCGCCCTCGCCGTCGTACGGCTCGCCCTCGCCGTCGTACGGCTCGCCCTCGCCGTCGTACGGCGCGTCCTCGGCGTCGTACGGCGCGTCCTCGGCGTCGTAGGGCTCCGCGGGGAACGGCCCGGGCAGATCGCCGAGCCGTCCGACCTCTGTCCTGGTGTGCAGTTGGGGCTGGAGGTCTGCCATGGCGGTCTCCGTACGTGATCGGTGTCCGTACGGCCACCGTCGCACGCCGCCCGCGGGGCTTCCTGGTGGGCGGTGCGTTCGGGGGTACCGCCCCGGCCGCGCGGTCGCCGCCGGGGCGGGCCGGCGATCAGCCGTCGAGCACGTCGATGGTGGCGTGGGACGGCGGGCGGGTCGCCCGGAGGTCACGGGCCACGTCCTCCGCCGCGCCCAGCACCCGCACCGCGTTCTGCCAGGTCAGCTTGGCCAGGTCGGCCGTGGACCAGCCGCGGTCGAGCAGTTCGGCCAGCAGGTTGGGGTAGCAGGAGACGTCGCCGAGGCCGTCCGGGGTGAAGGCGGTGCCGTCGTAGTCGCCGCCGATGCCCAGGTGGTCGACGCCGGCGACCTCGCGCATGTGGTCGAGGTGGTCGGCGACCGTCGCGACCGTGGCGACCGGGCGCGGGTTGCGCTCCTCGAAGGCCCGGTGCAGCCGCATCGCCTCGGCACCGGTGTCCAGGTGGTGCAGGCCGTGCGCGCGCAGGTTCTCGTCGGCCGCGGCCGTCCAGTCCACGGCCGCCTGGAGCACGAACTTCGGCACGAACGTCACCATCGCCACCCCGCCGTTGGCCGGGAGGCGTTCGAGGACGTCGTCGGGGATGTTGCGCGGGTGGTCGCACACCGCGCGGGAGGAGGAGTGGGAGAAGATCACCGGGGCGGCGGTGGCGTCGAGCGCGTCCCGCATGGTCGTGGCGGCCACGTGGGAGAGGTCGACCAGCATGCCGAGGCGGTTCATCTCCCGGACGACCTCGCGGCCGAACGCCGACAGGCCTCCGACGCCGGGCTCGTCCGTCGCGGAGTCCGCCCAGTCCACGTTGTCGTTGTGGGTGAGGGTCAGGTAGCGCACGCCCAGCTCGTACAGGCCGCGCAGGGTGCCCAGGGAGTTCGCGATGGAGTGGCCGCCCTCGGCGCCCATCAGGGAGGCGATGCGGCCCTCGCCGCGCGCGGACTCCATGTCGGCCGCCGTCAGCGCGGGCGCCAGGTCCTCGGGGTGGCGCGCCAGCAGCCGCCGTACGCAGTCGATCTGCTCCAGCGTGGCCGGCACCGGGTCGGGCAGGTCCGACGGCACGTACACCGACCAGTACTGGGCGCCGACGCCGCCCTCGCGCAGCCGCGGGATGTCGGTGTGCAGGGCGGCATCCTGGCGGACGGCCACGTCGAGGGCGTCGAGGTCGTAGCGGGCCTTCTCACGCAGCGCCCACGGCAGGTCGTTGTGGCCGTCGACGACCGGGAACTCGCCCAGCAGGGTCCGGGCCCGCGGCAGCGAGGGCGAGGTCATCGCGCTCACTTCCCGAAGCCGAAGCCGTTGCCGTTGCCCTCGACCTTGGCGCGCAGGCGCTTGCCCTTCTCGGTGGCCTGGTCGTTCAGCTCCTGCTGGAAGTCGCGCATGCGGGAGAGCAGGTCCTCGTCGTGCGCCGCGAGGATGCGGGCCGCCAGCAGGCCGGCGTTGCGGGCGCCGGCGACGGAGACGGTGGCGACCGGCACACCGGCCGGCATCTGCACGATCGACAGCAGCGAGTCCATGCCGTCGAGGTACTTCAGCGGGACGGGGACGCCGATGACGGGCAGCGGGGTGACGGAGGCGAGCATGCCGGGCAGGTGGGCCGCGCCGCCCGCGCCCGCGATGATCACCTTCAGGCCCCGGTCGGCCGCCTGCTCGCCGTACGCGACCATCTCGCGCGGCATCCGGTGCGCGGAGACGACGTCGACCTCGTAGTCGATCTCGAACTCGTCCAGGGCCTTGGCGGCGGCCTCCATGACGGGCCAGTCCGAGTCCGACCCCATGACGATGCCTACGACTGGGCTCATTCGGTGATCGTGCCTCTCAGGTAGCCGGCAGCGTGACGGGCGCGCTCCAGCACGTCGTCCAGGTCGTCGCCGTAGGTGTTGACGTGGCCGACCTTGCGGCCGGGCTTCACGTCCTTGCCGTACATGTGGATCTTGAGCTGGGGGTCGCGCGCCATGCAGTGCAGGTACGCGGAGTACATGTCCGGGTAGTCGCCGCCCAGGACGTTGACCATGACCGTCCACTTCGCGCGCGGGCGCGGGTCGCCGAGCGGGAGGTCGAGGACCGCGCGGACGTGGTTGGCGAACTGGGACGTGATCGCGCCGTCCTGCGACCAGTGGCCGGAGTTGTGCGGGCGCATCGCCAGCTCGTTGACCAGGACGCGGCCGTCGCGGGTCTGGAACAGCTCGACGGCGAGATGGCCGACGACGCCCAGCTCTTTGGCGATGGTCAGGGCCATCTGCTCGGCGTGCAGCGCGAGGTCGTCGTCGAGGCCGGGAGCGGGCGCGATCACGGTGTCGCAGACGCCGTTGACCTGCCGGGACTCCACCACGGGGTAGGCGACTGCCTGGCCGTGCGGGGAGCGCACGACGTTGGCGGCGAGCTCGCGGACGTAGTCGACCTTCTCCTCGGCGAGGACCGGGACGCCCGCGCGGAACGGATCGGCGGCCTCCTCCACGGAGTCCACGACCCACACGCCCTTGCCGTCGTAGCCGCCGCGGACGGTCTTCAGGACGACCGGAAAACCGTCGCCCTCAGCGGCGAACGCAGCCACGTCGGCCGGATCGCTCACGATCCGGTGCCGTGGGCACGGGATGCCGATCGCGTCGAGCCTGGCGCGCATCACCCCCTTGTCCTGGGCGTGCACGAGCGCGTCGGGACCCGGGCGCACGGGGATGCCGTCCGCCTCCAGGGCCCGCAGGTGCTCGGTGGGCACGTGCTCGTGGTCGAAGGTGATCACGTCGCACCCGCGCGCGAACTCGCGCAGCGTGTCGAGGTCGCGGTAGTCGCCGACGACGACATCACCGACGACCTGCGCCGCGGAATCCTGGGGAGTGTCACTGAGGAGCTTGAACCTGATGCCCAACGGGATGCCCGCCTCGTGTGTCATACGAGCGAGCTGGCCCCCGCCGACCATGCCGACTACCGGGAACGTCACGCCCCTAGGGTATCGGCCGCGCCGCGGTGGGAGGTTTCCGGCCGCTCCCGCCTTCCTCCGGCGCCCTTCCCGGCCCTCTTCCCGGCCCTCTTCCCGGCCCTCTTCCGGGCGCCCTCCGGGTCCCCTCTCGGGCCCCGCCGACGGCCGTTTTTCCCTTCTTGCCGCAGCCTTTCCGCAGCTCTTGCGTACTTCTTCCCCGGCCGACGGCTCATCCGCGGGCAATCGCACAGGCGGGTGGTTAGCATGGCCAGGTCGACCCAACCGACCCGACGGGAGCCTTCACGACCATGGAACCTGGTTCCTCCGGGCTGCGAAGGCTCACCCACGAGATCGCCAGATTCGGCGCCGTCGGCGCGCTCGGCACGGTCGTGAACTTCGGCGTGTCGAACCTGCTGTGGCACCTCACCAGCCTGCAGGCCGTGCGCGCCAACGTGATCGCGACGGTCGTCGCCATCGCCTGCAACTACGTGGGTTTCCGCTACTTCACCTACCGGGACCGCGACAAGAGCGCCCGCACCCGGGAGCTGGCGCTGTTCCTGGCGTTCAGCGTGGTGGGCCTGGTCATCGAGAACGGCATCCTGTACGCGGCCATCTACGGCTTCGGCTGGGACAGCTCCCTGCAGCGCAACGTCTTCAAGGTCGTCGGCATCGGCATCGCGACCCTGTTCCGCTTCTGGTCGTACCGCACCTGGGTGTTCCGCACGCTGCCGGCCGTGGAGGCCGCCGTCGCGGACGCGGAGTCGCTGCTGGGACGGGCGGACGGGACCGCCGCGCGCCGGTCGAAGGCCGGGCAGCGCGCGAACTGACCGGCGGCACATCAGCCTGACGGCACCGCGCGAACTGACCGGCGGCGCGTGAGCCGGACCACGGCACGTGAGCCGGACCACGGCACGTGAGCCGGACCACGGCACGTGAGCCGGGCGGCGGCACGTGAGCCGGGCGGCGGGTCACCGCACCGTCGGCTCCTCCTCGTGCGGGGGCTTCTTCAGCGGCTGCGTGCGGGACAGGAACAGCCCGAACACCGGCGGCTTCGTCTGGAGCATCTCCAGCCGTCCGCCGTCCGCCTCCGCGAGGTCCCGGGCGACCGCGAGACCGATGCCCGTGGAGTTGCGGCCGCTGATGGTGCGCTCGAAGATCCGCGCCCCGAGGTCGGCCGGCACGCCGGGGCCCTCGTCGGTGACCTCGACGACCGCCTGGTTGCCGGTCACCCGGGTGCGCAGCGCCACCGTGCCGCCGCCGTGCATCAGCGAGTTCTCGATCAGCGCCGCCAGCACCTGTGCGACCGCCCCCGGCGTGCCGACCGCCTGGAGGTGCCGCTTGCCGGAGCTGACGATGGCGCGGCCGGCGCTGCGGTAGGCAGGGCGCCACTCGGCGAGCTGCTGCTGGATGACCTCGTCGAGGTCGAAGGAGACCGCGGAGCCGGTGCGCGGGTCGCGGGAGTTCGTCAGCAGGCGTTCGACGACGTCCGTCAGCCGCTCCACCTGGGTCAGCGCGACGTTGGCCTCCTCCTTCACCGTGTCCAGCTCGTCGGTGAGGGTGATCTCCTCCAGCCGCATCGACAGCGCGGTGAGGGGGGTGCGCAGCTGGTGGGAGGCGTCGGCGGCCAGCCGGCGTTCCGCGGTCAGCATGCGGGCGATGCGCTCGGCGGAGGAGTCCAGGACGTCGGCGACCCGGTCCAGCTCGGGGACGCCGTAGCGCTTGTGCCGGGGGCGCGGGTCGCCCGAGCCGAGGCGTTCGGCGGTCTCGGCGAGGTCGGTGAGCGGGGAGGCGAGCCGGTTGGCCTGGCGGATGGCCAGCAGCACCGCCGCTACGACCGCGAGCAGCGCCACCAGGCCGATGATCAGCAGCGTACGGCCGACCTCCCGGGTCACCCTGGAGCGGGGCTCCTCGACGGTGACCGTCTCGCCCTCCTCGCCCTTGGCCGTGGCCCGGATGACCTCGCCGGACGGCCTGGCGCCGACCTCGATGGCCTGCTGCCCGGGGATCCGGATCCGGGCGTAGCGGTCCTGGGTGACCTGGCCGCGCAGCACCTCCGCGCTGACCGTGCCGTCGCCGATGAGCCGGCTGTCGACGATGCTCGCCAGCCGCTGCGCCTCGGAGCCGACCCGTTCCCGGGCGCTGTTGGTGATCGTCCGCGTCTCCACGATGACCAGGGACACACCGAACACGGCGATGACGACGAGCACCACGGCGAGCGTGGACTGGATGAGACGACGACGCACAGGGGCCCTCCGAGCAGTGGCTCTACGACGACCAGTGTGCCAAGGGCGCGGCGCGCGCGGCCGGAACGTCCTGTAGGGCTAGCTCTTCTCGAAGCGGAAGCCCACACCCCGCACGGTCGCGATGTAGCGGGGGTTCGCCGCGTCGTCGCCGAGCTTCTTGCGCAGCCAGGAGATGTGCATGTCGAGCGTCTTGGTCGACGACCACCAGGTGGTGTCCCAGACCTCCCGCATCAGCTGGTCCCGTGTGACGACCCGGCCGGCGTCCCGCACCAGCACCCGCAGCAGGTCGAACTCCTTCGCGGTGAGCTGGAGTTCCTCGTCACCCATCCAGGCGCGGTGCGACTCGACGTCGATGCGCACGCCGTGCGTGGCGGGCGGCTGCTGCGGCTCCGCCGCGCCGCGCCGGAGCAGGGCCCGGACGCGGGCGAGCAGTTCGGCGAGCCGGAAGGGCTTGGTGACGTAGTCGTCGGCGCCCGCGTCCAGACCGACGACGGTGTCCACCTCGTCGGCGCGCGCGGTCAGGATGAGGATGGGCACGGTGTGGCCGTCGGCCCGCAGCCGGCGGGCGACCTCCAGGCCGTCCATGCCGGGCAGCCCGAGGTCCAGCACGACCAGGTCGACGCCCCCCTGCATCCCGGCGTCCAGCGCGGTGGGTCCGTCCTCACGCACCTCGACCTCGTACCCTTCCCGGCGCAGGGCACGGGCCAGCGGCTCCGAGATGGACGCGTCGTCCTCGGCGAGCAGTACACGGGTCATGAGGTGATGGTAGACCGCCCCGGTCAGGAGCCGCGGTGTGATCGCCGTCCCCGGTTCTTACCTTTGGGCGTACCGGTACGAACCTGTGGGTGCGAGGTGCGATCACCGGCAGACCTTGGAAAAGTGGCGTGCGGTTCCGTCTCAACCTGTGATTCGCGTCTCAAGTCCTTCCATTTCCGACTCTGTCCTGCCGTATGGTGAAACTACGCCTGTAGCACCGCGGGGACCTTCGGCAAGGATGTCGCTGAAGGTCTCTTTTGCGTGCGGCCGGCCATCGCCGGCCTGGGAATGAACGATCAGCAAGGACCACAACCATGGCGTCCAGCCTGACGAAGGACTCGGCGATCCCGGGCACCCCCGGTTCCGAGCGGACCTTCTTCGGCCACCCCCGCGGACTGGCCACCCTCTTCATGACCGAGATGTGGGAGCGTTTCTCCTACTACGGCATGAAGGCCCTGCTCCCGCTCTACCTGGTGGCCCCGGGCGGCCTGCATCTGAGCACGGCGACGGCGACCGCGATCTACTCGGTGTACCTGTCGCTCGTGTACCTGCTCGCCCTGCCCGGCGGCTGGTTCGCCGACCGCGTGCTCGGCCCCCGCAGGACGGTCGCGGTGGCCGGCACGGTCATCATGCTCGGCCACCTCACCCTGGCCCTGCCGAACGCGGGCACCTTCTACGCGGGCCTCGGCCTGGTCGCGATCGGTTCCGGTCTGCTGAAGGCCAACATCTCCACGATGGTCGGCCACCTCTACGACGGCCCGGACGACCCGCGCCGCGACGGCGGCTTCACCGTCTTCTACATCGGCATCAACCTGGGCGCCTTCGTCGCGCCGCTGGTCATCGGCACGGTCGGCGAGAACGTCAACTGGCACCTGGGCTTCGCGCTGGCCGCGCTCGGCATGGCGCTGGGCCTCACCCAGTTCCTGCTCGGCGGCCGCCACCTCAGCGCCCGCTCGAGCCTGGTGCCGACCCCGCTGTCGGCCGCGGAGAAGGCGGCCACCCTGCGCAAGTCGGCGTTCTGGGCCGCGGTGGCGGTCGTCTTCTACGCGATCGTCGGCTTCTCCGGCCACTACACGCTGAACTGGCTGCTGGTGCCGATCACCCTGGCCGGGCTGATCATCCCGGTGCTGGTCATCGCCCGCATCAAGCGGGACCGGGAGCTGGACCGGGCCGAGCAGTCGAAGATGTCGGCGTACATCTGGTTCTTCGTCGCCGCTGCCGTGTTCTGGATGATCTACGACCAGGGCGGCTCGACGGTGTCGCTGTTCGCCGAGTCCTCGGCGGACAACACGGTCTTCGGCTGGGAGTTCCCGGTCTCCTGGTACCAGTCGGTCAACCCGGTCATGATCATGGCGCTGGCGCCGCTGTTCGCCTGGGCCTGGCTGGCTCTGGCCCGGCGCGGCAAGGAGCCGAGCACCGCCGTGAAGTTCGCGATGGGCCTGGTGCTGATCGGCGCGTCCTTCTTCCTCTTCCTCGCCCCGCTGGCGATCGCGGACGGCGGTCACAAGGCGGCCGCGCTGTGGCTGGTCGGCATCTACTTCGTGCAGACGGTCGGCGAGCTGACGCTGTCGCCGGTGGGTCTGTCGGTGACGACGAAGATGGCGCCCGCGAAGTACGCCTCGCAGATGATGGGCGTGTGGTTCCTGGCCGTCACCGCCGGCGACGCCACGACCGGCCTGCTCTCCATCGCCGGAGTCGACCTGAACAAGACGGGCATCGTGGCCCTGGAGGCCGCGCTCGCCGCCGTGGCCGGCGTGGCGGTGTGGATGTACCGCCGGAAGGTGAAGGCCCTCATGGGCGACGTGCACTGACCGCCGCCCGCCGCCCGCGCGCCGCGCCGCGCGCCGGGCAGCGCCGAAGGGGCCGCCGCACCCACCGGGTACGGCGGCCCTCCGCCGTCAGCGGGTGCGGCGGCCCGGCAGGAACGTGAACACCGCGCCGCCCAGCAGGACCGCCGTGCCGGCGACCAGGCCCAGGGCTTTCAGGGCGCCGTGGTCGTCCGCGCCCGTCGCCGCCAGTCCGCCGTCCGACGACGCCGAGCCGCCGATCGCCGACGAGCCGCCCGAGCCTCCCGAGGCGCCGTTCGCCTGCTGCGTGGTGTCCAGGGTCAGGGAGACCGCCGTCCTGTCGGGGGTGCACGTCGTGGTGGTGCCGAGGGCCTCGATGGTCAGCACGCCCGGGGAGAGCGTCGACCTGCCGGTCGCGCCCGGCTTGTAGGTACCGGTCAGGTCGGGGATCGCGATCGGGTCGCCCGATTTGATGTCCTCGGCGTTCACCGGCCCCGCCCCGTGCACGGTGCCCTTGTCCGCGCCGCCCAGGACCACCTCCATCGACGGCTTGACCGAGCCCTTGGGGATGTCGGCCGGGCTGTTCATCACGGACTTCCCGAACCGCACGGTGAGGCCGAAGCCGCCGCCGTCCTTCCTGGCGTCGATCCGGATCGGCGAGGTCGCCTTCTTCTCCCCGATGGGGGACTGACAGGTGTACGGGATGTCGACCTGCTTGCCGGTGAAGTCGGTCTGCCCGCCCGAACCCGAGCCGCCGGTGTCCGTGCCCCCGTCGTCCCCGCCCGACGGCGAGGCGCTCGGCGTGCCCGTCCCGGACGGCGCCCCGGTGGGCGATCCGGTGGGCGACGCGGTGCCCGATCCGGTGGGCGAGGCGCTGGAGGTGCCGCCGCCGCCCGCCGTCACCTCGATGGTCGCCGCCTTCTGCACCGTCCCGGTGGGTGTGCACACGGTGTTCGTCGACATCGCGTTGACGGTGTACGCGCCCGGCGTCAGCGTCACCTCGCCGGGCGCGGTGAGCTTCAGGGTGCCCTTCATGTCGGACAGCACCATGGCGCCGCCCTTGGGGATCGCCGGGTTCTCCCGCGGCCCCCGCACGGTGACGTCGGCGGTCTGCGCGCCGGCCGCCTTGAGGGTGCCGGACGGCTGGACGGAATTCGCGGGCAGATCGATGATGTCCGGGTTCTTCGACGCGGCCTGCACGAACTTCCACACGATGTCGACGGTGTCGCCCACCTTCGCCGTGGCGGGGGCGATGATGTCGACCTTCGTGGTGCCGTCGACGGGGTCGATGCCGGCGGGCGGCACGCAGTGCGTCGCGTACGACACCTCCGCGGCCCGCGCGGAACCGGCCGTCAGGCCGAGCAGCGCGCCCGCGCCGCAGAGCACCGTCACGGCGCCCACGGCACCCGCTCTCAGCCGGCCGGCCGGCGTGACTCTCCTTCGCTCGCTCACGGGGGTCCCTTCCTCCTGGTGGGAGTCGTGTGACTCGTCGGGCTGTCGTCGTGCGGTGCGGAGAGCCGACCGGCCGCCCCCGGATCGGAGTCCGGGGTGAACCACGGCAGGGTCGAAGCGGAGGGTGGTGCCTGTTCCGCCCGCGCGGCGAACCGCGGCAGACGCGCGGCGAGCCCCGGCAGACGCCGGGCGATCCCCGGCAGGCGCGGGCCGGATCCAGGCAGGCGCGGGCCAGGTACCGGCAGGCGCGGACCGCGGTGCCGGACGCCGCCGGCGCGCCGTGGCCGGACCCGGTCCACCAGGGCCATGCCGGCCCGGAACACCGCGGCCGGCACGACCAGGAACGCCAGCACCCAGAACAGGGTCACGCCCCAGGGACGCCCCACGCCCCAGGGCTGTTCGGCGAGGACCTTCCCGCCGTACTTGAGGGAGACGGTGTAGTCGCCGTGCGCGCCCCCCGTGAGCTCGACGGGCAGTTCGATCCGCGCGCGCTCACCGGGCCGGATCGTGCCGCGCCACCGCTGGTCCTCCCACTGCGGGGCGAACACGCCGTGCGAGGTGCCGACCTGGAAGACCGGGTCCTTCACGGCGGACGTGCCGACGTTGCCGACGGTGAGGACCAGCGTGCGCGCGGGCGGGGCGCCGAACCAGGTGAGCAGGCCGCCGGAGCCGTCGAGCCGGGTGTCGGTGAGGACCGACAGGCGTCCGCCGGCCGGGCGGGCGGGCAGCGGTTCGACGGCGTGCCCGGCCACCTGGAAGACGGCGTCGGCCTGGGCCCGCGCGCCGGTCACGGTGGCCACGTGCACCACGCACGGGCACGGCACCGGCGGCTCGGCGACCGGCAGCTTCCGGCTGAAGGAGCCGTGGGCGTCGGTGGTGACGGCCCGGCCGTCGGCGTTGGCGCAGGAGTTGGTGCCGCCTGGCACGCCGCGCGACGGCACGGCCTGCCCGCAGATCAGCACCATCAGCAGCGTGTGCGCCCGCCAGCCGCTGCCGCGGACGGTGACCGAGCCGCCGGTGCCCGCCTGGGACGTCGACAGCCGGACGGCCGGCCCGTCGGCGGCCACCGCCGTGCCCGCCGCCGTCGGCAGCAGCAGGGCGAGCGCCGCCGCCAGCGCCGCCGCCAGCGCCGCGATCCGCACCGCGCCCTTCACGTCCCCGCTCCCGTCGGCTCGGTCCGCGCCGGGAGCGGGGACCCGGGCGCGGCGCCACCCGGACGGCGCGCCCGACGCCGTACGGCGAACAGGGCGCCCGCGGCCGCCACCGCCCCGGCGGCCCCCGGCACCGCGCCCCGGGGCACGAAACGCGCCCGCGTCGCCGCGCTGTCGCGCGCCCCGCCCGCAGCCGTCACCGTCAGCCGCACGTCGACCGCGTCCAGCGCCGGACGGCCGGACCAGGGCTCGGTGAGTCTCAGGCGGCGGCCGGGCGGCAACCGGACGGGCAGGCTGCGCGGGGGCCGGTCGAGGACCGCGCCGAACAGGCCGTCGGCGTGCACGGCGAGCCGGGGCGCCAGGACGGTCGTGCCCCGGTTGACCAGTTCGTAGGCGATGCCGTCGGCGCGTACGGTCACCCGCTCGACGGTCAGCGCGGGCAGGGCGGGCCCGCCGGACCTCAGCCGCAGCGGCACCGACCGGGAGCGGCCGTCGGCGTCACGGGCGACGATCTCGCCGGTCCGGTCGCGGGAGGCGGTCACGGTGAAGGGCACCTCGGCCCGGGTGCGGGCCGGGACCCGGACCCGGGTGGCGGCGAAGACGACGTGGACGCCGGTGCCGTACAGCCGCACGGTGACCGCCCGCCCGCCGCGGTTCGTCACGGACACCGTGTCCCGCAGGACCGTCCCCTCGGGGCCCTCGGCGTAGAAGGCGGGGCGGGAGCCGCCGGTGGGCGCGAGCGACCAGCCGTCGGCCGCGGAGGCCGCCGGGGCGGGGGTCAGCAGGAGCAGGGCGGGCAGGCACAGGGCGACACGGGCGGCGGACGGCATCGGCGGCTCCAGCGGGAAGGCGCGGCGGCCTCGTTCGTACGGCCTCATTCGGGCGGCCTCATTCGGGCGGCCTCGTTCGGGCGGCCTCGTTCGGGCGGTCGGGGTCAGCGGCGCGCCGTCCGGTGGTGGCGCCGCGTCAGCCACAGCGCGCCCGCGGCGCCCGTGAGCAGCACGGTGCCGCCGAGGGTGCCGAGGGCGATCGCCGAGTCCTCGGGGCCGGTCTGCGGGAGGCTGTCGCCGGTACCGGTACCGGCACCGGTACCGGTACCGGCACCGCTCTGGGTGCCGCCGGAGGAGCCGCCGCCGCCCGCTGCCGTCACGTCGAGGGTCAGCGACGGTCCCGGGTTGTTCGACGGCGTGCAGGTGGTGGTCGTGCCGAGCGCCTTGATGGTCAGCACGCCCGCGGTGAAGGTGACCTTGCCGGTCTTCTTCGGGGTGTACGTGCCCGACAGGTCACTGATCTTGATGGGTGTGTCGGCCGGGATGGCGGCCTGGTTGGCGGGGCCGGTGACGGACAGGGTGCCGCTGTCGGCGCCGCCCAGTTCGATGGTGGCGCTCGGGTTCATCGCGCCCTTGCCCAGTTCGACCGGGCTGGAGGAGACGCCCTTCCGCCACGACATGGTGATCCGGTAGCCGCTGCCGCTCTTGACGCCCTTCATGTCGATGGGCGAGACGGCGCTCTTGTCGCCGATCGGCGTCTTGCACCGGTAGTCGACGTCGACGACCTCGGCATGGGCTGCGGGGGCGGCCATCAGCACCGCCGAGCCGGCCAGGGCCGCGGCGGACGCGAGCGCGGCGGTTCGTTTCCGGTACGACACGGTTCCGCTCCCTTTCCTGTCTCCTGACGCTTCCTGACGGCACATCAGATCGGGCCGTCAAGGTACGCCCGGGGCCGGAAGAGGGGAAGACACGGTACGGACCGGAGTTGTGCGGATCCGGGGTGTGTACGGGGGAGTCGACGTTCGCCCGACGCTCCGACGCCCCGCCGCCGGGGCGTCGGGGCCGGGCCCCGGTGACTCACGCGTCCGGGACGACGGGCACGGGCGCCCGACCGGGACCGCGATCGGCGCACACGCCGAGGCGGGGGCGGCCCGACCCGCACGCGGTACGGCCGGGCAGCGGCCGGCTCAGGGCGTGCTCAGGCCGGTGCGCCGAGCTCCGCCCAGACGGTCTTGCCCGCCGCTCCCGGCGTGCGCACGACTCCCCAGTCCAGGCACAGCCGCTGCACGATGAACATGCCGTGGCCGCCGGGACGGCCCGCGCGGTGCGGGTTGCGCGGGGCCGGCTGACCCCCGCCGCGGTCGGAGACCTCCACGCGGATCACCTTGTTGTCGCAGGTGATGCCCAGTTCGTCCGGCCCCTCGGCGTGCAGGCAGGCGTTGGTGACCAGTTCGGAGACGACGAGCAGGACGTCCTCGGCGGCGGCCCGCCGGTCGGCGGTGGCGGCGGGCAGCCACCCCCATGCGTACAGCGCCTGCCGGGTGAAGTCGCGGGCGAGCGGCACGACCCCGCTCTCGCCGTCGAAACTCAGTCTGCGGACCTGGCGCCCCCCGGGCGATGCGGATGCCGCTGACGATGCGGATGCCGCTGACGACGCGGCCACGTCCCCGCCGGACGCCCCGGTCACGGGCACGCACCCCTCGGACGCCCCGGAAGCGCCGCTGGGCTCCGGGCCGCGGTCGCCCGGCGAGCAAGGCCGGGTGGTGCTCATCAGCGCTTCACCTCACCGATTCACCAGTTCATCATTCAGGAGTCAGTACGCGGCCGGGCGACGGATGCGCCGCTCTGCCTGCCGACAATGTTTCAGGATGTCTCCTGCCCGACCGGACCGGTGGAACACCCCTCGGTTCGGCACGGAAGGCGTGACGCCCGGAAAAGTGCCGGTCGTGCAGGGGCGCCCGGGGCCCGGCACCGGACCGGCCGGACGCCCGGCCGGGTCAGCCCGCCTCTTCGGCCTCGTCGGCGAGGGCCGCCTCCAGCGTGTCATGGATGGCGAACACCGCGTCCGCCCCCGTGATCTCGAAGACCCGTGCGACCACGGGCAGCATCCCCGCGAGGTGCACCCCGCCGCCCGCGGCCTCGGCTTTCAGCCGCGCGCCGAGCAGCACGTTGAGCCCGGTGGAGTCGCAGAACTCCAGCCGTGAGCAGTCCACGACAAGCCGCTTGCGTCCCTTGTCGAGGCAGTCCTCGAGCGGCTCACGCAACAGATCGGCCGTGTGGTGGTCCAACTCGCCCGCCGGGGTCACGACGGCGCTGGAGCCCTCTTCCCGAACCTCCACCAGTAGCCGGCCAGACTGTGCGCTGCCGACCGTCCCGCGGTCCATGCCGTCTCTCTCTCCCGACGTCGAGGCTGCTGACTGACGCCCTCGAACACTACGCCTTCTCCACACTCTCCGACACCCGAACAACCCCAAGCTAACGGACATATCAGCACGTAGCTCACTTGCGAGGGGCTCGGGGAAGCGGGTAGGGCTAGATAAACACGCAACCGACACGGCCGGCTTTGGAGGCGCCGCACACCGCAGTGCAGGTACTGGCTTCGGCAGCCATATGCCGAGAACGATGGAGGACACCATGTCACCCCGGCTCGACGCATCGCGTTCCCGTCAGGAGACGCCGGCCCCCCTTCCGGAACCTCTGGATCTCGCAGAGGACGCCGACGCGGACGCTGCCGCCGGGCTTGCCGGGCTCCCGGAGATCCCCCCGTACGACGAGGTGGGACCGGTCGACGCCCGCGCCCTCTCCAAGACCCTCTTCGAGCGGCTGGAGTCCCTCGAGGAGGGCACCCATGAGTACGCCTACGTCCGCAACACCCTCGTGGAGCTGAATCTCGCCCTGGTCAAGTTCGCCGCCTCCCGGTTCCGCTCCCGCAGCGAGCCGATGGAGGACATCGTCCAGGTCGGCACCATCGGCCTGATCAAGGCGATCGACCGCTTCGAGCTCTCGCGCGGGGTGGAGTTCCCCACGTTCGCCATGCCGACCATCGTCGGCGAGATCAAACGATTCTTCCGCGACACGTCGTGGTCCGTGCGCGTCCCGCGCCGGCTCCAGGAACTGCGGCTGGACCTGGCCAAGGCCGGGGACGAGCTGGCCCAGCAGCTGGACCGCGCGCCGACGGTGGCGGAGCTGGCCGAACGTCTCGGCATCTCCAACGACGAGGTCGTCGAGGGCATGGCGGCGTCGAACGCGTACACCGCCTCCTCGCTGGACGCCCAGCCGGAGGAGGACGACGCGGAGGGCGCGCTCGCGGACCGCATCGGCTACGAGGACCACGGCATCGAGGGCATCGAGTACGTCGAGTCGCTGAAGCCGCTGATCGCCGGGCTGCCGCCGCGTGACCGGAAGATCCTCTCCCTGCGCTTCGTGGCGGGCATGACCCAGTCGGAGATCGGCGAGGAGCTGGGCATCTCGCAGATGCACGTCTCCAGGCTGCTGTCGCGGACGCTGGTGCGGCTGCGCAAGGGGCTGACCGTCGAGGAGTGACGCCCGCCGACGGGCGGCGGACCGGACCGCTCCCGGTGGCCCTCACGGACGTCTTCATGGACGTCTTCATGGTCTTCTTCATGGACGCGCGCCCACCGGCCGCTCCCGGCGGCCGCTCCCGGCGGTCCGTCGGGGAGCGGCCCGCCGGGGAGCGGCCCACCGGTCAGTGGAGCCGCCTGCCCCGCCGCCAGACGCCGGTGACCAGCGGGACGCCCGGGCGGTAGGCCAGGTGGACGTGGCTCGGCGCGTCGAGGACGATCAGGTCCGCGTACGCGCCCGGCCGGAGGTGGCCGATGTCGTCCCGGCGCAGGGCCGCCGCCCCGCCCGCCGTGGCGGACCACACCGCCTCGTCCGGCGTCATCCGCATGTCCCGTACGGCGAGCGCGACGCAGAACGGCATCGACGAGGTGAACGACGAGCCCGGGTTGCAGTCCGTCGACAGCGCGACGGTGGCCCCGGCGTCCAGCAGGCGCCGGGCGTCCGGCCACTCGGCGCGGGTGGAGAACTCCGCGCCGGGCAGCAGGGTCGCCACGGTGTCGCCGTGCGCGAGGGCGTCGACGTCGGCGTCGGTGAGGTGGGTGCAGTGGTCGGCGCTGGCCGCGCCCAGCTCGACGGCCAGCTGCACGCCGGGGCCGTGGGAGAGCTGGTTGGCGTGGACGCGGAGACGGAGGCCCCGGGCCCGGCCGGCGGTGAGGACCGCGCGGGCCTGGTCGCCGTCGAAGGCGCCCTTCTCGCAGAAGACGTCGATCCAGCCGGCGTGCGGCGCGCAGGCGTCGAGCATCTCGCCGGTGACGAGGCCGACGTAGCCGGCCGGGTCGTCGGCGTGCTCCTCGGGGACGACGTGGGCGCCGAGGTAGGTGACCTCCTCGGTGTGGCGGGCGGCGATGCGCAGGGCGCGGGCCTCGTCGGCGACGGTCAGGCCGTAGCCGGACTTGGTCTCCATGGTGGTCGTGCCCTGGCGCAGGGCCTCGGCGAGGTAGCGGGTGAGGTTTGCCTCCAGTTCCTCGTCGCTCGCGGCGCGGGTGGCGGCGACGGTGGTGCGGATGCCGCCCGCGCGGTAGGCCCGGCCGGACATGCGGGCGTTGAACTCCCGGGTCCGGTCCCCCGCGAAGACCAGGTGGGAGTGCGAGTCGACGAAGCCGGGGAGGACCGCCCGGCCCTCGGCGTCGACCCGGTTGTCAGTGGCGGGTGCTTTGCTTGACTCACCGGTCCACACGACACGGTCGCCCTCGATGACGAGCGCCGCGTCCTGGACCAGTCCGAGGGGAGATCCGTCACCGAGGGAGGGGTCGTTGGTGATCAGCGTGGCGATGTTGACGATGGCCGTGCTGCTGGCTGTGCTGCTGCTCATGGCGTCCTCGGTGATGGTGGGGTTCCCTCGCGCAGAGCCGCGACGGCCCGGGCGAGGGCCTGCGGCACGTCCGGCACCAGGGTGTGCGCCCCGTCGCGCACGATGTGCCGGCCCGCGACGACCGTGTGCCGTACGTCGGCCGCCGTCGCGGCGAATACGGCGGTCTCGGCGCCGAGCCGGGGCAGCGCGCCGGCCGTCCTGACGGAGTCCAGCGCGATCGTCGTGAAGTCGGCGAGCGCGCCCGGTTCGATCCGGCCGGCCCCGTCCCAGCCGAGCGCGGCGTGGCCGTCGGCGGAGGCGGCGCGCAGCAGGGCGGCGGCCGTCCAGTGGCCGCGGGTGCGGGTGCGCAGCCGTTCGTCCAGCTCCATGGCGCGCGCCTCTTCCAGCAGGTCGATGACGGCGTGGCTGTCGGAGCCGAGGCTGAGCGGGGAGCCCGCGGCCTGCAGGGCGGCGGCGGGTCCGATGCCGTCGGCGAGGTCCCGCTCGGTGGTCGGGCACATGCAGGTGCCGGTGGAGCTGCCGCCGATCAGGGCGATGTCCTCGTCGGTGAGGTGCGTGTTGTGGACGCCGGTGGTGCGCCGGCCGAGGACGCCGTGGTCGGCGAGCAGCCGGGTGGGCGTGCAGCCGTGGGCGGCCCGGCAGGCGTCGTTCTCGGCGGGCTGCTCGGACAGGTGGACGTGCAGCGGCGCGTTCCGCTGCTGGGCCCACCGCGCCACGGTCGCCAGCTGGCCCGCGGGCACGGCCCGCACGGAGTGGATCGCCGCTCCGATCCGCGCGTGATCCCGTTCCTTGAGAACTGAACAGCGTTCGGCCCAGGCGTCGGCGTGTCCGTCGGAGAAGCGGAGCTGGTGGGCGCCTGGTGGCTCGCCGAAGCCGGAGGAGAAGTAGGCGGCGTCCAGGAGGGTGATGCGGATGCCGGCCTCGGCGGCGGCCGCGATCAGCGCCTCGCCCATCGCGTTGGGGTCGGCGTACGGGGTGCCGCCGGGGGCGTGGTGGACGTAGTGGAACTCGCCGACCGCGGTGACACCGGCCAGCGCCATCTCCGCGTACACCGCGCGGGCGAGGTCGTGGTAGGTGTCCGGGGTGAGCCGGTCGGCGGTCGCGTACATGATCTCGCGCCAGGTCCAGAAGGTGCCGGAGCCGACCTGGACGGTGGAGCGCAGGGCGCGGTGGAAGGCGTGGCTGTGCGCGTTGGCGAGGCCGGGCAGGGTCAGGCCGCGCAGGATCGCGGCGCCGGGCGGCGGGGCGGGCGTGTCCCGCCGGACGGCGGTGACGCGGCCGTCCGCGACCTCGACGGCGACACCGGGCTCGACGTGGGTGCCGAGCCAGGCGTGCTCCAGCCAGTACGTGTGGGTCGCCGTCACCTGCAGGCCAGTCCTTCCAGTACGTCGGCGAGCGCGAGCACCCCGGCCGCGCAGTCGTCCTCGGCCGCGGACTCGGCCGGGGAGTGCGAGACGCCGGTGGGGTTGCGCACGAACAGCATGGCGGTCGGGATGCTCCCGGCGAGGATCCCGGCGTCGTGTCCCGCTCCGGTACCCAGTACGGGCACGTTCAGCCGGTCGCCGGTTCCCAGGATGCGGCCGATCTCGTCGCGCAGGGCGTGGTCGAACTCGACGACCGGCGTGAAGGACTCACGGACGACGTCGAGGTCGACGCCGTGTTCCCGGGCGTGGTCGCGGGCCGCGGCCTCCACCGCCGCGACCACGGTGTCCAGGCTCTCCTGGTCGGCGGCGCGGGAGTCGAGCCAGCCGCGCACCAGGGACGGGACGGCGTTGACGCCGTTCGGCTCGACCGCGACCTTGCCGAAGGTGGCGACGGCGCCGGCCGGCCGGGCCTCGCGGCGGGCGGCGAGCACGGCCTCGGCGTACGGCAGCATGGGGTCGCGGCGGTCCGCCAGCCGGGTGGTGCCCGCGTGGTTGGCCTCGCCCCGGAAGTCGAACCGCCAGCGTCCGTGCGGCCAGATGGAACTCGCGATGCCGACGGGGTCGCCGGACAGGTCCAGCGCCCGGCCCTGCTCGACGTGCAGTTCGACGAACGCGCCGATGCGGGCGAGCCGTTCCGGGTCCGGCCCGATGGCCTCGGGGTCGTATCCGGCGGCCTCCATGGCCCGGGGGAGGGTGACGCCGTCGGCGTCGGTCAGCAGGTGCGCCTGCCGGGTGGTGAGCTTCCCGGCGGTCAGCCGTGAGCCGACGCAGGCGAGCCCGAACCGGGCGCCCTCCTCGTCGCCGAAGTTGACGACGGCCACGGGCTTGGCGAACCGCGCTCCCCGGCCGCGCAGTTCGTCCAGGGCGGCGAAGGCCGACACGACGCCCAGGGGGCCGTCGAAGGCCCCTCCGTCGGGCACGGAGTCCAGGTGCGACCCGGTGACGACGGCGTCCCCCCGGGCCGGATCGCCCAGCCAGGCCCACTGGTTGCCGTTGCGGTCGACCTCGTGGGTCAGTCCGCGCGCGTCCGCCTGCTCCCGGAACCAGGCCCGGCACTCGGCGTCGGCGCCGGTCCAGGCGAACCGGCGGTAGCCGCCGGACTCGGAGTGCCGGCCGACGGGACGCAGCCGGTCCCACATCTCGTGGAAGGAGTCGCCGGCCGCGACGGGCCGCACGGCGGTCCCCGGCACGTCGGCCGGTGCGGCGGCCTGTGCGGTGGCCGGGGCGGCGCCCGGGGCGGGCGGCGCCGGGGCCCCGGCTTCCGCCGATGGCGCGCCGGTTCCGCCCGCGTACCTGTCCGCGTCCTCGAACCGGCTCACACCCTCGTGCCGCTTCACGCCTCGTCACCCTCGCGCATCGGGATGCGCACGCCGCGCTCCTGGGCGACCGACTCCGCGCTGTCGTAGCCCGCGTCCACGTGCCGGACGACGCCCATGCCGGGGTCGTTGGTGAGCACACGGCGGATCTTCTCCCCGGCCAGCGGCGTGCCGTCGGCCACCGTCACCTGCCCGGCGTGGATCGACCGGCCCATACCGACGCCGCCGCCGTGGTGGACGGACACCCAGGAGGCACCCGAGGCCACGTTGACCATGGCGTTGAGCAGCGGCCAGTCGGCGATCGCGTCGGACCCGTCGAGCATCGCCTCGGTCTCCCGGTAGGGGGAGGCCACCGAGCCGCAGTCGAGGTGGTCGCGCCCGATGACGACCGGCGCGGCCAGTTCTCCGCTCGCCACCATGTCGTTGAAGCGCTCGCCGGCCTTGTCCCGCTCGCCGTAGCCGAGCCAGCAGATGCGGGCGGGCAGGCCCTGGAAGTGGACCCGCTCCCCCGCCATCCGGATCCACCGGGCGAGGGACTCGTTCTCGGGGAAGAGCTCCAGGATCGCCCGGTCGGTCTTGGCGATGTCGGCCGGGTCGCCCGACAGCGCGGCCCAGCGGAACGGGCCCTTGCCCTCGCAGAACAGCGGGCGGATGTAGGCGGGGACGAAGCCGGGGAAGGCGAACGCCCGGTCGTACCCGGCGAGTTTCGCCTCACCACGGATGGAGTTGCCGTAGTCGAACACCTCGGCGCCGGCGTCCATGAAGCCGACCATGGCCTCCACGTGCCGGGCCATCGACTCGCGGGCGCGGGTGGTGAACCCGGCCGGGTCCTTGGCGGCGGCCTCGGCCATGTCCTCGAAGGCGACGCCGAGCGGCAGGTAGGCCAGCGGGTCGTGGGCCGAGGTCTGGTCGGTCACGATGTCGACGGGGGCGCCCATGGCGAGGAGCTGCGGGACGAGCTCGGCGGCGTTGCCCAGGACGCCGATGGACAGCGGGCGGCGGGCGTCACGGGCCTCGACGGCCAGTTGGAGGGCGTGGTCGAGGGAGTCGGCCCGCACGTCGAGGTAGCGGTGCTCGATGCGGCGCTCGATGGCGCGCGGGTCGCAGTCGACGCAGATCGCCACGCCGTCGTTCATGGTGACGGCGAGCGGCTGGGCGCCGCCCATGCCGCCGAGTCCGGCGGTGAGGGTGATCGTCCCGGCGAGGGTGCCGCCGAACCTCTTCGCGGCGACGGCGGCGAACGTCTCGTAGGTGCCCTGGAGGATGCCCTGGGTGCCGATGTAGATCCAGGATCCCGCGGTCATCTGGCCGTACATGGTCAGGCCGAGGGCCTCCAGCCGGCGGAACTCCTCCCAGGTGGCCCAGTCGCCGACCAGGTTGGAGTTGGCGATGAGGACCCGCGGGGCCCACTCGTGGGTCTGCATGACGCCGACCGGGCGGCCGGACTGGACCAGCATGGTCTCGTCCTGCTTGAGGGTCTTCAGCGTGCGGACCATCGCGTCGAACGAGCGCCAGTCGCGGGCCGCCTTGCCGGTGCCGCCGTAGACGACGAGCTTGTCGGGGTGCTCGGCGACCTCGGGGTCGAGGTTGTTCTGCAGCATCCGCAGAGCGGCTTCCTGCTGCCAGCCCAGGGCGCTGAGTTCCGTACCGCGGGGGGATCGTACGGGGCGGGGTCCTGACATGGGGCTGCCTCCTGGCGGATCGCGACCGGATTCATACTGCAGTTATTCACATCCTGACTTTCTGAATAGAGCTAGTCAATACGTCCAGGGGCCAGCGCGCCGGGGCCGCGGGTGTTTCGCTGGACCCATGGCCATGGGTGACGACGGGACGGGGACCGCGGTGAGCCGGAGCGACAGGGACGACGACCGCCACGAGGACCGGGCCGCCCGGCACGACGACGGCGCCCACGACGACCGGGCCGCCCGCCGCGACGAGGCCGTGCGGGCCGCCGTGGAGCAGGGGCTGCTCGGGCCCGCCACCCCCATCGTCGGTCTCCTGGACGTCACGGGCATCCGGGAGTCGGCGGCGCGGCTGCGGGCCGCGTTCGAGGCGGTCGTGGCCCCCGGCACACCGGTGCTGCACGCCTTCGCCGTGAAGGCGACCCCGCTGGTGCCGGTGCTGCGGCTGCTGCACGAGGAGGGCATCGGCGCGGAGGTGGCGAGCCCGGGCGAGCTGGCGCTCGCGCAGGCGGCCGGGGTGCCGCCCGGCCGGACGGTCCTCGACTCGCCCGCCAAGACGCCGGCCGAGCTGCGCGAGGCGCTGGAGCTGGGGATCGCGGTGAACGCCGACAATCCGCAGGAGCTGGCGCGCATCGACGGCCTGATCGGGTCCGCCGCCGGCCGCTCACCGCTCGGGCTCCGGGTGAACCCGCAGGTCGGCGGGGGCGCCATCGAGGCGCTGTCGACGGCCACCGAGACCTCGAAGTTCGGTGTGGCGCTGCGCGACGAGGGGGCGCGCGCCTGGGTGGTGCGGGCGTACGCCGAGCGGCCGTGGCTGACCCGGCTGCACGCGCACACCGGGTCGCAGGGCGTCCCGCTGCCGCTGATGGCGCGGGGCGTGGCCGAGACGTACGCGCTCGCCGAGGAGATCAACCGGCACGTCGGGCGGCGGCAGGTCGACACGATCGACATCGGCGGCGGCCTGCCGGTGAACTTCGCCTCGGACGCGACGACACCGACGTACGCGCAGTACGCGCGGCTGCTGCGGGAGACGGTGCCGGGGCTGTTCGACGGACGGTACGGGCTGGTCACCGAGTTCGGGCGGTCGCTGCTGGCCAAGCACGGCACGGTGGTGGCGCGGGTGGAGTACGCCAAGAGCGCCGGCGGGCGGCCGGTCGCGGTGACCCACGCGGGCGTGCAGGTGGCGACGCGGACGGTGTACGTGCCGGGGGCCTGGCCGCTGCGCGTCGCCGCGTACGACGCCGAGGGGCGGCCGAAGCAGGGGCCGCCGGTCGTGCAGGACGTCGCCGGCCCGGCGTGCTTCGCGGGCGACCTGCTCGCCGAGGCCCGTCCCCTCCCGCTGCTCGAACAGGGCGACCACGTGGCGGCGCTGGACACCGGCGCGTACTACTTCGCGCACCACTACGCCTACAACTCCCTGGTCCGGCCCGCGATCCACGGCTTCGCCCCGGACGGCCGCGGCGGCGTCGCCTTCGCGACCGTGCGGGAGGAGCAGAGCCTGGCCGAGGTGGTCGCCGAGTCGGGAGGGGCGCACGCCGGTTCGCTCACCACCCTGGGCGCTTCCAGTCGCCGTTGACGCATGGCCGCGACTCTGCACTCCCCTTGATTTCGGGGGTTTTCGCGACCTGGAAAATCGTCCCACCCTAGTGGTCCGGAGCATGTTCCGCCGGAAAATGCCGGAAGCCTCACCCGTCGCGCACACGTTGCGTAGTTTCGGCGTCACTCAGCCGAACCCCAGGCGGGAGGGGAGCCACGGTGCCCGGAATCGACGAGTGCCTGCTGGAAGCCATGCGACTGCCCGGTGCCCGGGGCGCCGCACTGGTCGACTGGATCAGCGGGCTTGCCCTGGGCAGCGTGGGCGAGTCGCCGGGGGGCGATCACGAGGCGGCCGCCACCGAGGCCGCCGAGATCGCCCGCCTCGCCGCGGAGCAGCACGTCTTCGCGCCCGCCGACGGTCCCGACGGCGCCGCGGGCGCGGACGTCGATCCGCCGGTCGAGGACCTCATTCTCAGCAACCGGGACAGCTACCACGTGCTGCGGTTCGTGGGGACGTCCTTCGACGGCAGCGTGGTGCTGCACCTGTGGCTGGCCCGCGCGGAGGGCAACCTGGCGCTGGCCCGCATCCGCCTGGGCGAGATGGCCGAACGGCTGGTGCTGGCATGACCGTCGTCGGGACGACCGAACCCCCGAGACTGCCCGTGCGGCAGTGGGCGGAGGCACGCGAGCGCGGCCGGGTCGGGGTCTCCCCCATGCTGACCCGGCTCGCCGCCGAGCGGGCCACCGGCGTCCTGGTCCGCGAGCGCGGCACGCTCCACCTCGCGGAGGGCCTGGTGGTGGACGCCGAGAGCCCGGCGGCGCCCGGACTGGACGTCCTGCTCACCGCCCACGGCACGCTCGCCGCAGGCACCTGGCGGCAGGCGCTCGCCGCGGCCGGCGGCGACCGCCTGCACACCGCCCGCGCGCTGGCCGACAGCGGCCGGCTCCCCTTCGGCACGCTGGAGATGTGCCACCTGGCCGCCCTGTACGACGCGGCGTTCTTCGCCCTGGCACCCAGCAGCACCCCCGGCCGGTTCCGCTACGGCGACGCCGTCCGGCCCGGGGCCGTGCGCCCCGTCCCCGTGGAGGCCGTGGAGCGCGAGACCCTGCGCCGCCGCGACCTGCTGCACCGCATCTGGCCGGATCCGCGCACGGACGACGTCCCGCTGCTGCGCACCGGCCTCGCCGCGGCCCCCGCCCTCACCCGCCGCCAGCGGGCGGTACTGGACCGGGTGAACGGCGTCCGCACGGCCACGGACATCGCCCGGGAGCTCGGCCGGCCGGCCTTCCACACGCTGGTGGACGTACGGCGGCTGACCGCGGCCGGAGTCGTACGCGGCCCCACCACCGGCCGCGGGACCGCCCCCGCGCCCGCCCCCGCGCCCGCCCCCGCGCCCGCCCCCGCGACCGGCTCCGCTCCGGCCACCTCCCCCGCTCCCGCGCCCGGCCGCGGTCCCGCCCCCGGCGGCGAACCGCCCCCCGACCTCGCCGGCCCGCTGCCGGCGCACTTGTCGACCGACCCCCATATCACCTTGCTGAAGAGGCTCAGGGATGCGCTGGAGGCCCTTTGAGAGGAGACCCCGGATGGCTGCCGACCCAGACGTCCTCGACGAGCTGCGCCGTCTGCGGGCCCGAGTGCCCCAGCTCACCGGCGCCCTCGCGACCGGCGCCGACGGCGTCGTCCTCGCCCAGGACACCCCCGGCGTGGCACCGGAGGACGTGGCCGTGCTGATCACGAGCGCGCACGGCCTCGCGGTGAAGCTGGCGGACGCGACGGGGCAGGGCGACTTCCGCGAACTGCTGGTGCGCGGCCGGTACGGCTACGTCGCCACGTACGCGGCCGGCGCCACCGCCGTACTGACCCTGCTCGCCCAGGACCGCGTCAACGTCGGCCGCCTCCTGCTGGAGGGCCGCCGAGCCGGCGCCCGCATCGGCGAACTCCTGGAGGAACGCCGGGCGGGCACGGCGTCCGCGCGGCAGGCCAGGGCCGCGAAGACCGCCGCCAAGGGCGCCGGCGCCCGGACCGGAACCGCGCGCGCACCCCGCCCGACGACCACCGACCCCGTTACCGACACGCACAACCCGGTTACCGACACGCACAGTTGAACCGAGAGGAACCACAGTCATGGCCAACACCGAGACCGCGCTGAAGGAAGCGCTCGCCTCCATCGAGGGCGCGACCGGCGTCGCGCTCGTCGACTACACCAGCGGCATGGCACTCGGCACGATGGGCGGCGGCAAGAGCTTCGACCTCAACGTCGCCGCCGCCGGCAACACCGATGTCGTCCGCGCCAAGATGCGCACGATGGAGCACCTGGGGCTCAAGGGCCAGATCGAGGACATCCTGATCACGCTGTCCGACCAGTACCACCTGATCCGCCTGCTCAGCGGCCGCGGCGGCAACGGTCTCTTCCTCTACCTGGTGCTCGACGGCAAGCGGGCCAACCTGGCGATGGCCCGCCACCAGCTGAAGAGGATCGAGGAGGAGCTGGAGGTCTGACCGCCCGCCCCTCAGACGAGCGCCGCGGTGCGGCGCCGCGCCCCGCCCGGGGCCGCGTCGCCCGCCGCGATGCCCGTGCTGCGGTACTCCTCGACCGCCTGGCCGGCCGGACGGCCGCCGTTCGCGGCGAGCCGGTCGACCCGCACCCACAGCAGGGCGTCCCCGGCCCTCTCCAGCCGCCCGAGCCAGGCCGCCTTCAGCCGCAGCCCGACGCCGCACCCGGCGAGCAGCATGCCGCCCGCGGCGGGCACGGCGAAGGACCCGCCGAGCGCGACGGCGAAGCCGAGCAGCAGCCACCAGCGGTGTCCGCGGCGCCAGTTGCGCACGCTCACCGCACGGTCCTGCAGCACGTCGTGCTTGCCGGCGCGGACGGCGGAGCGGGCGAGCCCGGCGTAGCGCTCGCGCCGGGCGCACGCCACCACGGCCGCCGCGACGATGAACAGCGCCGCCCCGGCCAGGACGCCGATCCGGCGTCCGGTCAGCCCCGGCGCCAGCAGCCCGGCGCCCGCCGAGAACACTCCGAGCCACCACAGGGGCGCCGCCCCCGCACGTACCACGACGGCCACCCGAGCCAGGCCGTACGCCCGACGATCTCCGCGTGCCACGTTCACCCTCCTCGTCGTCCAGCACAGTGCTTGTCCGGCGGGCAGATTAGCGAGCGAAGGTGAGACGAGTCTGAGGAACGCCGCGTCCGGCCGCGCCCGTCTACTCGACGAACAGTCCCCGGGTCGCCGCGCGCGCGTCGAACTCCTCCAGGCGGGCCTGCGCCTCGGGCAGGTCGTCGCACATCGCCTCCAGCAGCACCCGGCCCAGCAGCATCGGCGCGCAGGCGGTGTCGAAGGCGAGGCCCGTGCCGACCGGGGCCGGCAGCAGCAGGTCGGACACCTTGGCGACCGGCGCGAAGGCCGAGTCGGCGACGGTGACGACGGTCAGCCCGGACTCCCTGGCGAACGTCAGCGTGTCCACGACCTCGCGCGGATGCCGGGGCAGGGCGAAGCACAGCAGCGCGCCGGCCCCGGCGCGCACGGCCGCCTCGATGCGGTCCTGGATCATCGTGCCGCCCTCGTTGAGCAGCCGGACGTCCGGATGAACCTTGGCGGCGAAGTAGGCGAAGCCGTGGGCCTGGGAGGCGGCGGCCCGCAGGCCCAGCACGGGCAGCGGCCGCGATGCGGCGAGGATCCGCCCGGCCCGCTGCACGGGCCGCGGGTCGGCCAGCACCTCGGCGAGGTGCCGGAGGTTCTCGATCTCGGCCTCCACGGCCTGCTGGTAGGCGTTGTAGGGGCCCGCCTCGGCGGCCGGCTCGGCGGGCGCGACCTCGCGCAGGTACCGGCGCAGTGCCGGGTAGCCGTCGAAGCCGAGGGCGACGGCGAAACGGGTCACGGACGGCTGGCTGACCCCGGCCAGTTCGGCCAGCTCCACGCTGGACAGGAACGGGACGTCGGCGGCTCGCCGGACCATGCTGTGCGCGATGCGCCGCTGCGTCGGCGTCAGCCGGTGCCCCTCGAACAGCGCCTGCAGCCGTGCGGCCGGGCTGTCGGCCGCTCCGGCGGTCCGGGCGGCCGGACTGTCGGCCACCCCCGTGGTCCGTGCGCTCATGCCCCGCTCCCTCCAGAGATCGACCGGCCCCACCCTATTCAGATAGTAGGAACCCTGCATGACGCTATGCAGGGCGACCGGTGGACCCCCCGCAGACCGGGGGGCTGTCCCCAGTGCGGCGGGACCGGCGCCTGCCTACCGTGGATCCCGTCGACGGGAAGGCCGGCGGGAAGAGGAGACGGGGATGGACACGCGCGACACCGAACTCAAGAAGGAACTCGACGCCACCCTGCGGGCCCGCAGGGAACTGGGCGAGGAGTACGAGTCCGCGCTGGTCGACTCGTTCCTGGAGAAGGTCGACCAGCGTATCGACGGCGCCGTCGAGCGCCGGGTGCGCCGGCAGCTGGCCGAGCAGCAGATGGTGGTGGCGCGGGGCGCCCGGACGCCGAAGCCCACCGACTCCTGGGGGGAGCGGTTCGGCTTCGGCATCGTCACGCTGGTGCTGGCGATCCCGCTGTCCGCCATCGGCGGCGGTGTCGCCCGTCTGCCCGGCCTGCTCGTCGCCTGGGCGGGCATCGTCGGCGTCAACGCCTTCCAGGCGGCGCGCGCCAACCCCCACCTCTTCGGCCGCCGGCGCAAGGGCGCCGAGGACGGCGGCGGCTGGGAGGAGTGAGCGCCCGCGGCCACCGGGCGGTGGACGCGCGTAGAAGAGGTGTGCGCGGGGACCGCCGCACCCCCGTTGCCGGGGGGCGGGACGACGGCGGTCCCCGCGAGGGACGCGGGCCGGGTCAGGCCGGGCTGCGCGTCCGTGGCGTCCATGGAGGTCCGGGAGCCGCTCCGGAGGTCCTTGGACGTTCGGCGCCGGCCGGGGCGGGGAGCCTCCCCCAGTGCTCAACGCCTGGGAGGTATCTCCATCGCCCTGCCGACACCCACCAATGTGCCGGACGCGTGTTAAGCGGGTGCTGCGCGGACGTGACGCGCTCGTACCACTTTCACGAAGTCCACGAAGGTGGTCGACCGCCGCCGGGCCGGCGCCCGCACCGGCCGTTCACCGGACGTCTGCCGCTACTTCCCGTTCTTCGCGAGGAAGGCCAGCAGGTCCTGCCGGCTGACCACACCGGTCGGCTTGCCCTCGACGAGGACGATCGCCGCGTCCGCCTCGCCGAGCACGGCCATCAGGTCGGCGACCGGCTCGCCGGAGCCGACCTGCGGCAGCGGCGCGGACATGTGCTTCTCCAGCGGGTCGTCGAGGGAGGCCCGCTTGGTGAACAGGGCGTCGAGCAGTTCCCGTTCGACGACGGAGCCGACGACCTCGGCGGCCATGACGTCCGGGTGACCGGCGCCCGGCTTCACGATCGGCATCTGCGAGACGCCGTACTCGCGCAGGACCTCGATGGCCTGGCCGACGGTCTCGTCCGGGTGCATGTGGACGAGGGACGGGATGGCGCCGTGCTCCTTGTCATCGAGCACGGCGCCGACGCGGGCGCTCGGGCCCTCGTCCTCCAGGAAGCCGTAGTCGGCCATCCACTCGTCGTTGAAGATCTTGCTGAGGTAGCCACGGCCGCTGTCCGGCAGCAGCACCACGACGACGTCGTCCGGTCCGAGCCGCTCGGCGACCCGCAGCGCCGCCACGACCGCCATGCCGCAGGAGCCGCCGACGAGCAGGCCCTCCTCCCTGGCCAGGCGCCGGGTCATCTGGAAGGAGTCCTTGTCCGACACGGCGACGATCTCGTCGGCGACGGTCCGGTCGTAGGCGGACGGCCAGAAGTCCTCACCGACGCCCTCGACGAGGTACGGCCGTCCCGAGCCGCCGGAGTACACCGAGCCCTCGGGGTCGGCGCCGATGACCTTCACCCGGCCGTCGCTGACGTCCTTGAGGTAGCGCCCGGTGCCGGAGATGGTGCCGCCGGTGCCGACGCCCGCCACGAAGTGGGTGATCTTCCCCTCCGTCTGCTCCCACAGCTCGGGACCGGTGGAGTGGTAGTGGGAGAGGGCGTTGTTGGGGTTGGAGTACTGGTCGGGCTTCCAGGCTCCGGGGGTCTCCCGCACCAGCCGGTCGGAGACGTTGTAGTAGGAGTCGGGGTGCTCGGGAGCCACGGCGGTGGGGCACACGACGACCTCGGCGCCGTAGGCCCGCAGGACGTTGATCTTGTCGGTGCTCACCTTGTCGGGGCACACGAAGATGCACTTGTACCCCTTCTGCTGCGCCACGATCGCCAGCCCGACACCGGTGTTCCCACTGGTCGGCTCGACGATCGTGCCGCCCGGCTTGAGCTCGCCGCTCTGCTCGGCCGCCTCGATCATGCGCAGGGCGATGCGGTCCTTCACGGAGCCGCCCGGGTTGAAGTACTCGACCTTGGCCAGGACGGTCGCCTTGATGCCCGTGGTCACGCTGTTGAGCCTCAGCAGCGGGGTGTTGCCGACGAGGCTGATCATCGAGTCGTGGAAATGCACCGTTGTCTCCGGATGCTGCAAAAGATGTGGTCGTGGTGGTTCCGCCAGCCTATGGCCTGGCGGGGGACCACGGCGGTCGTTCACTCCCGGTCGGGATTGGCCCACGGTCCGTACGGGGCAAGGAGTGGGTGTACGGCTTCTCGAGGAGGTGGCGGCAAGGCATGACGAGCATGTCGAGGGCGAGGGTGGCCCGGCGGATCGCGGCCGGCGCCGCGTACGGCGGTGGCGGCATCGGACTGGCCGGCGCGGCGGCCGTAGGGCTGCTGCTGGCCGAGATGCAGTTGGCCAGGCGGCACGTGGGCAACGGTACGAGCGGCCGCGTCCCGGTGGCGGACGGTCTGTACGGCACCGCGTACACCGTCCCCGACGAACCTCCCCTGCGGCTGACCATGCTCGGCGACTCCACGGCCGCGGGGCAGGGCGTCCACCGCGCCGGGCAGACCCCGGGCGCGCTGCTGGCCTCGGGCCTGTCGGCGGTGGCGGAACGCCCGGTGCGGCTGCACAACGTGGCCCTGCCCGGCGCCTGCTCCGACGACCTCGACCGTCAGGTGTCGCTGGTGCTCACCGACCCCGCCCTGGTGCCGGACGTCTGCGTGATCATGATCGGCGCGAACGACGTGACCCACCGCATGCCGCCGACCCGCTCGGTCCGCCATCTCGCCTGCGCGGTACGGCGGCTGCGCACGGCCGGCGCGGAGGTGGTGGTCGGCACCTGCCCCGACCTCGGCACCATCGAGCCGGTGCAGCAGCCGCTGCGCTGGCTGGCCCGCCGGACCTCCCGCCAGCTGGCCGCCGCCCAGACGATCGGGGTCGTCGAACAGGGCGGCCGCACCGTGTCGCTGGGCGACCTGCTGGGCCCCGAGTTCGAGGCCAACCCGCGCGAGCTGTTCGGCCCCGACAACTACCACCCCTCGGCGGAGGGCTACGCGACCGCCGCGATGGCCGTCCTGCCGACGGTGTGCGCGGCGCTGGGCCTGTGGCCGGCCGAGGAGGAACGCCCGGACGCCTTCCGCCACGAGGGCTTCCTGCCGGTGGCACGGGCCGCCGCGGAGGCCGCCTCGGACGCCGGTACGGAGGTCACGGCGGCCCTCCCCAGCGGCCCCCGCGGCCGCCCCTGGGCACTCCTCAAGCGCCGCAAGCGCCGCCGCCTCACCGAACCGGAACCCACCACCCCGACCGGAGTCTGACCCCACCGCCCGCAACCGCCCGCCCGGGCGACCGGCGACCACCGGCGACCACCGGCGACCGACCGCGCCCGCCGCGAACACCGACAGCCGGGCACCCGCACCCGCACCCGAGCGCGTGCGCCACGGCCCGGCGCACCCGAGGCGTGCCCGCGGCCCGCGCACACCACGGGCACCGGCCCCACCCGGTCCCGCCGCACGACCACAACCCACCCGCCCGAGCGGCCCGACCGGGCCCCACCGGGGCCGGCCACGCCTGCCGGCCCACCGGCGCCCGAAGACAGCGCCGGCCCACCCGGACGTGCCCGGGGCGTGCGCCGCGCGCCCGCCACCGGTAGCGGCCCGCACCGGAGCCGTCCGCACCGGAGCCGTCCGGGCAGCCGCCGGCCCGGACGGCCATGCGCCGGGCCCCGGCTGCCGGGCACACCCGCCGGTCCGCCCGGCGTGCGAAGGGGCGCGTGCCCGCACGACGGACGCCGGGGAACACGCGTGCGGGCCGGAGCGTGCGCTCGCACCCGGCGCCCGTTCGCCCGTCCGCCTGCCTCCCCGCAGCCGGCCCCGCACCGCGCCCCGGCCCGGTCCCGCACCCACGCCCCGGCCCGGTCCCGCACCCACGCCCCGGCCCGGTCCCGCACCCACGCCCCGGCCCGGTCCCGCGCCGACGCGCCGGGGGGCGGCGCCCTGCCGACGCGGGCCGGGGCCGGTGTGTTCGGGGGGTGAGCGGGCGCACACAAAGCAAGCGCTTAGAAAATTGCGGCCAGGGTCACACCGCCGACGGCGTGACCGGGACCATACGTACGGGTAACTTCCCAGACAGCCCTGCCGCACCTTCTTCTGGAGCCGTGATGCCCGAAGCCGTGATCGTCTCGACCGCCCGCTCCCCCATCGGCCGCGCCTTCAAGGGCTCCCTGAAGGACCTGCGCCCCGACGACCTGACCGCCACCATCATCCAGGCCGCCCTCGCCAAGGTCCCCGAGCTGGACCCCAGGGACATCGACGACCTGATGCTCGGCTGCGGTCTGCCCGGCGGCGAGCAGGGCAACAACCTCGGCCGGATCGTCGCCGTGCAGATGGGCATGGACCACCTGCCGGGCTGCACGATCACCCGTTACTGCTCCTCGTCGCTGCAGACCAGCCGCATGGCCCTGCACGCCATCAAGGCCGGCGAGGGCGACGTCTTCATCTCGGCCGGCGTCGAGACGGTGTCCCGTTTCGTCAAGGGCAACTCCGACAGCCTCCCGGACACCCACAACCCGTTCTTCGCCGAGGCCGAGGCCCGCACCGCCGCCGTGGCCGAGCAGGAGGGCACCACCTGGCACGACCCGCGCGAGGACGGCCTGGTCCCGGACGCCTACATCGCGATGGGCCAGACGGCGGAGAACCTCGCCCGTCTCAAGGGCGTCACCCGCCAGGAGATGGACGAGTTCGGCGTCCGCTCGCAGAACCTCGCCGAGGAGGCCATCAAGAACGGCTTCTGGGACCGCGAGATCACCCCGGTGACCCTCCCCGACGGCACGGTCGTCTCCAAGGACGACGGCCCGCGCGCCGGCGTCACCATGGAGGGCGTCGCCGGACTGAAGCCGGTCTTCCGCCCCGACGGCATGGTCACCGCCGCCAACTGCTGCCCGCTGAACGACGGCGCCGCCGCGGTGATCGTCATGAGCGACACCAAGGCACGCGAGCTCGGCCTGACCCCGCTCGCCCGCATCGTCTCGACCGGCGTCTCCGCCCTCTCCCCGGAGATCATGGGCCTCGGTCCGGTGGAGGCCTCGCAGCAGGCCCTGCGGCGGGCCGGCCTGACCATCGACGACATCGACCTGGTCGAGATCAACGAGGCGTTCGCCGCCCAGGTGATCCCCTCCTACCGCGACCTGGGCATCCCGCTGGAGAAGCTGAACGTCAACGGCGGCGCCATCGCCGTCGGCCACCCCTTCGGCATGACCGGCGCCCGCATCACCGGCACGCTCATCAACTCCCTCCAGTTCCACGACAAGCAGTTCGGCCTGGAGACGATGTGCGTCGGCGGCGGCCAGGGCATGGCGATGGTCATCGAGCGCCTCAGCTGACCCCCCGACGGGTCCCGCTGCGTGACCGCCGCGGGACCCACCGTGAGCCTCCGGCCCGGAGTTCGGGAAGCAACTGAACTCCGGGCCGTTTTGTGATCCAATCTCCCCCAGGATGTGACCTATCTCCCTTACGAAGACAACAACGCAGGTCAGCGCCACCCCACCAGCGAACCCCAGGCCCACTTCCACGCCCGTTTCGTGACGTTACGCACTGACAGGCGGTTCGTCCGCCCTTCAAGCTGTTGTAGGAAGTCGGGGGTCGACTTTGAACCGGGAGTACGTCAGTGAGCGCCATGCCGATCGCTTTGCTGCTCACCACGGCCGCCACAGGCGCCGTGGGCGTCGCCGTCCTGCGCACCCTCGTGGTGCTGCGCCGTGAGGTCGCGGCGCTGCACACCGACCTCGTGGAGCACCGCGCCGCACGCGGTCTGGTGCCCGCCGCGCGTCCGTCCGCCGAGACCGACGAGATACGCGCCGCCGTGGCCGAGGCGCTCGCCGAGGAACGCGAGCGGGAACTGGCCGAGGCGCGTGCCTTCTGGGCCGCCCAGGAGGCCCGTGACGCCTCCGAGGCCCCCTCGCTGCTGGGCCTGCCCGACAGCGAGCTGTTCCTGCCCCGCCAGGCGGACTTCGTGGGCCTCGAGCCGGTGAGCGAGCAGGCCGCCGACACCGACGAGTCGCCGGAACTGGCCGCGGCCCGCCGCCGGCACCCCTCCCACCCCGACTTCGTCCCGGTGCAGTCACCGACCGGGAACGACCATGAGCGCACCGTGGCCACCCTCGAGGAACTGGCCGCCTCCCGGGTCGAACTGGCGGACGTCCGCCCGGGCCCGCTCGGCACCCTCGACGTCTACGTCTTCGCCGACGGCACCACCCTGTGCATGACCCCGGGCCACCGCGAGACGGCGGAGCGCCTGGCCGCGGCCCTGCGCGCCGGCCAGACGCCGGTGCTGCTGGGCGGTTCGGGTGTCTCGGGCGCGTACACGCTGACGTTCGCCTGCGGCGAGGAGAACGTCTACATCCTGGCCGACCGGGTCATCGCGTCCCTCTAGGTGTGCTGTCCCGGCAGGATGCCGCCGGGCCGTCAGACCCCCGCCCGCTCCTGCGCCCGCGCCACGCACCGCACCGCTTCCGCCACCTGGTCCTCGTCCGTGAGCACGAGGGCCAGGTCGTGTCCGGCGACGGTGATCTGGTCGGCGGCGGCGAACATCCCGGCGTCCGGCATCTCGCGCGGCTCCGCCCCGGGAGTCTCCAGCAGCTGCGCCCGCCGGGCCAGGTCCCTGGCCAGCCGCAGCGCCTCGGCGGCGGCGCCCCGCTGCAACCGGCTCTGCGGCGCGGCCCTCAACCGGTCGGCGAAGTGATCAACGGCTCGGGTCAAGGGCGTCGTATCAACCACGGGCCGAGCGTACGCGGACCCGCACGAGTGTTGCCAACAGGCCGACGCTCAGGCACGGTGACGTGAAGGACCGGCTTACATCCCTTTTGCGTACGGAGGCGCCGATGTCCCAAGTCTTCTCCGAGGAGACCCATCGCAATCTGCTCGCCCGCATCCCGCACTGCACCGGTCGTGCCATCTCCGACTGGCTGCGCACCGTCGAAGAAGGACCCGCTCTCTTCCGCTTCGAGGAGAAGGTGAGCTGGCTCCGCCACGAGCACAATCTCGCGTACGGCCACGCCAAGGCGATCGTCCACGAGTACGACCTGAGGAGGGCCGCGCGCAAACTCCTCTAGGCGCGCACTGTCCGCACAGCACTGTCCGCGCGGCACCGTCCGCCCGGCGCACCGTCCGCCCGGCGCTGTCCGCACGGCAGTGCCCGCACCACGACGAAGGGCCCCGGCGGTGCGCCGGAGCCCTTCTCGTCGGCCGCCCGGCCGGTCGTCGCCGACCGGTCGTCGCGGTCGGTCGCCGCTAGTCGTTGCTGTTGAGGATCGCGATCAGACGCAGGAACTCCAGGTAGATCCACACCAGCGTCAGCGTCAGCCCGAAGGCCGCGAGCCACGCCTCCTGGCGCGGGGCGCCGTAGGCGATGCCGTCCTCGACCTGCTTGAAGTCCAGGGCGAGGAAGCAGGCGCCGAGGATGACGCCGACGATGCCGAAGAACACGCCGAGCGCGCCGCTGCGGAAGCCGAGGCCGTCACCGCCGCCGAAGACCGCGAACAGCAGGTTCACCGTCATCAGCAGCACGAAGCCGAGCCCGGCCGCCATCACGAAGCCATAGAAGCGGCGGTTGACACGGATCCAGCCCGCCTTGTAGGCGACCAGTACGGCGGCGAACACCGCCATCGTGCCGATCACCGCCTGCATCGCCGCACCGCTCGCGATGCGGCTGTCGACGTAGTTGGACACGACGCCGAGGAACACGCCCTCGAACGCGGCGTACGACAGGATCAGTGCGGGCGAGGCCGTGCGCTTGAAGGACTGCACGAACGCCAGAACCATGCCGATGAGCGCGGCGCCGATCCCGAGCCCGTAGGAACGGGAGACGTTGGCGTCGTCCACCGGCAGCAGCGCCCAGGACAGCGCGGCCGTCAGGATCAGCACACCGAGCGTGGACGCCGTGCGCATGACGACGTCGTCCATCGTCATCCGGCCGGCGGTGGTGGCCGGGGCCTGCGGCGGGGCGCCGTACTGCAGGTCCTGCTGGGCGTAGGGGTTCTGCGCGTACGGGTTCTGCGCGTAGGGGTTGCCGGACGGCTGAGCGTACGGGTTGCCCTGCGTGCCGACAGCGGGTCCCCCGGCCTGCGGCGCCGCGTTGAATCCCGCGTAGCCGTTGTCGCGGCTGAACCCCCGTCGCGAGAAGACCGGGTTTCTGCTCCTCATTTCACTCCTCCATGGCCACGGTGCGTGCGCCTTGGCTCAAGAGTAATAGGTAGGCAAAGGATTGACCCTAATGCTTGGGGAGGATCTTTCCCTCGTCATGCTGCGCAACACGCTACGCGGATCCCTGATTCCCTCGACCGGAGGGTGTCATTCATGACCGATCTGCGACACGGCCGGAACCGCGCGGAGATCCGGCCCGCACGTCACCCGAACGCGAACCCCGTGTACGCCTCCGCCAGATCGGCCTCGGCCGCCCGGGAGGAGGTGAGCCGTTCCAGGCGGGCGAGCTGGAGCCGGTCCTCGAAGGGGGTGGCGTCGGGGGCACGGTGCAGCAGGACGGTCATGTCGTAGGAGAACCGCTCGGCCTGCCAGACGCGGCGCAGGCAGGTCTCGGAGTACGCGTCGAGAAGTTCCGCGGACCCCGTCTCGCGCTGGTGCGTCAGCGCCCGCGCGAAGGTGACCACGTCGCCGACGGCCAGGTTGAGCCCCTTGGCTCCGGTGGGCGGGACGATGTGCGCGGCGTCGCCGGCCAGGAACAGGCGGCCGTGACGCATGGGCTCGTGCACGAAGGAGCGCATGGCGGTCACCGACTTCCGGGTGATCGGGCCGCGCCGGAGGGTCCAGTCGTCGTCCGTCTCGAAGCGTCGCTCGAGCTCGTCCCAGATCTGCTCGTCGCTCCACGCCTCGGCGTCCGTGCCCTCGGGCACCTGGAGGTAGAGGCGGGAGACGAAGGATTCGACGGGGAGCGAGGCGACTTCCTCGGAGGGGTGGCGGCGGCCGACGGACGGCGGGCGCATGGACAGCAGGGCGAAGCCGCGGTCGTGGCGGGCGTAGACGAGCTCGTCGTGGGAGGGCGGCACGTCGGCCAGGACGCCGAGCCAGCCGAAGGGGTACGTCCGCTCGAAGACCCGGGCCGCACCGGCCGGGACCGCCTTCCTCGCCACGCCCCAGAAGCCGTCGCAGCCGACGACGTAGTCGCACTCCAGGACGTCCTCGCGCCCCTCGTGCCGGAACCGGACGCGGGGGCGGTCGCTCTCCGCGCCCTCCACGGCGAGGGCCTCGGCCTCGAACAGCAGCGGGCCGCCCTGCTCGAGCTGCAGGGCGATGAGGTCCTTGCAGACCTCGGTCTGGGCGTAGACCAGCACGGACTTCCCGCCGGTGAGGGCCGGGAAGTCGACGCGGTGGCGCCGACGCGCGTACCGCAGCTCGATGCCGTCGTGCCGCAGCCCCACGCGGTCCATGCGTTCCCCGGCGCCCGCCGCGCGCAGCACGTCCACCGTGCCCTGCTCCAGGATCCCGGCGCGCTGGCGCCGCTCGACGTAGGCGCGGTCGCGGCTCTCCAGGACGACCGCGTCGATGCCGGCGACGTGCAGCAGGCGGGCGAGGAGGAGGCCGGCCGGACCGGCACCGATGATGCCGACGGTGGTGCGCATCGGGCGTTCCCTTCGGGGAGCTCGGGCGCTCGTAAAGTGAAACTTCCTTCGCTGCCTCGGACGTGAGTCTGCGTCCGCGCCCAGCGGGTGTCAACGGCCGCGCGGTGAAGCCCACGGCGGGCGATGCCGCCGCGGCCCGTCCGGCGCGCCACGGCGCGAGTTGCCCGGCCGGGCGAAAAAGAACGAGTCCCATCCCGTTCGGCACGGGATGGGACTCGTTCGACGGAGCGCCGGGCAGGCCTTGCACCTGCATCTCCCCACAGGAAGTGGGGCGTCTTTCCTTGGACCACCAACGCAGAACCGCATCACCGCTGTTGCGGCGACCAGCTCAAGATCAATGTTACACGGTTCCCCGCACCTCGCCATCCCGGGCCGCGCCGGGCTCCGTCACGCCCCGCCGGGCTCCGTCACGCCGCCCCGGGTTCGGTGCGATCCGCGGCGGTCGTGCATGTATCGGCCACCGTTCCTGCCTATTCAGCCATCGTCACGCACGTGCCCCCGACAACTGATCGAGTCATGTCACGATCTTGAACGGCTCCGAACCGACGGCCGTCACCGGCACCCGCAAGGGCCGTCACGGCCGGGTCCGGAGCCGGAAACGGCCGGGAACCGCAGCGCCCACCCCTCGGCCGCGCTCCCGGGCGACGGCCCGCGCCACGGGCCTGTCAGCTTCGACGCCGCAACAAGACCGACAGGAGTTCACCCGTGCGTATGCCCAGACGACTCGCGTCCGTCGCAGTGGTCCTCGGCTTCACCACCGCCGGCACGGCCCTCACGGTCGGCACCGCCGAGGCGGCTTCCTACAACAGCGCCTGTGGTTCCGGCTACGGCGTGATCGACTCGATGGACGTCGGCGAGGGCAACACCTTCCTGACCTACAACAGCTCCACCGGCTACAACTGTGTCGTGACCGTGAGCGACACGCCGGGGACCGCCGCGTACCTGGATGCCCGCCTGCGACTCCACAGCACCTCCACCTCTTGGCCGGCCGGCACCGTGGATCACGGGAGCTACAAGTACTACGCGGGCCCCGTCTACGTGTACGCCAAGAACGCGTGCATCGACTGGGGCGGCGCCGCGGCGTCCAACTACACCCGCGTCAACTACAACGACCACTGCGGCTGACCGGCCCGGGCAACGGCCTCGTCGACCCGGTCGGCGAGGAGGCGGTCTGCCGACCGTCTCCTCGCCGCTGTGCGATCTCAGGCCGGGGACCGCGAGCACGGAAGTGCCGGAAGTCCGGCGGACACGGGCGGGACTCAGCCCGTCCGACGCGCTGTGCCGGCGCCAACCAGCCGTATGAGCTGGTCGGTCGCCGTAACGGTGAGTGCCCGGAGCCGGACTCGAACCGGCACGCCCGCGAAGGGGCAGCGAGGTTTAAGCTCGCCGTGTCTGCATTCCACCATCCGGGCAGGCCATGGGCTCCGCGTCGAGGTTCGACCCTATCGGGATGCATCCCTCGAACATCGGTCGGACAGACCGATGTTGTCTTATTTTATTGGCGTCTGAGGGAGCATCAGACCCGGGTACACGCCATCCGCACTTGCCAATAGCCTTGCGGGCGACAGCCGCCCACGCATGCGGAATGACGGAATTTCACCGCCCGAACGAGGGTGCTCCACCCGTTCTCGACGACAGCGCTCGTCAGGGGCGACGTCATCCCCAGGTATGACACGGCGGCGGGGGGTCCGACCGGAGTCTGCCCCGACAACCGGAACAGCGGCTGACTTCACGGCCGTGTACGGCGGCGACGATGGACTTTCCGTCCCTTTCATCCGCCGTCCGCGAGGAGCGCCATCCCGTGACCACCACACCCGTCGCCGGCCGCACCGCCGCCGCCGTGGCCGCACGCGCCACGGACCTGTCGAAGACCTACGGACAGGGCGAGACCCAGGTGGTCGCCCTCGACCGGGTCTCGGTCGACTTCCGGCAGGCCGAGTTCACCGCGATCATGGGCCCCTCCGGGTCCGGGAAGTCCACGCTGATGCACTGCGTGGCCGGGCTGGACACCTTCTCCTCCGGCTCCGTGCGCATCGGCGACACCGAGCTGGGCTCGCTCAAGGACAAGCAGCTCACCAAGTTGCGCCGGGACAAGATCGGCTTCATCTTCCAGGCGTTCAACCTGCTGCCCACGCTGACGGCGCTGGAGAACATCACCCTCCCGATGGACATCGCGGGCCGCAAGCCGGACCGGCAGTGGCTGGACCGGGTGATCGACATGGTCGGTCTGCGCGACCGGCTCGGCCACCGCCCCGCGCAGCTGTCCGGCGGCCAGCAGCAGCGCGTCGCCGTGGCCCGCGCCCTGGCCGCGCGGCCCGAGATCATCTTCGGCGACGAGCCGACCGGCAACCTCGACTCGCGCTCCGGCGCCGAGGTGCTGGGCTTCCTGCGCAACTCCGTCCGGGAGATGGGGCAGACGGTCGTGATGGTGACCCACGACCCGGTGGCCGCGTCGTACGCGGACCGGGTGGTGTTCCTCGCGGACGGGCGGATCGTCGACGAGATGCACCGTCCGACGGCGGACGCCGTCCTGGACTTCATGAAGCGCTTCGACGCGAAGGGCCGCACCAGCTGATGTTCCGCACCGCCCTGCGCAACGTGTTCGCGCACAAGGCCCGGCTGCTGATGACCGTGCTCGCCGTGATGCTCGGCGTGGCGTTCGTGTCCGGGACCCTGGTCTTCACCGACAGCATCTCCGACGCCTACCAGAAGAGTTCGGCCAAGGGCTTCGACCGGGTCGACGTGGCCGTGCGGGCCAGGCCCCGCGCGGACCAGGGCGACCGGATCGGCCGGACGCCCGAACTGACCCAAGCCGTGCTCGGCACCAGCGCCCGGGTGCCGGGAGCCGCGGACGCGATCGGCGTCGTCAACGGCTTCACCGCCATCGCCGGCAAGGACGGCAAGCTCATCGGCGGCGGCTTCCGCTCCGAGGGCGGCAACTACTGGGGCGACAAGGACCCGCGCTACCCGCTGACGTCCGGTTCCGCCCCGCACGGCGAGAACCGGATCGCCATCGACGCCGAGACCGCGCGACGGGCCGGCTACCGGGTCGGCGACACCGTGCGGATCTCGGTCGACGGACCGGTGCTGAAGCCGGTGATCAGCGGCATCTTCACCACCGACGACGGCAACGTCGCGGCCGGCGGCAGCCTGGCCCTGTTCGACACGGCGACCGCCCAGAAGCTGTTCGGCAAGGCGGGCACGTACGACGAGATCGACGTGACGGCCGCCTCCGGCACCTCCCAGACCGCCCTGAAGGCCGCGCTCGACAAGGCCCTGCCCGAGGGACTCACCGAGACCACCACCGGCCGGCAACTGGCCGACGAGCAGGCGGAGATGATCGCCTCCTCGATGAGCGGCCTGAAGCAGGGCCTGCTGGTCTTCGCGGGCATCGCGCTGTTCGTCGGCACGTTCATCATCGCCAACACCTTCACCATGCTGGTCGCCCAGCGCACCAAGGAGCTGGCGCTGCTGCGCGCGGTCGGCGCCTCACGCCGGCAGGTCACCCGGTCGGTGCTCGTCGAGGCGTTCGTGGTCGGCGCGGTCGCCGGGGTGACCGGTCTGGCCGCCGGTGTCGGCATCGGCGCCGGGCTGCGCTCCCTGATGGGCACGCTGGGCGCCACCGTCCCCGACGGGCCGCTGGTGGTCTCCCCCGCCACGGTGGCCGCCGCCCTCACGGTCGGGGTCGTCGTCACCGTGCTGGCGGCCTGGCTGCCCGGCCGCCGGGCCGCGAAGATCCCGCCGGTCGCCGCGATGAACAGCGTGCACGCCAAGGCGACGGCCAAGTCGCTGGTGCTGCGCAACACGCTGGGCGCGCTGTTCGCCGCGGCGGGCGTCGCCGTGGTGCTGGCGGCCACGACGATGGACGGCACGGACGGGCAGGCCCCCATGGGCCTGGGCGCGGTACTGCTGATCATCGGCGTGTTCGTGCTGACCCCGCTGCTGTCCCGCCCGCTGATCGCGGCGGCGGCACCGGTGCTGCGGCTGTTCGGCGTCTCCGGGAAGCTGGCCCGCCAGAACTCGCTGCGCAACCCGCGCCGCACGGCGGCCACCGCCTCCGCGCTGATGATCGGGCTGACCCTGATCACCGGCATGACGGTGATGGCGGGCAGCCTGCAGAGGTCGATCGACAGGATGGCGGCGTCCGCCGTCCGGGCCGACTACGTGGTCTCCATGGCCAACGGCAACGAGCTGTCGCCGGACGTCGCCCGGAAGCTGGCCGCCACCGAGGGCGTCACCGCCATCAGCCCCCTGCGCAACGCCCCCTCGCGCATCGACGGCCGGACCGAGTACCTGACCGGCGTGAACGGGAGGGCGATCGGCGGGCTGACCGATCTGAAGGTCGACGACGGTTCCTTCACGGTGGACGGCGCTCGGGTCGTCGTCGACGCCGACACCGCGAAGTCGCACGGCTGGACGGCGGGTTCGTCCTTCACCGCGCACTTCGAGGACGGCAAGGGCGAGCGGCTGACGGTCGCCGGGGTCTACGAGGGCAACCAGCTGATGCGGGGCATCATGCTGGACGGCTCCCGGCTCTCCCCGCACCTGAGCGACCCGGCGGACATGCAGGTCCTGGTCAAGACGGCGGGCGGCGTGTCCGGCGCCGCCAAGGACCGGCTGGAGAAGGCCCTCGGCACCAACCCGGCCATCAAGGTCCAGGACAAGAAGGACCTCTCCGACACCGTCGCGCAGATGTTCACGCTGATGCTGAACATGCTCTACGGCCTGCTGGCGATGGCGGTGATCGTGGCCGTGCTCGGGGTCGTCAACACCCTGGCCATGTCCGTCTTCGAGCGCTCGCAGGAGATCGGGATGCTGCGCGCGATCGGCCTGGACCGCCGGGGCGTCAAGCGGATGGTCCGTCTGGAATCGCTGGTCATCTCCCTGTTCGGCGGTGTGCTCGGCATCGGGCTCGGGGTGTTCTTCGGCTGGGCGGCCGGTGAGCTGCTGGGCACGAAGATGCCGACGTACGAACTGGTCCTGCCCTGGGCCAGGATGGGCGTCTTCCTGCTGCTGGCCGCGGCGGTCGGCGTGCTGGCGGCGCTGTGGCCGGCCCGCCGCGCGGCCCGGCTGAACACACTGGCGGCCATCAAGGCCGAATAGCCGGATCGCCGGGGCGCCGGACAGGCGGTTCGCCGGAACGCCGGACAGGCGGTTCGCCGGAACGCCGGACAGCCGGGGCGCCGGACAGCCGGGGGGGGCGCCGGACAGCCGGGGCGCCGAACAGGCGGATCATCGGATCGCCGCATCGCCGCATCGCCGAGCAGTGCCGCCTCAGGAGGGGCCCCGCGTCCGGACGTGGGGCCCCTCCTGCCGTGCTCAGTTCCAGGTGCGGGAGCGCAGCGGCATCCCGGAGGCGCCGGAGTCGGGCGTCTTCACGGCCAGCACCTGGTTGACGCCGATGCGGTGACGTTCGAAGGCGACGGCGGAGGCTGCCATGTACAGCCGCCACACGCGGGCGCGTCCCGGTCCGACGAGGCCGGCCGCCCGCTCCCAGCCGTCCTCCAGGTTGGCCACCCAGCGGCGCAGGGTGAGGGCGTAGTGCTCGCGGAGCGACTCGACGTCCCGCACCTCGAACCCGGCCCGCTCGAGCTGCGTGACGGTGCTGCCGACGGGGGCGAGTTCGCCGTCGGGGAAGACGTAGGCGTCGATGAACTCGTCCACGGCGTAGCCCGATTCGTCGCGCCGCGGGGGCCGGCCGATCTGGTGGTTGAGCAGCCGTCCGCCGGGCCTGATGAGGCGGTGGAGCGTCTCGGCGTACTCCAGGTACCGCTCGGCGCCGACGTGTTCGGCCATGCCGATGGAGGAGACGGCGTCGTACGGGCCGTCGGCGACGTCGCGGTAGTCCTGTACGCGGATCTCGACCAGGTCGGCCAGCCCCGCGTCGGCGACGCGCTTGCGGGCGTAGGTGGCCTGCTCCTGCGAGAGCGTGACGCCGACGACGCTCACGCCGTGCTCGCGGGCGGCGTGCAGCGCCATGGAGCCCCAGCCGCAGCCGACGTCGAGGAGGCGCTGACCGGGCCTCAGGGCCAGTTTGCGGCAGACCAGTTCGAGCTTGTCGCGCTGGGCGTCCTCGAGGGTGCCGCCGTCCTCCCAGTACGCGCACGAGTAGACCATGGACGGGCCGAGGACGAGTTCGTAGAAGTCGTTGCCGACGTCGTAGTGGTGGCTGACGGCGCGCCGGTCGCTGTGCCTGGTGTGCAGGTGGCGCGGCCTGCGGACCTCCTCCGGAGGCGGGGCGGGCGGCAGCGGGAGCCCGCCGAGCCGGACGAGTCCGCGGGCGGCGGCCCGCGCCTGGGGGTCGCGCAGCGTCTCGGCGAGGCCCCGGGCGTCCTCGCCGCGGTCCCACACCAGGCCGGAGATGGCGTCGAGCGCGACGTACAGGTCCCCCTCGACATCCACGTCGCCGGCGACCCAGGCGCGGGCGAGTCCCAGCTCGCCCGGCTTCCACAACAGGCGGCGCACGGCCCGGCGGTTGCGCACGACCAGGGCGGGCGCCTGCGGCGGCCCCGCCAGTGAACCGTCCCAGGCGCGGACGCGCAGCGGGAACGGCACCCCCAGCAACTGTTCGACGTAGCTCCTCAACCGCGGCGCGGCGTCGGCCATGGCACACACCTCCGTGACGGGCGATCCCGGAATGTCCAGCACCACGTAAACACCGACGGCGCGGCCGCGCACTCCCCCGTTGGCGTTACGGCTGGGCAAAACGCCGGTGTCCGGCACGTGTCCCGCGCGGGGGCGGCGGTCGCGGAAACGCCGGAGGACCTCCCGCACCACGGATGGCGGGAGGTCCTCCGGCGTCAGACCGGCCGGGCGGGGGTCAGGAGGCCTTGGCCTTCTCCCCGGTCTTCTCCGTCCTCGGCGCGGCGGCGACCGGCGCCGGCTTGGCGGCCTCGTAGAACTCCTCGCGCGGGGACTCCAGCGCGCCGAGGGCGACGACCTCGCGCTTGAGGAACATGCCGAGGGTCCAGTCCGCGAAGACGCGGATCTTGCGGTTCCAGGTCGGCATGGCCAGGCCGTGGTATCCGCGGTGCATGTACCAGGCGAGGCGTCCCTTGAGCTTGATCTTCATCTTGCCCATGACGATCATGGCGACGCCCTTGTGGAGGCCGAGACCGGCCACCGCGCCCTTGTTGGCGTGGCTGTACTCCTTCTGCGGGAAGCCCCGCATGCCGGAGATCACGTTGTCGCCGAGGGCACGGGCCTGGCGCAGGGCGTGCTGGGCGTTCGGCGGGCACCAGGCGTTCTCGTTGCCCGCCTTGCGGCCGACGAGGTCCGGCACCTGGGCGTTGTCACCGGCGGCCCAGATGTAGTCGGTGCCCTTGACCTGGAGCGTGGGCTCGCAGTCGACGTGGCCGCGGGGGCCGAGCGGCAGACCGAAGCGGGACAGCGCCGGGTTGGGCTTGACGCCCGCCGTCCACACGATCGTGTCGGAGTCGACCTCGAGACCGTTCTTCAGCACCACGTGACCGTCGACGCAGGAGTCCATGGAGGTGGAGAGGTAGATCTCCACGCCCCGGCTCTCCAGGTGCTCCTTGCCGTACTGGCCGAGCTTCGGGCCGACCTCGGGAAGGATCTTGTCGGCGGCGTCGACGAGGATGAACCGCATGTCCTCGCGGGAGACGTTCTTGTAGTACTTGGCCGCGTCGCGGGCCAGGTCCTCCACCTCACCGATGGTCTCCGCGCCGGCGAAGCCGCCGCCGATGAAGACGAAGGTGAGCGCCTTGCGGCGGATCTCCTCGTCGGTGGTGGAGTCGGCCTTGTCCAGCTGCTCCAGGACGTGGTTGCGCAGGCCGATGGCCTCCTCGATGCCCTTCATGCCGATGCCCTGCTCGGCGAGGCCGGGGATCGGGAAGGTGCGGGAGACCGCGCCGAGGGCGATCACCAGGTAGTCGAAGGGCAGCTCGTACGACTCGCCGACCAGCGGGGAGATCGTGGCGACCTTGCGGTCCTGGTCGATGGTGGTGACCCGGCCGGTGAGCACCTCCGCCTTCGGCAGCACGCGCCGCAGCGGGACGACGACGTGGCGCGGGGAGATGTTGCCGGCGGCGGTTTCGGGGAGGAAGGGCTGGTAGGTCATGTACGACCGGGGGTCGACGACCGTGACGGTCGCCTCGCCGTAGCGCATCTTCTTCAGGATGCGCCGAGCTGCGTACAGGCCTACGTACCCACCGCCTACTACGAGGATCCTGGGACGCTCCGTGGTGCTCATGGCATCGAGTATCCACCCGCCCCAGGGGGGTGGCTCGTGCGCCCCTTCACAAGCTTGGGCAGGGGCTGTGTTATCCTCCCCCGCCCGCTTGGCGCACACCGTCGCCGGGCGGGGGAACCCTCACGTCGGCCGGACCGTTGTCAATGCCGCGTGAGCTGCTTCTCCGGCCCGGAGGGGACTCCGTGAGGCCCCTTGAACACCCTCGCGGATCCGGCGCTCACCATCCCTTTACATCACCCTTCTGAACATGTTCAAGGGCCTTTCGACCCCTCTGGAGGGCCGGCGAGGGCCTTTTCCCGCACCGCCGGAGCCGAATTCCTTGTGAAGAACTTCACGAACTTTCCCGGCGACCCTCCCCCGAGGGGCCCGTCAGGGGCCCTCCAGGACCCGCTCATACGCTATCCGACCTGCTCAGCCGAGAGCTACCGATCGGTAGGAAAGAGACCCGGACCACTGCCCGAGGCACCCCGGGCACCCCGGTCACCCCGGTCACCCCGGACGGCCGACCGAGGCCGGCGACCGGCGGGACGTGTACCGCAACCCGTAGGCGGTGAGGCCGGAGACCATCCGATGCCGTCGAGTGTCGCTCACGAACGCGACTCCCGAACGGGCCACGTGTACACGCTCACGCGTACACTGTTCTCATGACTGAGAACACCGTGACCGTACGGGAAGCCCGCGCGCACCTCGCCGATCACATCAACCGGGCCGAGGAAGGCGTTCCGACCGTCATCACGCGCAACGGCGCTCCGGTGGCGGCCGTGGTCCCGATCGCGGACTTCGAGGCGCTGGAGGAAGCGGCCGACGTGATGTTGGCCCGCGAGGCGGAAGCAGTCCTGACCGAGGGCGGTCCCACCGTGACGATGGCGGAACTGCTGGCGGATCTGTTCACCGAGCACGACGGCGAAGCGGCGTGAAGTACGCCTTCCGGTTCACCGCGGCGGCACAGCGGCAGCTCCGGGCCATCACCCGGCCCGACGCCATGCGCATCCTGACCGCGCTGACCGCACTCGGTGACGACCCGTATCGCCAGGACGCCGACGTCAAGAAGCTCACCGGCCCGTCCGGGCTCTACCGGCTCCGGGTCGGAAGCTACCGGGTCGCCTACCAGATCAACGATGGTGAACTCGTCGTTCTCGTCGTCAAGGTGGGCGACCGGCGGGACGTGTACCGCAACCCGTAGGCGGTCAGGCCAGAGACCAGCCGATGCCGTCGAGGATGTCGTGCTCGCTCACGACGACCTCCTCCGCGCCGGTCCGTTCCATGATCGACAGCAGTACGAGGGCGCCCGCGGCGATGACGTCCACGCGCCCGGGGTGCAGGGAGGGTACGGCCGCGCGCTCGGCGTGGGTGGAGTGCAGCAGCCGGTCGGTGATCTCGCGGACCCGGTCGCGGGAGACCCGGGAGTGGTGGATGCGCGCGGAGTCGTACTCGGGCAGGTCCTGCGCGATCGCCGACACGGTGGTCACCGAGCCGGCGAGTCCGACCAGGGTGCGCGCCTCGCGCAGCGGCACCGTCTCCTCGGCGAGGTCCAGGGCCCGTTCGATGTCGGCCCGCATCGCCGCGATCTGCTCCGCGGAGGGCGGGTCGGTCACGGCCCCGTCGCGCACCAGGTGCCGCTCGGTCATCCGCACGCAGCCCACGTCGACCGACCGGGCCGCCCGCACGTGGTCGTCGCCGACGACGAACTCGGTCGAGCCGCCGCCGATGTCCACGACCAGGTACGGCCTGTCCAGGCGGTCGCTGCCCGCCAGCTCCTTGGTGGCCCCGGTGAAGGAGAACTCCGCCTCCTGGTCCCCGGTGATGACCTCCGGCTCCACTCCCAGGATGTCCAGCACCCCGCGCACGAACTCGTCCCGGTTCTCGGCGTCCCGGGAGGCGGAGGTGGCCACGAAACGCAGGCGCTCGGCGCCGTGCTCCTTGACGATCTCCGCGTACTCGCGGCACGCGGCGAAGGTCCGCTCCAGCGCCTCGGGGGCGAGCCGGCCGGTACGGTCGACGCCCTGCCCGAGCCGCACGATCGTCATGCGCCGGTCCAGCTCGACCAGTTCGCCGGTCTCCGGGTCCGCGTCGGCGACCAGGAGCCGGATGGAGTTCGTACCGCAGTCGACGGCGGCGACCCGGGTCATCGCTCCTCCCCCTCCGCGACCGTCACGCACGCCCCCTTGCGCCACCACTCCGGCAGCATCGCGAGGGCCTCGTCGCCGAGCGGGTTGACCCCGGGACCGGCGGCCAGCGAGTGGGCGACCAGGACGTGCAGGCACTTCACCCGGTCCGGCATGCCGCCCGCGCTCGGGAAGCCGGTCAGCTCCTCGATCCGGTCGCGGCGCCGGATGTAGTCCTCGTGCGCGGCGCGGTAGGCGGCGGCCAGCTCCGGGTCGGTGCGCAGCCGCTCGGTCATCTCCTTCATCACGCCCTCGGCCTCCAGCGTGCCGATGGCGGAGTTCGCCTTCGGGCACGTCAGGTAGTACAGCGTCGGGAAGGGCGTGCCGTCGGGCAGCCGCGGCGCGGTCTCCACGACGTCCGGCTGCCCGCACGGGCACCGGTGCGCGATCGCGCGCAGTCCGCGCGGCGGCCGCCCGAGCTGCTGCTTGAAGGCCTCGACGTCCGCGTCGGTGGGCTCGGTGCGCGGGGTGGTCGGCGGGGGCGTTTCCATGCCTGTGCGAAAGTCTCTCTCGAGTGTCGGTCGGGTCAGTGGGCGGCGGCGTCGGACCTGTCGACGCCGTACCAGACGTTGGAGTACCAGGAGCGGTCGGCCGCCGTCCGGCCGGTGCGGGACTGCCGGGCCGCGTCCGGGTCGATCACGACGTAGCCCGTCTCGCCCGGCATCACGTAGTGCAGCCGCTGCCGGATCTGCTGCTCGGCGTACGCGTCGTCCTGCCAGCGTGCCTTGAGGTCGCGCAGTTGCCCGACCCGTTCCCGGGCCTGCTGCTTCTGCCGCTCCAGGTCGGCGATCTCGGCGCGCTGGGAGACGTACTGCCGTATCGGGTAGGCGAGCGCGACGACCAGGGTGCACACGACGAGGGCGAGCAGCGCCGCCCGGCTGGTCAGCCGGGAGCGGCGGGCCTGGCGTCTGGTCTGCGAGCGGTAGACCCGGGCCGCCGTCTGCTCGCCGAGCAGCTTGATCCTGGTCGTGGTGGAGAACCGGTCGCGGTCCCTGCCGGCCATGTCCCCGCCTCCCCTTCACACGCGCGTACGTCCCCGCACACGGTACGGGACCGCGTACGGGGACGTACGTACGACCGGCTCGTGAGCGGCCGTGCCGGGGTCAGCCCTTGGAGACCTGGGTGCCCTTGAAGCGCGGGAAGGCGCTGCGGCCGGCGTAGACCGCGGCGTCGTCGAGGATCTCCTCGATGCGCAGCAGCTGGTTGTACTTGGCGACGCGCTCGGAGCGGGCCGGGGCGCCGGTCTTGATCTGACCGCAGTTGGTGGCGACGGCCAGGTCGGCGATGGTGACGTCCTCGGTCTCGCCGGAGCGGTGGGACATCATGCACTTGAAGCCGTTGCGCTGGGCGAGCTCCACCGCGTCCAGGGTCTCGGTCAGCGAGCCGATCTGGTTGACCTTGACCAGCAGGGCGTTGGCGGTGCCCTCCTCGATGCCGCGGGCCAGCCGCTCGGGGTTGGTGACGAACAGGTCGTCGCCGACCAGCTGCACCTTGTCGCCGAGCTTGTCGGTGATGACCTTCCAGCCGGCCCAGTCGTCCTCGAACAGCGGGTCCTCGATGGAGACGAGCGGGTAGGCCGCGACGAGCTCCTCGTAGTACTCCGTCATCTCGGCGGCGGAGCGCTCCTTGCCCTCGAAGAGGTACTTGCCGTCCTTGTAGAACTCGGAGGCGGCGACGTCGAGGGCGAGGGCGATCTGCTCGCCGGGGGTGTAGCCGGCCTCCTTGATCGCCTCCAGGATGAGGTCGAGGGCCTCGCGGTTGGAGCCGAGGTTCGGGGCGAAGCCGCCCTCGTCGCCCAGGCCGGTGGCCAGGCCCTTGGACTTCAGGACCTTCTTGAGGGTGTGGTACACCTCGGTGCCCCAGCGCAGGGCCTCGGAGAAGGACTCCGCGCCGATCGGGGCGATCATGAACTCCTGGATGTCCACGTTGGAGTCGGCGTGCGAGCCGCCGTTCAGGATGTTCATCATCGGCACCGGGAGCAGGTGCGCGTTGGGGCCGCCCAGGTAGCGGAAGAGCGGGAGGTCGCTGGCCTCGGAGGCGGCGTGGGCCACGGCGAGCGAGACGCCGAGGATGGCGTTGGCGCCGAGCGAGCCCTTGTTGTCGGTGGCGTCCAGGTCGAACATCGCCTGGTCGATCAGGCGCTGCTCGGTGGCGTCGTAGCCGACCAGCTCCGGGCCGATCTGCTCGATGACGGCGAGGACGGCCTTCTCGACACCCTTGCCCTGGTAACGGTTCGGGTCGCCGTCACGGAGCTCGATGGCCTCGAAGGCGCCGGTGGAGGCGCCGGAGGGGACGGCGGCACGACCCGTGCTGCCGTCGTCGAGGCCGACCTCGACCTCGACCGTGGGATTGCCTCGGGAGTCCAGGATTTCCCGGGCTACGACGACGTCGATGGACGGCACGAGCATCTCCTTCGTGGATGTGACGCTGGTAGTGCGGGGCACTTGGGCCTGACGGCCCGTCTTGCAGCCTTGCGACTAGAGCCTAACCGTCCCGGGACCGTCGGCAGCCGACCGACCGTCCCGTGGACAAGGTCAGACGGTACCTATTGTTCACCCCCGGAACAAAGCGCGGTGAACAGCGCGTGCACACCGGGCGTCGAGGGCAGAGAAAAACCCCGCCCCGGTGCGTACGGGGGAACACGCACCGGGGCGGGGAGCCCATGGGACCGGGGGGACGGCCCCACGGCGGTCCACTGTGCAGGACGCGGCCGAGGGGGCCCGTGATCCGGCTACCGGACGGCTGTCACTTCAGGTGCAGCTGCTGGCCCGGGTAGATGAGGTCGGCGTCCTCGACGATGTCCTTGTTCAGCCGGAACACCTTCTTCCAGCCGCCCTTGACGTCGTGCTCCGCGGCGATCGAGGAGAGCGTGTCGCCCTTGACGACCTTGTACTCGCCGTCGCCCTTCTCGACCTTCTTGCCGGTCGGGGTGGTGACGGTCTTCTGCGACGTCACCGCCGGGCGCTCGGTGGAGCGGGAGGCGCCCTGCTGCTCGGTGGAGCGGGAGGCGGTGCCGCCGCTCGACGAGGAGGACGAGGAGGACGAGGACGACGAGGACGGCGACGAGGAGGGCGCCCCGGCCGCGCCGTCGTAGGAGGCGCCGGACAGGCCCGTGCCGCAGACCGGCCAGGCGCCCTTGCCCTGGCCGGCGAGGACCTTCTCGGCGACGGCGATCTGCTGCGCCTTGCCGGCCTGGTCGGCCGTGGAGGCGTACTGCGTGCCGCCGTACGCGGCCCAGGTGGAGGCGGAGAACTGCAGACCGCCGTAGTAGCCGTTGCCGGTGTTGATGGACCAGTTGCCGCCGGACTCGCACTGGGCGACGGCGTCCCACTCGGAGGCGGTGGCGGCGGAGGCGTTGCCGGCCGCCAGCAGCGGGGCGGCGACGGCGGCGCCGGTGACACCGGCGACGGCGACGGCGCGGGTGGAGCGCTGGAGAACGGTCGGACGACGGTGCTTGCCCTTGCCGGAGAACAGCATGGTTGATCCCCTCACCGACGCCTGCGAGGTGAGCTGTCGGGTTCGGGCCGGTTGAGTTGCCCGGCCGCGCACCTCGCGGTGCGCGGCTCCACCCCTAGCCGTTCCCACCCCTCAAGGGCCGGGCCCGGCGCCTACCTTGGTTCCCCCGCTCCTGCCTACGGCGCTTGACGCGACGACTGTTCCCGGACGGCCGCTGGCAGGATTCGGCGTTGCGGCAGCCGGGGCCCGCGTTGGCGAGCGGTCATGACCGTAGACACGGAATCCACCGGATTTCAAAGACGATCAGGGCCTCTGAGACTCATCCCACACTTTCGCCAAACCGGACATTCCACAGCGAAAGCGGACGTCAACTCCCGCTAGTTTTCGCCCGTTTCCGCCCCGACTCGCAGGGTCTGACCGGGGACGATGTGGCCCGGGTCGGCGCCGATCGCCTTCTTGTTCAGGGTGTAGAGCTCGCGCCACCCGCCGTCGACGTCGAGCGTGTCCGCGACGGAGGCGAGGGTGTCGCCGGTGTGGACCGTGTAGACGTCGCCGTCGTCGGCGTCGCCGCCGTCGGCGTCGTCGGCGCGAGCGGCATGACGGCCCGAGGACGCTTCCGTGGAGCGGCCGTTCGCCGCTTCTTCGGCACTGCCGCCGCGGTGGCGGCCGGTGCCGGTGTCGCCGTCGGCGGCGAGGGAGCCGGTGTCGACGAGGTTCCAGGAGCCCACCATCCGCTCCGAGTTGTCCGTGTCGTCGCTTTCGACCGTTTCGTCGGGTGAGCCGTCGGACGTCCGCGACACGGACGGAGATGCGGACGGCGAAGCGGACTTGTCGGACTTGGCGGGCTTGTCCGTGGCCCTGGAGGAGCCCTTCGGCGCCCGGGGGGACACGGAGGCGCGGGACAGGGCGTCCGACGGCGAGGACACGCCGGAACCACCGCCGGACGCGTCACCCGACGCGCCGGACGAGCCGTTGGACAGGCCGGTGGAGTCGGTGGTGCCGGTGGAGTCGGACGAGTTGTCACCGATCCCGGTGTCGATGTCGGCCGCGCCCTTGTCCTTGTCGAGCCCGGAGGTCAGCCCGCAGGTGGCGAAGGCGCCGACGCCCTGGTCGGCGAGCATCTTCTCGGCGACGGCTATCTGCTGGTTGCGGCTGGCCAGGTCGGCGCTCGGCGCGTAGTCGAGGCCTCCGTACTTCTCCCAGTCCTCCTGGGACAGCCGCAGGCCGCCGGAGAAGCCATTGCCGCTGTTCTCGCTCCACGAGCCGCCGGTCTCGCACTCCGCCACCTTGTCCCACGTCGAACCGTCGGCGGCGTTCGCCGCGGAGGCGCCCAGGAGCGGGATGGCGATGGCGGAGCCGGTCACTCCGGCCGCGACGAGGAGAGCCGGAGCCTGGCGGGGGCGACGGTGACGACCGTTCCCGGAGAGCATGCGGAGACCTTTCGCGAGACAGCGGTGACCCACGCGGCAATCGGTGCGCGAAGCAGCCGCGTTGATGGGTGAAGGTATAGGCAGAGGATCACTTGTCACAAGTTAATGCCGCACAGATCACGTGAAGATCACAGAGTTGAGCGTGTGTCATGTTCTCGGGCCGCGGACCCGTTCGCCCAGGACACGGGAACGCTCGTCCGAGACGTGGCGAACGTCCGTCCAAGGCGCGGCGAACGTCCGTCCAAGGCGCGGCGAAGGCTCACCCGAGCGGGGTGAAGTCGACCGGCAGGGTGCGCAGTCCGCGCATGATGAGACCGCCGCGCCACCTCAACTCGGCCGGTTCCGCCGCGAGCCGGAGGTCCGGCAGCCGGGTCAGCAGCGTGGACAGCGCGGTCTGGCCCTCCAGGCGGGCGAGGGGGGCGCCGAGGCAGTAGTGGATGCCGTGGCCGTACCCCAGGTGCTGGTTGTCGCGGCGCGCGAGGTCGAGGGTGTCCGGCTCGGCGAACCGCTCCGGGTCCCGGTCCGCCGCGGCGAGGACGACCAGCACGGGGTCGCCGGCGGCGATGTCCTGCCCGCCGATGCTCAGCGGCCGGGTCGCGAACCGCCAGGTGGCGATCTCCACCGGGCCGTCGTAGCGCAGGAGTTCCTCGACGCCGGTCTCCAGCAGGCCGCGCTCGCCCGAGGCGAGGGAGTGCTGGAGGCGGGATCGCTGGGCGGGGTGGGTCAGCAGTGCGTAGGTCCCGTTGCCGATGAGGTTGACGGTCGTCTCGAAACCGGCGAACAGCAGGATGAAGGCCATGGCGGCCGCTTCGTTCTCCGTCAGGTGCTCGCCGTGGTCGGAGGCGCGGATCAGGGCGGAGATGAGGTCCTCGCCGGGGGCGGGCTCGGCGGGCAGCGCGGCCCGCTTGCGGTGGATGAGGTCGGCGAGGTAGCCGCGCATCTTCTTCACCGACCGGGCGACCCCGCCGCGCGGGCCTCCCCCGTGACGGATCATCATCCCCGCCCAGTCCCGGAAGTCGTCCTGGTCCTCGCGGGGGACGCCGAGCAGGTCGCAGATCGCGTAGATGGGGAGCGGGAAGGCGAACTCGTGGATGAGGTCGGCGTGGCCGCGGCCGGCGAACCGCCCGATGAGGGTGTCGGTGAGCTCCTGCACCCGGGGGGCGAACTCGGCCACGCGGCGCGGGGTGAAGGCCTTGCTGACCAGCCGGCGCAGCCGGGTGTGGTCCGGCGGGTCGATGTTGAGCAGGTGCGTCATCAGCTCGGCCTTGCGCTCCCCGGGGATGCCGGTCTTGCCCCGGGCGTGCGCGGGCTCGTCGTGATGCGCCGGGTTCTTGCTCAGCCGCTGGTCGGCGAGGGCCTGCCGGGCGTCCTCGTACCGGGTGACCAGCCATGCCTCCACCCCGCTGGGCAGCCTCGTGCGGCGCACGGGCGCGTGCTCGCGCAGCCAGGCGTAGGCCGGGTAGGGGTCGGTGGCGAACTCCCAGCTGAAGAGTTCGGGGGCGGCGGAGTCGGCGGTGGGCTGGTCGGTCACTCCTCGACGGTATCCGCCGCCCACCCGACCCCGTGCCCTCGCCCCGTCGGGCGACACCGGCAGGCGCCGGGGGTGAGGGGGGCGGGGCGGGGTCGGCACGAGCGCGGGGGCGGGGCGGGCGCGCGGGAGTGCAGCCGCGGGTCGGCACGGACGCGGGCCGGAGCGGACACGCGGGAGTGCAGCCGCGGGTCGGCACGGACGCGGGCCGGAGCGGACACGCGGGAGTGCAGCCGCGGGTCGGCACGGACGCGGGCCGGAGCGGACACGCGGGAGTGCAGCCGCGGGTCGGCACGGACGCGGGGCGGAGCGGACACGCGGGAGTGCAGCCGCGGGTCGGCACGGACGCGGGGCGGAGCGGACACGCGGGAGTGCAGCCGCGGGTCGGCACGGACGCGGGGCGGAGCGGTGCGGGCGCGGGACGGGGCGAGCCCGGGGCCGGGCGGTGCGGGCGCGGGGCGGGTGCGCGTCCCCATCGGCCCGTCACCCACGGCCGCCGGACGAATCCCGTCGCCGCAGGCGCGACACCCCACGACAGCCGAACGAATGTCGTCCCCGCAGGCCCGAGGCCCGTGCCGCCCCGGGCCCCCTTGTGCTGTAGGCGCCACGCTGCCGACCCGTGGCACCGGCGACCGGCCCGCCGGTCTCACCGGCGGGCCGCGGCGTCGTGGCCGGCCCCACCCCCGGCGGGCACGCTCTGCGACGCATGGGCCCCGCGGATCGCGGGCCGCCACCGGGCCGCGTGCCTGCGCCCGCCTCGCCGTCGCGACCGCGCCCGCACCTGCGGCGCGCACGGTCGGCGCGCGCCGCAGGCCGGGCCCGGACGGCGTGCGCCCTCCTTCCGGGAGCGCGCCGACGGCATCGGGCACACCGCACCCGAGTGACACGGCCGCCGGGACGGGGGCGGTAGGGCGCCCGGCCCTCCGCGGTACCGCCCGGTGACGTCAGCCCCGCAGGCCGGCCTCGCAGGCCGGCCCCGCAGGCGTCAGCCTTCCGCCGGTGTGCCCTCGGCCGCGCGGATCGCGTCCCGGTAGGCGCGGGCCGCCGCTCTGAGCGCCGCCTCGGGGTCGACGCCCTCCGCCTCCGCGCGCACCGCCATCGCGAGGAGGTCGTAGCCGATGCCCTCGCCGTCCGGTGGCGGCACCCGCAGTCCCGCCGTGCGCACCCGGGAGGCCAGTTTCGACGCGAGGGCGAGGCCCGGCTGGCCGAGCGGGACGCCGTCGGTCAGGGAGGTGCGCCGCTTCTCGACCGCCTTGGTGCGCAGCCAGTGCTCCTTGACCTCCTCCGGGGTCGTGGCCGTCTCGTCCCCGAAGACATGGGGGTGACGGTGGATGAGCTTGGTGACGATCCCGGCGGCCACGTCGTCGATCGAGAAGGGGGCGTCCGGGTCCTCCTCCGCTATGCGGGCGTGGAAGACGACCTGGAGGAGCACGTCGCCCAGTTCCTCACGGAGTTCGTCCCGGTCGCCGTCCTCGATCGCCTCGACGAGTTCGTACGCCTCCTCGATGCCGTACTTCGCCAGGCCCTTGTGCGTCTGCCGGGACGACCACGGGCACTCGGCGCGGATGCGGTCCATCACCTGCACCAGGTCGAGGAGGCGGGCGCCCGGCAGGTCGTAGGAGGCGGGCAGCAGTTCCAGCTCGGGCATGGCGACGCGCCCGGAGCCGGCGAGGCGCGCGAGGCCGTCGGTCAGGGCGGGTTCGCCCTCGCCGGTGGCGACCACGACGACCGTCCGACCGCCCGCGCAGGCGCCGATCAGTTCCTCGGCGGCCGGGGACGCCTCGTCCACCCGTATCCCGGCCTCCCGCAGGTACGGCAGCTGCGGGTGCGCGCCGTCCGCACACAGCACGCGGTCGGCGGCGTGCAGGGCCTGCCAGGCGGGCCAGGACAGCAGGCCGGGCGCGACGCGGTGGCTGGTGGTGAGCAGGACGATGCGGCCGGGCGCGGGGTCGAAGCTGGTTGCGTTCACCCTCCGAACGTAACCCACGCCGCCGACACCCCCGGAAGTCATCCACAGGGCGGGCGGCTGCCCCGCGCCGCGGTCACGCAGTCGAGGAGGTGACCTCGCGCAGCCACGGCGTCCTGGCGTCGACGCGGCTGCTCTTCTGCACGTCCCAGCTGCCGTAGCGCGGGTTGAGGTCGACGTCGAGTTCCTTCGACGCCTGCGAGAGGGCCTTCCAGAACGCGGGCTGGCCGGTGTTCGTGCCGAGCGACCGGGCGAGCTTCTGGGCCTCCAGTTGCAGGCGGAGGTTGTCGTCGAGGCGGTTCGGGGCGACGCCGTACTGCTGCAGCCAGGCCGTCTGCAGCGCCTTCTCCCCGCCGACCTGCTGTTCCAGGCCGGTGCGCATCTGCTGGATCTCCTTGCGGGTCACGGTCACGCCCGCGTCCTCGGCGGCGCGGTGCAGGACCCGGTCGAGGACCATGCTGTGCAGGGTGTCGCGGGTGAGGCTGCCGGTCTGCGCGAGGACCTGCTGGTACTGCGCGTCGCCGCGCACCGCCGCACGCTGCGCGGCGCGCACCTCGTTCACGCGGCTCTGCAGCTGGGAGACGGTGATCCGCTGACCGCCGACCACGGCCGCCGCGCCCGGATGCGCGTCACTTCCGCAGGCGGTCAGGACGGGGGCCGCGGCGACGATCGCGGCGGAGAGGAGGAGCGCGGTGCGACGGCGGCGGTGCAAGGAAGCCTCCCGAGGAGATTGTGCGACGGTGCACAAAGTCTTGCGATGATCGATGGTAGGCAGTGGGTCGGCTGTGGCCAACCCATTCGACCAACGATTCACCAGGACTTCGGGCACCGCCGCACAGCCGGGCGGCGGCGGGACGGCTTGGCGGCGGCGGGACGGCTCAGCCGACGATGGCGACGGGCGCGTCCCACGCGTCGCGGTCGACGGTGATCGTGTACCCGCCCCGCGTCTCCTTGCTGTTCACCATGTACTGGTGGCCGCGGCTGTGGCCGGTGTACTGCGTGGACCCCCACGGCCAGTCTGCGGTGGTGGTGTTCTGCTTGTCCCACAGCGCGTACCAGAGGTTGCCCGGCAGGTCCGTCCTGTCCTTCGCCGTGGCGACGGCCTTGGCGCTGGAGCTGGTGAAGCCGTAGAAACCGGCGCGGTACGTCTTGGCCCGCAGCGTCTTGTCGAAGGAGCGGACGTACGTCAGCACCGCGTCGTTGCACGACGTGTTCGTCACGTCGTACGGCTCCATGTCGAGGTAGATCGGGCTGCCGGCCTTCATGCCGAGCGCCGACGCCTTGGCCACCGCGTCGGCCGCGTCCGTCGCGCCGAGTGAGGCGGCGGTGGAGGCGGTGAGCTTCTCCGGGTTGGAGCCGCTCTGGCAGGGCGGCTGGGCGCCGACGTAGAGGGGGATCAGTTTCCAGCCGACGGAGTTGACCGACTTCACCCAGGACGCGGTGAGGTTGGGCTGGCTGCAGCCCCGGTTCTTGCCGCCGATGTAGACGGCGGCGGCGCCGTAGAAGCCGGTGTGCCATGCCTTCATCGCGCTCAGCGAGGGCGCGGCGCAGGTGTCGAAGGCGCGGCCGGTGTAGGTCTTCTGGGCGGGCCAGGTGGTGGCCGCCATCGAGGTCTGCGCCGCGATCCCGGCCCCCGCGACAACGGCCGCGCCGGCCACCGCCCACGTGAGGTACCTGCGCTTCCTGGACTGCCGGTGCTCGGCCATCCCCACCCCTTCATGCGTACGGCTGCGTGCGTACGCGCCTGAGCGTCGTACGGCGTCGCGTCCACGACGGCGTACGTCCGCCGAAACCGGATTCTCCCGAGCCCCCGAGACGGCGCGGCGTACGACACTGACCTGTCGCGGCCCTGTCGCGCGGCGCCCGATGCGGATCGCACCGTAACCGACGGTGTCCCTCCGATCGGGAAACGCGGCGTATCGGCAGCCACAAGTTTCCCTCATGCCGCGGCAAAGGCAGCCCGTGGCGCGTTCTCACCCCCTGTGCCCTACTCTTGCTGCTTGCGCCGCTTCCGCGTACCGCGGCGCGAGTGCTTCGGGGGATGGGGGTCGCCATGGTGACGGTCAAGCGTCTGGAAGCCGGCTGGCTGCAGCGGATCGCCTGGTCGGTGTTGGTGTGGGGGTCGTTGGGCCTGCTGGCGTGGGTGCCGTTCCTGTACGTGGCGATCCGCCGCGGCCGCGGGTCGGACTGGGGCGCCTTCTGCTCGTTCGTCCTCTACGAAGTGATCACCATCCCCTGGCTCGGCCTCTCCAACGACGACGGCGACGCGATCCTGGGCTCCGTCATCGTCCTGACCCTGCTGATCGGGACGATCATGCTGCTGTTCGCCGAGTTCGACAGCCCGCTGCCGCGTCAGCAGGCGTACGGCGCGATGCCGATGCAGGGCCCGCAGCCCGGCCAGCCGTACGGCCAGGGATACCCGTACGCGCGGTAGGCGGCACTGGACAGTCCTAAACGGCTGCCAGTTCGCACCACACGTACTTGCCGCGGTTGCCCTGCCTGGACAGCGGCTGCCAGCCCCACAGGTCGGCGCAGGCCCGCACCAGCGCCAGCCCGCGCCCTTCCTCGGCGAGCCGGTCCGCGTCCCGCGACGCCTCGGGGGCCTCGGGCGGCTCGGGATCGGCGTCCCAGGCCCCGATCCGCAGCACGCCCGCCGCCCATCGCACCCGCAGGGCGGCGGGCCCTTTTGTGTGCCGTACGGCGTTGGAGACCAACTCCGTCGCGAGCAGTTCGGCGGTGTCCACCAGCCGGATCAGACCGTGCACGGTCAGGATCAGTCGGAGGGTGCGGCGGCTCACGGTGACCGCGCGGACGTCGTTCGGGATGTACAGCGTGTACTCCCACGGCTCAGTTTCGGCCATGCGTGACTCCTGTCGGAGGAAGGCGGTTCGTGATTCGGGGGCGGTGTCATTGCCGCGTCCGCCACGGCAGCACGGAGCGGTGCGCTTCCGACACCCCGCGATTTCGCAGCGTGCGTGACGCGTCACTGACGGTAAATCTAAATGTAGAGATACAGCAAGTCGGTCGCGTAAACTGGCGCCCAACGAGTCGCGCCTGCAAGCGCGTTGTCCCAAGGAGCGGTCGAAGGCTTTGAGGCCCGAACCAACGGCGCGTCAGCTGCGCCTGGCGAGAGAACTGCGCAGACTGCGTGAAGCGGCCGGCCTCAGCGCCCGCCAGGCGGCATCGCTGCTCGGAGTGAGTCCGGCCCAGATCACCCACATCGAGTCGGGCCTCGCGGGCGTGAGCGAGAAACGACTGCGCCGCCTCGCGTCCCACTACGCCTGCACAGACGGGCAGTTCGTCGACGCCCTGGTAGCCATGGCCGCCGATCGCACACGTGGGTGGTGGGAGGAATACCGGGGCCTGCTGCCCACGCCGTTCCTGGACCTGTCCGAATTGGATCACCACGCCACGTTCCGCCGCGACGTGGCCGTCCTGTACGTTCCAGGGCTGCTTCAGACGGAGACGTACGCCCGGGCGGTCTTCTCGAACAGAATCCCGGAACTGACCCCGGAGGAGCGTGACCTGCGCGTCCGTCACCGGCTCGCGCGCCGCGTGACCATCGAGGGGTCGGCTCCCATCCCGTACAAGGCGGTGATCCACGAGGCGGCGCTACGGATCAGAGTCGGTGACCGCACCGCATCGAAGGCTCAGTTGGCTCACCTGCTGGAAGTTTCCGAAGCGGACCACATCACCCTGCGCGTCATCCCCTTCGACCTTGACGGGTTCGCCAGAGCTTCGAGTTCCATGACCTATGTCGGCGGGCCCCTGCCCAAGCTCGACACAGTCGTACGGGACGCACCTCACGGTTCGGTCTTCATCGACTCCGAAGCCCAACTCAACGCCTATCGAACGCGCTTCCGTAAGGTGGAGGCTGTATCACTCGAGCCGGACCGATCGCGTGACTTCATCCACGAGTTGGCGAAGGAGCTGTGAGGCGCCTCATGACCACACCCGAGAACTGGCGCAAGTCGTCCTACTCAGGGGAGGGCGACGGCAACGACTGCGTCGAGATAGCCGACTCCCCCACCCACGTCGCGATACGCGACTCCAAGTCCCCCACCGACCGCACCCTCACCTTCCCGGCCGCGGCCTTCACCGCCTTCCTCACCGCACTGAAGCCCGGCGGCTCTACGACACCGCCCGCACACCGGTAGGGGCGAACCGCGAGACTTCATCCGGATACTGGCCAAGGATCGGTGAAGCCCACCGTGACCACCCCCGACAACTGGCGGAAGTCGTCCTACTCGGGCCCCGACGACGGCAACAACTGCGTCGAGACAGCCGACTCCCCCACCCACGTCGCGATACGCGACTCCAAGTCCCCCGCCGACCGCACCCTCACCTTCCCCACCGCGGCCTTCACCGCGTTCCTCGCCGCCCTCAAGCCGGACGGCACGACGACACCGCCCGCACACCGGTAGGCGGTGCCGGAATCTCGCCCGCACCCCAGGTGCCTTCGATCCCCGAGTCAGGAGCGCCGCCATGAGATTCGACGGGCACCGCGTGGTCATCACCGCCGCCGGCCGCGATTTCGGACGCACGTTGGCCATCCGTCTCGCGGACCTCGGCGCCGAGGTCTTCCTCTCCGCGCGCACTCTCGCCGCCGCTGAACGAGTCCGCGACGAGATCCTCGGCCGGGGCCACCGGCGGGTCCACGCCTTCGCCTGCGACCTGACCGACCCGGCATCGATCCGCGACTTCGCCGCCGGCATTGCCCGTCACACCGACCACGTCGACGTGCTCGTCAACAACGGCTCCCGCTGGCTCGAAGGACCGGACCTCCTGTCCGCATCCGACGCCGACGTCGTCGACACCATCGCATCCGGCGCCACCGGCACCGTCCTGACCGTGAAGAACTTCCTTCCTCTCCTGCTCAACTCGGACAAGCCGGACGTGGTGAACATGGTCTCCGCCTGCGCAACGGCCGGTCATCACCGCTCGGACGCGCACGACGCCTTCTACGCGGCCAAGAGCGCCCAGGCAGGGTTCGCCGAGATCCTCTCCAAGCGCCTGCGGCCACGGGGAGTCCGGGTGATCTCCCTCTACCCGCCCGACTTCGGCAACCCCGACCCGCTCTCCGAGGAATGGGAGACCACACCGCGCGGGGCAGAGGACGCCCTCACCGCGCAGTCACTCGTGGAGTGCGTCCTCTTCGCCGTCGCCCAGCCCCGCGACTGCTTCATCAAGGCGTTCCACTTCGAGCAGGTCTGACCTCTTCCAGGAGCGTCCGCGTGCGGCGCGGGTGTCAGTTCGCGTGGAAGCGGGCCGGGGCCTCGGTCGGGTTGCCGCCGGAGGGCAGTTTCTGGCCGGGGCAGGTCCTGAGGACCTTCTCCATCGCCGCCTTCTCGGCCGCGGTGACCCACAACTCGTACTTCTTCTTCACGGCGACCTGCGCGGCGACGTACGTGCAGCAATAGCCCTTGTCGGGCGGCAGCCAGGTCGCGGTGTCGCCGTCGCTCTTGGCGCGGTTGGTGCTCGCGTCGACCGCCATGAGGTTGAGGGGGTCGTTTATGTCGGCACCCGTAACCGTCTCACCGATCACCCCGTTATGTGCGCGTACAGCTTGTGTCACACGGGGAGGGTGGCTTGCACGCGATGGCGTCAGAAGAAACGGATGCCGGTTCCGAGACGCCGGTGCTGCTGCACCGGACGGCGCTCGGGGCGCCGGCCATCGACTCACTTCCCTTCGACGGGCACTCGGTCCTTCGGCGGGCCGGTGCCCACGAGGGCAGACCCTTCATCCTCGGGCCGGACGGCGGCTACGACCACCACCTGAACCGCTTCTTGCGTGACCTGGAGAACTGGGGCGTGCGATCGGAGAACAGCCGTATCGCCTACAGCACCGACGTCATGCTCTACTGCCGCTTCCTCCACGAGTCCCGGGGCGGCAAGTCCATCTGGGACACGGACGGTGCCGACCTCCGCGCCTACAAGGCCGTACGCCTGCACGGCGACGGACAGGGCAGCATCTCGGTGGCGACCTGGAACCGCTCCGTCGCCGCACTCGACAAGTGGGTGCAGTGGTCGCTGTACGAAGAGTTGTTGTCGGCCGAACCGTTCCGGTACGTCGACAAGACCGTGGTGTCGCCACAGGGACCGAAGCGCGTACGGGTCAACGCCAACGCCGAGCCCGAGGTGCCCCGGCAACCGATCCGGTTCCTGTCGCACGAGGACTTCATGCTCTGGCGGGACGTCGGGCTGCGCGGGCTGTTACCGGACGGCTCCCCAGATGTCAGGTGGCGCGGGCGCAACGGCGAACGCAACGCTCTCTTCGCCGATCTCCTGGTCTGCACCGGCATGCGGCTGGGCGAGGCCGCGAGCCTGCTGACGACGGAGCTGCCACCGATGACCGGCAGACGCCTGATCGGTGACATCACCGTCTCGGCCGCCGTGGCCAAGCGCGGCAAGGCGCGCACGGTGTACGTCCGCCCCCGGGTGGCCCGCGACCTGCACCACTACGTCGGTATGGAGCGTGACGAGCTGGTGCAGCGGCGACGCGTCCGAGGCGTGTACGAAGCGGCTGCGGAGCGGCTGCCAGTACGCCGGGCGAGCCGGCACGCGCTGGTGGTCGAGAACGGGACGAGCTGGTCGTACTCGCGCATCGGTGCAGCGGACCGGGCACGGCTCGTCCAGCTCGACGGCCGAGGAAGCGTGGTCGGCCCCCTGTGTCTGTGGCTCGGTGAGAACGGGCTGCCGCTGCGGCGCAGTACCTGGCAGTCGGTCTTCCAGCGAGCAAACGAGCGGTGTGCCGCCTTCGGGCTCGACTTCGACGTACACCCGCACACCCTGCGGCACACGTTCGCGGTGCACATGCTCGGCCTCCTGCTACGACAGACCGTCCGGCCACTCGGCATGCGCGAGGACCGCCGGTTCACCCACGCGGAAGTGAAACGACTGCTCATCGGCAACCCTCTGCGCAAGCTCCAGCTTCTGCTCGGCCATCGCCACGAGACGACCGTCTACACATACCTCGACGTCCTGGACGAGGCCCAGGAGATCGTGCTCGCGGCGCTCGGCGACTGGGACGAACAGGCCGCCACCTTCGAGCGGATCCGCTTGGACGCAGAGGAGGTTCGGTGAGCTCGCGCCGCGTCCGCTTCCCTGCCGCTGTCGAGACCCCCACAGCGGCCGACCCCGTGCCGACGATCGGCCCCGTGATCTTCACCGTGGATCTCAACGGGAGTCCCGAAAGTATCGACCTGTCAGAGCTCCCGTGTCCCCGTCTCACCCGGGCCCTCGCTGCCGCACTCGCCGAAATCGTCAGCGCTCCCGGCACCCTACGTGACCGCAGTGGCGTCCGCTACGTCGTCAAACGCATCCGGGAGTTCGTCGAGTTCACGGCCGCTGCCCTCCCGGACTCCACCGCCGACCTGAGTCTGAGCGACCTGGGGCCCGATCTCCTGGACGCGTTCGAGACGCGTCTGATCGCTCAGTACGGAGAGAGGAGCACGGAGCCGTACCTCACCATGACGTACCTCGTGCGGCTGCTGAAGCTGGTGCACGAGGCGCACCCTGACGCCTTCGGGGCCGCCTTTCACGCCCGCCTGGGCTTCACGTCGGCGTCGGCCCATCGGGCGTCGAAGCCGCTCGATGCCTATCCGTTCCCCGTGCTTGACGCATTGGAGACCGCCGCCCGGGACGACGTCGCCCGCATCCGCGACCGCATCCTGGAGGGCGAGAAGCTGGCGGCTACGGGCCGCGACCCGCACCAACACGGGTGGGACCGGCTGGAGAACGTCCTCTGGTACATCGCACACCACGGCCCGCTGACCGCCGACGACGCCTCGTACAAAATCCTGCGCCCCTGGGGCGGAAGGGAGGAACTCAACGGTCGTCTCCACCTCACCGCAAGGGACCTGGTGCCTTTCCTGCTCCTGCTCGCCTGCCAGACGGGCATGGAACCCGAGTGCATCCGGCAGCTGCGCTCCGACTGCCTGGCGAGTCCGGCACGCGGCTACGTCAGCATCGCCTACGTCAAGAAGCGCGCCCCGGGTGCCACGCACAAGACGGTCAGGGTCGCCGACGGGGGTTCGCTGCGCTTCCCCGGTGGCGTGATCCGGCTGGCCCTGCGTTTGACGAAGCGCACCCGCGAACTGATCGGCAGCGATGCGCTGTGGTGCGACGTCGGTGGACAAGGACGAGCTCGTGCGCCCTTCGACGACGGTCCTCACAGCTGGTCGGCCGTGACCCGGCAGTGGATGTCCGAGCGCGGGCTCGACGGCCTCACCGACCGCAACGGCGGGCCTGTCGCCCTGGACCTGCGGCGGGTACGCAAGACCGTCAAGTCCCGTCAGTACCTGCGGGGCGGCGGCGTTCTTGAGGACTTCGCCGCCGGCCACACCCGGCCGGTCGCCGCGAAGCACTACGCGGACATCGACGCCCACGAGGAGACCCACGAGCAGGCGGTGGAGACGGGCCTTGCGCAGGCACTGGGCGCGGCACTGGCCCCACCTGTGGTGCTGTCGGACGAGGGCACCCGGCTCGACGACGGCCCAGCCGCACTGACCGCGCGGGAGATCGAGTCGGCGCTCTCCGGCGAGCAGGACGTCTGGCTCGCCTCCTGCCGCAACTTCTTCGCCTCGCCGTTCGCGCGCAAGCCCGGCGCGGCCTGCCCCGTCCCGGCCTGGGGGTGCCTGGAATGCCCGAACGCGGTTTTCACCAGCCGCCACTTGCCGAGCCTGCTGTCCTTCCTGGACTTCGTGGAGCGACAGCGCGAGGAGTACCCCGCCGCCGAGTGGACCGCGCGGTTCGGTCTCGCGTGGGACCGCGTCGTGCACGGTGTCCGCGCCCGCTTCAGCACACGCCAGATCACCACCGCACAGGCCATCGCCGAGGCCGACGGCGATCGCCTGCTGCTGCCCCCCTCGTTCCTGGAGGTCATCGCATGACTGCCGTCCCCAGGCCGCGGACCAGTGATCACGACCTGTCCTCGGCCTCGGAATACGTGCTCCCGGAGCGGCTCACGCGGGACCTGCCGAGCCGGGGCCCGCTCCTGGCCGAAGACATCTGGGATCTGCGGTGCGTGCTGCCCCGCACCTGGCGTACGTGGCGGCTCGACTTCACGCAGATCCGCGATCCGGTGACACGGCGCACCGCGAAGGAGTACATCGCCTCCCGCCTCCACCGGGGCTCGCTGGGCCTCGGCCCTATGAAAGCCACGGCAGCGGCAGGAGAGCTGCGCGTCTTCATCGCAGTATTGAAGGACCTGCGGGAGGCGGGTGCCCCGCGGCTGTCCACCGTTGGCCGCGGGCACCTCGACGCTGTGCTGTCGCGGTGGAAGCCCATGCCGAGCAATGCTGTCCGTAACATCACGCTTCTCAAGCACTTGGCGGCACACGGGCCTTTCCTGTCCCAGGACCGGTTGGACATCCTCCCCTGGCACGGCCGCAGCGCCTACAGCGTCGCCGGGGTGCAGCGGACCAAGGGCGAGAACACCACCCCGCGCATCCCCGAGGAGATCCTCGCGCCGCTGCTGCGGGCTGCGGTCTTCTACGTGGAGACGGCCAGCGGCAACATCCTCGCCGCCCAGCGGGAGGTCGCCGCGCTCGAAGCAGCACGCAAGGGCCAGAATCTCGGTGCTGGTCAGGCGCGCGAACGAGTCATGGCCTTCATCGCCGGACGCCGCGCGGCCGGTCGGGGCATCCCCGCGCTCCCCCGCGAGACCGCGCACACCGTGCCCGACGCCATCACCGTCGAAGGCGTACCGCAGAGCCCTAATCACCGCCTCGTCTCCCTCCTGACCGGCTGCGGCAACGCCGCACATCTACGATCGCTGATGGCCGAAGCCGGCGAGGACATCGGCTATGAGGAGGGTGGGCTGGACACCCCGATGTCCGAGTGGCCGGCCTCCGGCGGGCCGTGGCGCTCGCGGCTCAGCCCTTTCACGTTGGCCAACGAGTTGTCGTTCCTGCGTACGGCGTGCTGGATCGTCATCGCCTATCTGTCGGGGATGCGGGACGTGGAAGTGCGTGAGCTGGGCCGCGACTGCGCCGCCACCGAGAATGGGGCCGACGGGCGTCCCCGGTACAAACTCCGTGGCCGGGTCTACAAGGGGAAGGACCGCAAGCTCAGCGGGGACGAGGCCGAATGGGTGGTCCTCCACGTAGTGCACCAGGCCGTCGCCGTCCTCAGGGAGATCAACGACGATCCAGGCCACCTCTTCGGCTACGACGGCGGCGGTCGCAACGGGTACGTACTCCTCACCAACGTGCCCCGGCGTATCCGAGCCTTCCGCAACCACCTCAACGCGCTCTTCAGCACGGCCGATGAGCTCTACATCCCGCTGACGACGACGTCCCCGAACGGGCACTCCCCGGACGAGGAAGACGTAGTCGGGGAAGACGCGCCAGCGCCCACGGCGCTTCCCTGGGCCTTCGACACCAGGCAGTTCCGGCGTACCCTCGCCTGGCACATCGCTCACCAGCCCTTCGGGGTGGTCGCGGGCGCCCGCCAGTACAAGCACGCCGCGATCACCATGTTCGAGGGATACGCGGGCACTTCCGCCTCCGGCTTCGCCGACGAGGTCGCCGCCGAGGAGGCCGTGGCCAAGCTCGACTACGTCGAGGACCTCTACCACGACTGGAACGACGGCGGACGCTCCGCAGGCGGCGCCGCCCAGCGCATCGAGGCCGAGTTCGACCGCATCCGCAGCGAACTCGGCGACCTGCCGGGTGCCGTGGCCAGCCCCTCCCGGCTCCGGACACTGCTGCTCCACCTGACGAAAACCCTGCACCCAGGCGTACTCAACGACTGCTTCTACCAAGCGGAGACGGCCGTGTGCCGCAAGCGCGCCAAGCCCCTGGGACGCCCCGTCCCCATGCTCGACATGTGCATGCGCTGCCCCAACTCGCGCCGCTCCGCCGTCCACGTGCCCCGCCTGGAGCGCGCGCATGACATGGCCGAGTCCGAACTGGGCGAGGCCACCGGCCTCCCACGGCTCCAGCAGCTCGCCATCACCGAGCACCTGGCCACGCTCACCCGCCTGATCGGCGAAATCGACCACGAGGACGCCCGACGATGACCGACGCCATGGACGAGACCCTCCAGGCTGTCCGTACTGCCTTCGCCCGCCTGGCCAGGGAGAATCCCGGCCTGACCGACATCGATCACAAGATCATGCACGCCTTCGAGCAACTCATGCTCGGCCGCCCCGAGATCACCGACGGCCGGACCTCGGCGGTGAACATCTGCGCCGAGGCCGGCGTCTCCCGAGCCTCGTACTACCGCTCTCCCGTCGCGGCAGTGATCAAGGGGCTCCTCGACTCCCCCGAGGCCAGGCGCCCGGAGTCCGACGAGCTCAGGCAGGAAGTCGCTCGCCTGAAACAGTCCAAGCGGGAACTCCGTCGGGAGAAGGCGGACGAGATTCGGGAGTTGCGTGCCACCGTCGCGGCGTACGCGAACCAGATCCAGGTCCTGGCACTCAGGAACGCGGAGCTGGAGGCAGACACCCGGCGACTTCAAGCCCAGCTCGACGGGGGCCGAGAAGGCGTGATCAAACAACTGAGGCGATCACAGGAGCCGGCTTCCAGCTGACGGCCCAAGTCGCATGCAGCATTCAGGACCGCGCTCAGTCGGTGTCCGTCGCGGCCAACATCGCCAGCCGTCGGCGTTCGGGAGAGACCGCGACGAGGCCGATGTCCCAGGCCACACGCTCGAACCACTTGGTGTCGGCGCCAAAGGCATACCAAGCGCATGCCCGTGCACGCGCCTCAACCTCTTCCGCAAGGCTGCCCTGGGTACCGGAGAGGCCGGCCATGGACTGCCACGCGGCCAGACGGCCGTAGGCACCACGGGCACCGGAGTTGTAAGCGCCGCCCGTGGACGCGGCGGCGAAGAGAACCCGCCATGCGTGCTCCGGCGGGCAGGCCGCGACCGAGAGGGCGGTCTTCTTCGTCCCCGCGCCTTCCAGGCACTTCAGCCCGAGTGCCAACAGCATGCTCGGTACCGACTCGGCCGCCAGAGGAGCTGCCAGATCGAAGACGCGTGCTTCGATCCGGCCGTTCGACTCCTCGGCCCAGTTCGTCACAGCAGCACTGGTGCCCTTGGCAAAGGCTTCGGTCGTCGCCTCCTCGACTGGTGGCACGTGCGCCCGGGCATCACTCCGCACCTCACGGTTCGCCGGCGGGCCGTACGGCATCGAGTGGCTGCCACCGCGCGCGCTGTAGCTCGGCAGATCCGGCTCGCCCTCCACCTCCGACAGCGCCAACGGCAGCCGTCCCAGCGGATGATGTCTCCAGTGCGGCGACGTCGCCCACCCGGCGATTCCCGGCGACTCCGTGACGTCGACACCTCTGAGCACCAGTTCATGTACCAGACACGCACGCAGTTCCTCGGTGGCGTGTCCGCTGAAGACCACTGCGAGTTCCTCGGCCGGTTGGCTGGAGGCCAGCAGGGAGGCGGTATAGCAGTCCAGCTTCCTGTCAGCGGCCTCCGTCGAAGAAACCAGCCGCAGTGCTTGGGCGACGTTGTTGGGACCAGGCGTAGTGGCAAGTAGCCGGAGCAGGTAGTCGAAGACGCTCCTGTACTGCCATGTCCGCCCGGCGTCGGTTGCATAAGCTCCGGCGAGCGCGATAGCGAGATCTGCGACGAAGGCAGCGTCCCCCCGTTCGAGACTGCGGTCAGCCGTCTTCCATACGTCGGTGACGCTCTTCAGGTCCGGCAGCTTCGTCACGATCTTCTGTATGCGGTCAGCCACGGTAACGGAGCATATGCGTCCCGCAGTGCGACAGCGACGGCATTTCCACAGGTCATCGCAGCCTGCTCAGCCCCCGCACTGCTTGAGCATCATTTCCTTGTCCGGGGTCGTCACCGGGAGCTCATACTTTTGCGCGACCTGCGCGAACCGCACCCCGTACGAGCAGCGGATCGCCCTATTCGGCGGCAGCCAGGACGCGGGCCCGGAGTCGCTCTTGGAGGCGTTGAGAGAGCCCGAGACCGGCAGAAGGTTCAGCACGTCGTTGGCCAACTGCTCCCGCTTGTCCTTGCTCCAGCGGGAAGCCCCCATCTGCCAGGCGTACGACAACGGCACCACGTGATCTATCTGGACCTCGGTGGCCTTCGCCTTCTTCCAGGCGATGTCCTTGCCGGTGTACGGGTCGTACAGGGTCATCGAGACGACCACACAGTCCGACCCGGACCGGAAGGTGACCTTCTGGCCATCGCGTTTCAGCACGTCGTTCCGGGTGTCACAGCCGTTGTGCCCCAGTGGCACGCCGTCCGCCGTGTCCATCCACGCGTAGCCGAACTTCTCACGCTCATAGCCCGTCTTCGGGCCGCGCCCCTTGGTGGCCAGCTTGGAGATCAGTTCGCGCGCGGCGCCCTTGTCCTTCTGGGAGGAGATCGCGGCCAGCCCAGGCCTCGTTCCGTCAGGGTCTGCGAGAGGGCTGGTCCCGTGATTGTCCGCCGACGCTGACGTCGCTGAGCCGCCGTTCGGCGAGCTCCTCGCCTCCGGCAGATCGCTCGCCTTGCATCCCTCCAGCCCCGCACCGAGCACCAGCGCCACACAGCCGGCCGCCACCGCACGAGCAGCCCGGTTCGCGCGCCCTGTCATCTCCCCGCCCTTCCACCGGCCCGTCCGTCCACCGAGCCGGAACCCATCACCCGTGAGACACGGCTTGGCGGGACGCATACCCCGCTCCTGAGACACATCACCGTGAGACATCTACGCCGCCAACATAAGGTCGTTGGCGAGGGCTATGCGCTTGCCGGCGTTCCAGTACTTGGCGCCCTTCTGCCAGGCGTCGGAGAGCGCGACGACGTGGTCGATGTCGACCTGGCTGCGGCCGCGCCGGTACACGACGTGCTTGCCGGAGTAGGGATCCGAGTCGAGGACGCCGTAGGACACCTTGCAGTCGCCGTCGGTGAACCGCACGTCCTCCAGGTCCCGTTTGAGGATGTCGTCGCGGGTGTCGCAGTCGTTGGAGTCGGTGTCCGCCCAGGCGGTGCCGAAGCGGTCCCGGTCGTAACCCGTCTTCGGCGCCCGGCCCTTCACCGGCAGCGACTCGGCGGCGGTGAGGGCCGCGCCCGAATGCCCGCCGGTCTCCTGGGGGCCCGTGGACCCCGTGGTCTGCTCCGTGCATCCGGCCACCGCGAACACCAGCGCTACGGCGGCCGCGCTCCCGCCCCTCGTACGCCTCACGGCGCGTCCTCCCCTTGCCGACACGATCCGCCCCCCGCAGGTGCCGTCTTCCCGGGGACGGCCGTGCGCACACCGTACTTCGGACCGCTACGACCCCAGGATCGAGGTCAGGAACTCGCCCACCCAGCCGAGCAGATCGCGGCCGACCAGGGGCTTGCCGCCCACCTTCGCGGTCTTCGGGCGCGGCACCAGGATCTGGTGCGCGGCCGGCTTGATGACCGTGCCGGGGTAGAGGCGCTTGAGCCGCAGCTCCTGCGACTCCCGCAACTCCACCGGCGCGAAGCGGATGTTGTTGCCCTGCAGCACGATCTCGCCGACGCCGCAGGCGCGGGCGAGCATGCGCAGGCCCGCCACCAGCAGCAGGTTCTCCACCGGTTCCGGCAACTTGCCGTAGCGGTCGACGAGTTCCTCGCGGACGGACTTGATGTCCGCCTCGCTGTTGACGGAGGCGATGGCGCGGTAGGCCTGCAGGCGCAGGCGCTCGCCGGGGGCGTAGTCGTGCGGGACGTGCGCGTCGACCGGCAGCTCGATCTTGACCTCCAGCGGCGGCTCCTCCTCCACACCGCCCTCCAGGGAGGCCCGGTAGTCCGCGACCGCCTCGCCGACCATCCGCACGTACAGGTCGAAGCCGACGCCCGCGATGTGCCCGGACTGCTCGCCGCCGAGCAGGTTCCCGGCGCCGCGGATCTCCAGGTCCTTCATCGCCACGTACATGCCCGCGCCCATCTCGGTGTGCTGGGCGATGGTCGCCAGCCGCTCGTGGGCGGTCTCCGTCAGCGGCTTCTCCGGCGGGTACAGGAAGTAGGCGTAACCGCGTTCGCGGCCGCGGCCGACCCGGCCGCGCAGCTGGTGCAGCTGGGAGAGGCCGAAGTTGTCGCCGCGCTCGACGATGAGGGTGTTGGCGTTGGAGATGTCGATACCGGACTCGACGATCGTCGTGGAGACCAGGACGTCGTACTTCTTCTCCCAGAAGTCGACCACCACCTGCTCCAGCGTCTGCTCCGACATCTGGCCGTGCGCCGTGGCGATGCGCGCCTCGGGCACGATGTCGCGCAGCCGGGCCGCGGCCCGGTCGATGGACTCGACCCGGTTGTGGATGTAGAAGACCTGGCCCTCGCGCAGCAGCTCACGGCGGATCGCCGCGCCGATCTGCCTCTCCTCGTAGGGGCCGACGAAGGTGAGCACCGGGTGGCGCTCCTCCGGCGGCGTGGTGATCGTCGACATCTCGCGGATGCCGGTCACCGCCATCTCCAGGGTGCGCGGAATGGGCGTGGCGGACATGGTCAGCACGTCGACGTTCGCGCGGAGCTTCTTCAGCTGCTCCTTGTGCTCGACGCCGAAGCGCTGCTCCTCGTCGACGATGACCAGGCCGAGGTCCTTGAACTTCGTCTCGGAGGAGAACAGGCGGTGGGTGCCGATGACGACGTCCACCGAGCCTTCGCGCAGGCCCTCCAGGACCGCCTTGGCCTCGGAGTCGGTCTGGAACCGGGACAGCGCCCTGACGTTCACCGGGAACTGGGCGTAGCGCTCGCTGAACGTGCCGAAGTGCTGCTGCACCAGCAGCGTCGTCGGGACCAGGACGGCGACCTGCTTGCCGTCCTGGACCGCCTTGAAGGCGGCCCGCACCGCGATCTCCGTCTTGCCGTAGCCGACGTCGCCGCAGATCAGGCGGTCCATCGGGACCGACTTCTCCATGTCCTCCTTGACCTCGGCGATCGTGGTGAGCTGGTCGGGCGTCTCCGCGTAGGGGAAGGCGTCCTCCAGCTCGCGCTGCCAGGGCGTGTCCGAGCCGAAGGCGTGACCGGGCGCCGCCATCCGCGCGCTGTACAGCTTGATCAGGTCGGCGGCGATCTCCTTGACGGCCTTCTTCGCGCGCGCCTTGGTCTTGGTCCAGTCGGCGCCGCCCAGCCGGTGCAGGGTGGGGGCCTCGCCGCCGACGTACTTGGTGATCTGCTCCAGCTGGTCGGTCGGGATGTACAGCCGGTCGCCGGGCTGGCCGCGCTTGGCGGGGGCGTACTCGACGACCAGGTACTCGCGGGTCGCGCCCTGTACGGTGCGCTGCACCATCTCGATGTAGCGGCCCACGCCGTGCTGCTCGTGGACGATGTAGTCGCCCGCTTCCAGGGTGAGCGGGTCGATGGTCTTGCGGCGGCGGGCCGGCATGCGGGCGCCGTCGCGGCTGGACGCCTTCTGCCCGGACAGGTCGGTCTCGGTGAGCACGGCCAGTCTCAGCGCCGGGTCCACGAAGCCGTGGTCGATGCCGCCGCAGGCCACGTGCACCACCGACGGGGACAGCGTCCCGAGGTCGGTGTCGAGCCGGGCCGCGATGCCCTCGCCGCCCAGCACCTCGACCGTGCGGGACGCCGGGCCGTGGCCCTCGGTGACGTACACCGCGCGCCAGCCGTCGGCGAGCCAGCCCTTGGTGTCGGCGAGCGCCTTCGCGGTGTCGCCGCGGTAGGTCTCCGGGGCGTGCATGCCGAGCTTGAGGGTGTCGGCCTCCTGCAGGGCGTCGTCGGCGGCGAACGGCGACACCGACCACCACATCATCTCCAGCTCGCGCGCCCGGTCCCGCACGTCGGCGATGGACCACAGGGAAGCCGCGCCGACGTCGATGGGCGCCTCGCCTCCGCCGGCGGTAGCGGCCCAGGACGCCTGCAGGAACTCCTGGCTGGTCGCGACGAGGTCGGCGGCACGCGTGCGTACCCGCTCCGGATCGCACACGACGGCCATGGCGCCCTCGGGCAGCACGTCGATCAGCAGCTCCATGTCGTCGACCAGGACCGGCGCGAGGGACTCCATGCCCTCCACGGCGATCCCCTCGGCGATCTTGCCGAGCAGTTCGCCGAGCTCGGGATGTTCCTCGGCGAGGGCGCGGGCCCGCGCGCGCACGTCGTCCGTCAGCAGCAGCTCGCGGCACGGCGGCGCCCACAGGCCGTGCTCGGCGACCTCCAGGGAGCGCTGGTCGGCGACCTTGAAGTAGCGGATCTCCTCGACGTCGTCGCCCCAGAACTCGACGCGCAGGGGGTGTTCCTCGGTGGGCGGGAACACGTCGAGGATGCCGCCGCGGACGGCGAACTCGCCGCGCTTCTCGACGAGCTCCACGCGCGCGTACGCGGCGGCGGCGAGGGCTTCCACGATCTCGTCCAGGTCGGCGGTCTGCCCGGAGCGCAGGGCCACCGGCTCCAGGTCCCCCAGCCCCTTGACCTGCGGCTGGAGCACGGACCGGACGGGCGCGACGACGACCGAGACGGGGCCGGTCTCGGGGTCGTCGGCGCTGGGGTGGACCAGTCGGCGCAGCACGGCGAGGCGGCGGCCGACGGTGTCGCTGCGGGGGCTGAGGCGCTCGTGCGGCAGCGTCTCCCAGGAGGGGTACTCCACGACGCCGTCCGGCGGCAGCAGCGAGCGCAGGGCCGCGGCCAGGTCCTCCGCCTCGCGCCCGGTCGCCGTGACCGCCAGGACGGTCCGGCCGGACTCCCGGGCCAGGGCGGCCACCGAGAACGGGCGGGCCGCCGGGGGGCCGACCAGGTCGACGTGCATGCGGTTGCCGTCGCGGGCCGCCTGAATCGCTTCCGCGAGGGCGGTGTCCTTGACGACGGCGTCGAGCAGACCGTGCAGGCTCATTCGGAGGCGGCTTTCGTCCGGGGGGTGGGCAACGCGAAGGGCCCGACACGGAGACCGGCCGGGGGTCTCCAGCCTACGACGGTGCGCTCGGCGGTGCCGTTGCCTGTGGACAACCCCGGCCCGCGCCCGGCACCCGGCCTGTGGAAAACCCGGCGCGCACGGCCGGGGCCCGGCATGCGGACCGCGACGCGGAAACGGCCCGGCGCCGAGAAGTCCCCCGTGACTTCTCGGCGCCGGGCCGGTCCCGCTGAACCCCCGTGAGCCCCCGGTTGCCCGTGTGGCCCGTGTGGCCCGTGTGGCCCATGTGGCCCATGTGGCGCGACACGGCTCCTGTGGCCCCCTCGCGCGGTGCGCTACTCCGTCGCGATCGCGTTCAGGACGTTCATGCGTCCCGCCCGGAACGCCGGGACCAGCGCCGCGAACAGGCCCACGAAGGCCGAGCCGACGAAGACCGCGATGATCGTCGGCCAGGGGATGTCGAGCACCTTCAGGCCCTCCAGGGCGAGCAGCTTCTGCGCGGTCGCGCCCCAGCCCATCCCCAGGCCCAGGCCCAGCAGGGCGCCGAACAGGGCGATCACCACCGACTCCAGGCGGATCATCCGGCGCAGCTGCCGCCGCGACAGTCCGATCGCCCGCATCAGGCCGATCTCCCGCGTCCGCTCGACCACCGACAGCGCCAGGGTGTTCACCACACCGAGGACCGCGACGATGATCGCCAGTGCCAGCAGGCCGTAGATCATGTTCAGCAGCTGGCCGATCTGGTCCTTCAGCGCCTGCTTGTAGTCGGTCTGGTCGCGCACGGTGTACTGCGGGTAGTCGTGCAGCGCCGTCTTCAGCGACTTGTACGCGGCGTCCTGCCGTCCGTCCTCGGCGGAGGCGAAGACCATCTGGTCCAGTGGCATCCTGTCGGCCGGCACGTACTTGGCGAGCGTGGCGGTGGAGATGTACTTGGCCCCGGCGTCGATGACGACGTCGCTGCTGGTGATCGCGCGGACGGTCAGGCGGGCGGTGCCGCCGTCCTTGAACTTCACGCCGATCTTCGACCCGAGGTGGATGCCGTGCGCCTCGGCGAACTTCTCGTGCACCGACATCGAGTCCGGCAGGTAGGCGTCCTTCAGGTTCCCGGCGACGGTCTTGGTGCGCAGGTCGGTCGCGTACGACGGGTCGGCCGCCGTGATGTCGGTGTCCTTGAGCGTCTTGCCGTCCGGCGTGGTGTAGTCCGCCTCGGTCATCTTGTATTCGGTGACCCGCTCCAGGCCCGGCGCCGACTTGACCGCCTTCACCGCCTCGGGGGTGATCAGCTGCCCGCTGTCGGACTGCACGATGAAGTCCGTGCCGACGGTCTTGTCGAGCTGGTCCGTCGCCGACGCCACCATGGACGAGCCGACCACCGACAGGCAGGCCACCAGCGCCAGGCCGATCATCAGCGCCGCGCCGGTCGCGCCGGTGCGCCGCGGGTTGCGCAGGGCGTTGCGCTCGGCCATGCGGCCGATCGGCCCGAAGACCCGCAGGACGACCGCGCCCAGCACCCGCACCAGGCCGCCCGCCAGCAGCGGGCCGACGACGACGAAGCCGATCAGCGACAGCAGCACGCCCAGGCCGAGCCAGAGCGAACCGCCCTTGGCCTTGTCGGCGGCCGCCGCGAGGTACAGGGAGCAGCCGCCGGCGCCGGTGAGCACCGCGCCGGTCACGGCCCGGACGCGGCCCGCACGGGCGTCCGCGGGGGCGCCGGCGTCGCGCAGCGCGGCCATCGGCGAGATCTTCCCGGCGCGGCGGGCGGGCAGGTAGGCGGCCAGCACGGTGACGACGACGCCCAGCACCACGCCGGCCACCGGGGTCGTCCAGGCGATCGTGAGGTCGCCGGTGGACAGGTGCATGCCCATCTGGCCCATCAGCTTCATCAGCCCGACCGCGATGCCGACGCCCGCGCCGACGCCGAGGACGGAACCGAAGACGCCGAGCAGCAGCGCCTCGGCCAGCACCGACCGGTTGACCTGCCTGCGGGAGGAACCGATGGCCCGCATCAGGCCGATCTCCCTGGTCCGCTGGGCGACCAGCATCGAGAAGGTGTTGATGATCAGGAAGATGCCGACGACGAAGGCGATCCCGGCGAAGCCGAGCATCGCGTACTTCATCACGCTCAGGAAGCCCTCGACGTCCTTCTGGTTGGCGTCGGCGGTCTCCTTGGCGGTCTGCACCCGGTAGCCGGCGCCGAGCGCGGAGACGACGTTCTTCTTCAGCTGGGCGTCGCTGACGCCGGCCGCGGCCGTGACGTTGACGTTCGTGTAGACGTCCGGCTCGCCGACGAGCGTCCGCTGCGCGGTGCGGGTGTCGAGGTAGAAGATCGCCGCGCCGGGGTTGGTGACCTCGAAGGTCGCGATGCCGGAGATCTTCGCGGTGTGCGTGCCGACCGCGCTGATCACGCCGAGTTCGTCGCCGAGCCGCAGGTGGTGCTTGTCGGCGGTGTCGGCGTCGACCATGACCTGGTCGGGGCCCTTCGGCGCGGCACCCGAGGTGATCTTCATGGTGCGGGCGTCGTTGCCGTTCCAGCTGCCGACGATGGTCGGCCCGCCGTTCTTGGGCGACAGGCTGTCCTTGTCCGCGTCCACGACGGTCACGGAGGTGGAGAACACCGTCCCCTCGGCCGACTTCACGCCCCGCGCCTGACGCACCTTGCCCACCACGGACGCAGGCAGGACCGGCGGCTTGCCGTTGTCGGAGGTGGTCTCACCGGTGTCGGAGGCGCCCTTGGCGCTGACCGTCACGTCGGAGGAAGTCGCCGCGAACAGCTTGTCGAACGTCGTGTTCATCGTGTCGGTGAACACGAGCGTGCCGCACACGAACGCCACCGACAGCAGGACCGCCACGGCCGACAGGGCCATGCGCCCCTTGTGCGCGAAGAAGTTGCGCATCGAGGTTCTCAGGACGGTCATGACGTGCGCCCCCGGGCGTCGAAGTCCTTCATGCGGTCCAGCACGGCCTCGGCGGTCGGCCGCTGCATCTCGTCGACGATCCGGCCGTCGGCGAGGTAGAGCACGCGGTCCGCGTAGCTGGCGGCCACCGGGTCGTGGGTCACCATGACGATGGTCTGGCCCAGCTCGTCCACCGAGCGCCGCAGGAAGCCGAGCACCTCCGCACCGGCGCGCGAGTCGAGGTTGCCGGTCGGCTCGTCACCGAAGATGATCTCGGGCCGCGCGGCCAGCGCGCGGGCCACCGCGACACGCTGCTGCTGCCCGCCGGAGAGCTGGGTGGGCCGGTGCTTGAGCCGGTCGGACAGTCCCACGGTGTCCACGACCCGCGCCAGCCACTCCTTGTCCGGCTTCCGCCCGGCGATGTCCATGGGCAGGGTGATGTTCTCCAGCGCGTTCAGCGTCGGCAGCAGGTTGAACGCCTGGAAGATGAAACCGATCCGGTCCCGGCGCAACCGCGTGAGCTTCTTGTCCTTCAGACCGGTGATCTCGGTCTCGTCCAGGTAGATCTGACCGCTCGTCACCGTGTCCAGGCCGGCGAGGCAGTGCATCAGCGTGGACTTGCCGGACCCCGAGGGACCCATGATCGCGGTGAACCGGCCGCGGGCGATGTCCACGTCGACGTGGTCGAGGGCGACGACACGGGTCTCCCCGGCCCCGTACGCCTTGACGACCTGTCGCGCCCGCGCGGCAACGGCCGTACGCCCTCCAGTGCCCCCGTGCCTGGGAATGGTCACGGCCGAAGTCATGATGAGTCTCCTCTGTGGGTGTTTCGGTGAACCGCACGAACTCGGTACGCCGATGAGTCTGGTCCGTCGAGGGGGTCCCGCGCGCTGGTGCCCGGCACCGTCTTGCGCGGGGGGAAAACCCCACCCCGCCGGTCGGGCCGGCCGCCCCCCGACGGCCTCCCGACCACCCCTCGGCGGCGTAAAGCCAGGTTAAGGACGCACCCGGCCCTCTCTCGTCCTCCAGGGGTACGACCGCTCCCCGACCCTCAGTACGGATCTCCCCCTAGGGGTCGTCCTCCCCGGGGCGGACGACCGTCGGGCGGCGGGCGGCGGACCCTCGGCGGCCCTGCCGCCTCCCGGCCCGCTCAGAGTGCCCCCTGCCGCGACGTGAGGATCAAGTGGGAGAGTGTCCGGGGCACGACGGACGCAGCGGGAGGGAACCGGCGTGGGCGGGACGAGACCGGCGGCACGCGCGGCGACACCGCGCACCACGACCGACCGGCGCGGAGCCGTCGTCGCCGCCCTGATGCTCGCGATGGCGCTGCCGGCGCTGGACTCCACCATCGTCTCCACGGCCGTCCCGCAGATCGTCGGCGACCTCGGCGGCTTCGCCGTCTTCTCCTGGCTGTTCTCGGGCTACCTGCTGGCCGTCACGGTGACCCTGCCGGTCTACGGCAAGCTGTCGGACACCTTCGGCCGGAAACCGGTGCTGGTCGCGGGCGCGGCGGTGTTCCTGCTGGGTTCGCTGCTGTGCGCCGCGGCCTGGAACATGGGCACGCTGATCGCCTTCCGGATCGTCCAGGGGCTCGGCGGCGGCGCCCTGCAGGGCACGGTGCAGACGCTCGCCGCCGACCTGTACCCGCTCCAGGAACGCCCCAGGATCCAGGCCAGGCTCTCCACCGTCTGGGCGGTGTCCGCGGTCGCCGGCCCCGCCCTGGGCGGTGTGCTGGCCGCCTACGCCGACTGGCGCTGGATCTTCCTCGTCAACCTCCCGATCGGCGCGGTCGCGCTGTGGCTGATCGCCCGGCACCTGCACGAGCCGCAACGGGAGCCGACCGCCGCGCGGGCCCGCGTCGACTGGGCGGGCGCGCTGGCGGTGTTCGCCTGCGGGGGCGTGCTGCTGACGGCGCTGGTGCAGGGCGGGGTGGCCTGGCCGTGGCTGTCGGGCCCGTCGTACGCCCTGTTCGCCGCGGGGCTCGCCCTGGCCGGGCTCGTGGTGTGGGTGGAGCGCCGGGCGGCCGAGCCGATCATCCCCGGCTGGGTGTGGCGCCGCCGCACGATCGCCGCGGTCAACCTCGCGCTGGGCGCGCTGGGGCTGCTGATGGTGGCGCCGACGGTGTTCCTGCCGACGTACGCCCAGGCGGTCCTGGGGCTCGCCCCGGTGACCGCCGGCTTCGTACTGTCGGTGTGGACACTGAGCTGGCCGGTGTCGGCGGCCCTGAGCCAGCACGTCTACCGGCGCATCGGCTTCCGCAACACCGCGATGCTCGGCATCGGGGCGGCGGCCGCCATCCTGTCCGCGTTCCCGTTCCTGCCCTGTCCGGGCGCCGCCTGGCAGCCGACGCTGCTGATGCTGCTGCTCGGCGCCGCGCTGGGCCTGTTCCAGCTCCCGCTGCTCGTGGGCGTGCAGTCGACGGTCGTCTGGTCCGAGCGCGGCACCACGACGGCTTCGGTGCTGTTCTGCCGCCAGACCGGCCAGACCGTCGGCGCGTCCGTCTTCGGCGCGGTGGCCAACGGGGTGCTGGCCTCCCGCCTGGGCGGCGCGGGCGACCTGGACACGGTGACGCGGGGCCTCGACACCGGGGCCGCGCCGGAGGCCACCCGCCGGGCGGTCGCCGACGCGGTGCACGCGGTGTACCTCGGCGCGTCCTGCGCCGCCGCCCTGGCGTTCCTGGTCCTGCTCCTGCTGGCCCCGCGCCGCTTCCCGGTCCTGAAGGACTGACAGGCGGGGGCGGGGCGGGCGGCCTTCGGGAGGCGCGCGATGCCTGGAAAGCGCCCCCGGTCCGCCGGTCACTCCCCCGGCGCACGCAGCAGTCACTCCCCCGGCGCACGCACCGATCACTCCCCCGGCGTTCACGGATCACTCCCCGGGCGCCGACCCCGTGAGCGCCGTGAGACTGGCCCGCACGTGATCCATCTGCGCCCGCACGTCGTCCCACCGCTCCCCGTGCTCACGCAGCACCTGCTCCGTCTCCCGGGCGATCCGCTCCTCGTGCACCCGCGCCTCGGCGATGATCTCGGCGGCCCGCGCGTGCGCCTCCTCCTCGCAGCGGCCCGCGGTCTCCTCCGCGTCCGCGAGCGCCTGCTCCGCCTCGGACAGCACCGCCTGCGCCGCCGCCACCCGCTCCGCCTCACGCGCCTCCAGGGCTGCCACCCGCGCTGCCTCCTCCCGCTCGGCGCGGACCAGGCGTTCGGCGTTCTCCTCGGCCTGCTCGGCGAGCATCGCCGAGGCACGCCGGCCCGTCTCACGCAGCGCGGCCAGCGCCTCGCCACGGCTCTCCTTCACCTCCTGCCGGGCGGCGACCCGGATCTCGTCGGCCTCGGCGCGCGCCGCCCGAAGGCACAGCCGGGCGCGTTCCTCGGCGTCGGCGCGCACCGCGTCGGCGTGCGCCTGTGCGGCGTCCCGCACTCCGTCCGCGCGCGCCTGCGCCTCCTCCACCAGGCGCTGCGCCTCCCGTCGCGCGTCCTCCCGCACCGCGGTGGCCTCCTCCTGCCCGAGCTCGAACAGGCGCCGCGCACGCTCCCCGAGCGCCTCGTACGTCTGCGGCGCGAGCTGTGCCACCGTCTCCCGCAGCCGCGCCGCCTCCGCCTCCATCTCCTTGGCGAGCACGGTCAGACGGGCGGCCCGCTCCCAGGCGGCGTCCCGGTCACGGGAAAGAGTGGCGGCGTACTCGTCGACCTGGTCGGGACGGTAGCCGCGCCCCCGTACGGCCACGAACCCGTGGAACGAGACCGGTGCGCTGCTCATCCTGCAACCCCTCTCCGCCGAACGGATGCGGCATGATGATTCGCGCACATCTTGATGTACCGGGCGTAAGGGCTCATAACGCGACACTCCGCGCACAGGTCCCGGTCACGCGCCCGGGTCGCGGGCCCACTCGCGCGTACGGGTTGCGGGCACCCACGCGAGTACGGGCACGGACGCGCGGGGCATCGGCACACGCGTACCCGGGCAGGCTCCGGACCGGTCCCGCCGGGCGGCCACGGACCCGCCGCGCACGAGCGCGATCACGCCCCCTCCGGTCACGGCAGGGCACGCGAGGCGCGGACACCGGCGCGGTACCGCCGGGCGCGGTCGAGCGCGGTCGGCCGGGGTCGAGCGTGGTCGGGCGCGGTCGGCCGGGGGCATGTGAAAGGGCCGGAACCGGTCCCCACGACCGGTCCCGGCCCCACAGGCAGGCGGAGGTTCAGCGCGTCACAGCAGACCGTCCCACATCTGCTCCAGCAGCACCGACCACCAGCTCTCCGGCGACCCGAGCGCCGCCGGGTCGAGAGAGGCCAGCTGGGCCTGGAAGTCGACGGTCCAACGGCCCGCCTGCTCCTGGTTCAGCCCGAACCGCAGCCGCCACATCCGTCCGAGCAGCGCCAGGCACCGCTGGAACTCGAGCAGCCCCGTGTTCACGAACTGCGGCGGCACCGGCGCCCCGCCGGGCCCCGCCTCCACCGGCACGGCCACGATGTTCGCCGTCCCGTACTGCACACAGATCGCCCGGCCGAAGTCGCTGCCCATCACCAGGTACGAGCCCGCGTCCGCAGCCGGCTGCACGCCGCGCTCCTGCGCCAGCTCGGCCAGCGTCGGCACCGGCCGCCCCGGCTGGGCCTGCGCCCAGAAGAACGGGTTCATGTCCATCGGCAGCCCCGCCACCACCAGCGAGTGCGCCACGACCGGCGGCACCCCCTGCCGGGACACGGCCGCCTGCTCGAACCGGAAGATCCCCGGCCCGAAAGCCCCGGCGAGCTCCTGCGCGACGCCCTCCGGAGGAATCGGCGGCACCGCCTGCACCGGCGGCAACGGCGCGCGCACCGGCGCCGGCCGCGCGGGCCCGTCCGCCACCTGGTGCAGCTCACCCTGGTGCGCCAGCAACTGCCGCATGCCCTGCTGCCGGCTCGCGTGGTCCGTGCCGTACGGCGCGATGCTCGTGATCCGCGCCTGCGGCCACTGCTCCCGGATCATCCGCGCGCAGTACGCGCCCGGCAGCTCGCACGACTCCAGCTCCGTGTGCAGCTCCAGCACCTGGTCCGGCGGCACGTTCATGGCACGCAGCTCGTGGAAGATCTGCCACTCCGGGTGCGGCGTCCCCGGCGCCGACCGCCTGATCAGCTGCTGCTCGGAACCGTCCTGCGCGCGGTAGCGCAGCACGGCCTGATAACCGGGACCGACCGTCGGCTGAGCCTGCTGCTGCGGATAGCCGTAGGCGGGCGGCGACTGCTGCCCGGGCGGCGCCATGGGCGCCTGCGGCGACATGGACGGCTGTGGCGCCATGGGCGGCTGCGGTGCCATGGACGGCTGCGGTGCCATGGGCGGCTGGGGAGCGCCCGACGCCGTACCGGGCGCACCCGGAACACCCGGAGCGCCCGGAACACCGGGTACGCCGGGTACGCCGGGGGCGGACGGCGGCGGGGGCACACCGGGCCCACCCACCGGGGGCGCGGCGAACATGGTCTGCGCCTGGTGAACGGCGCCCGGAGCGCCCGCGGGGGCGCCCGGAGGCTGCGGCGCACCGGGAGCACCGGGCACACCCGGGGCGCTCGGGGCACCTGGTGCGCCGGGCGGGTTCTGCATGCCCGGGGCGCCCGGAGCAGCGGGTGCGCCGGGAGCACCGGGCACACCCGGGGCGCCCGGTGGCTGCGGCGCGCCCAGGGCGCCGAGCTGACTGGGGTCGGCGAGCATCGTCGCGGCGTGGTGCACCCCGCCCGGAGGCGTACCGCCGGGCGCACCGGGCGGGCGGGGGGCGCCCGGCGGCTGCGGTGCGCCGGGGCCTTCGAGCGCCTCGGGGCCGAGCGCAGACACCAGCTGCGTCGGCACGTACCCGCCCGCGGGACCGCCCGGCGCGCCGGGCGCCTGCGGCGGCGCGGGCGTGCCACCCGGCCGCGCACCCGGCGTGCCGGGAGCGCCGGGCACGCCCGGCGGAGGCGGCGGATTCACGCCCCCGCGCGCACGACGCGGCGGCGGGGCCGCCTTGCTCGTGGCGGCATCGGCGATGTCCCCGGCGTCCGAAGCGAGCGGCCGGGCCGGGCCGGCCGACGGCTGCGCACCCGGCACACCGCCGGGCGGCGTGCCCTGCGCACCGGCCGGAGGAGACAGCGGAGGCGGAGGAGGCGGAGTACCCGGAGCCACCGGAGCACCCGGCGGCCCCTGCGGATAGCCGTACGACGGCGCGGGCGGCGGTGTCGCGCCCGGCGCTCCAGCGCCCGGAGGCGGCGTGCCCGGCACGGGCGGAGGCGGCGGCGTGCTGCCCGGCGCCGCCGGGAACGCGGGCGCCCCCGGCGCACCACCGTGCGTGCCGGGCACGCCCGGCACGCCGTGCCCCGCCGACGGGTTCGTATCGCCGAGCGCCGGCGTCACCGCCGTCGGCGGCAACTGGCTGCCGCCCGACATCAGTGCCGTCCGGGCCTCCGGCGGCGTCGCGTCGGACAGCTCGCTCAGCTGCGGCGCGAACACCGTCGCGGGCAGCGGCACCGAACGGTCCTCGCCCGCATCGGCGTTGGTGTCGGTCCCGGCCCAGGGAGTCGCCCCCTCGGGCACCTCCGGCGCGCCGGGAGCCCCGGGCGCCCCCGCGCGAGCCCCAGCGCCGGTCCGAGCCGCGCTGTCGGCGCCCGCCCCGGCCTCCGGCCACTGCGCACGCCCCCCGCCCGGAATCCCGGCCTGCGTCTCGGCGAGCCCCGCGCCCGCCCCGGCATCAGCACCGGCACCCGTTTCGGCATCGGCCTCGGCACCCGCACCGGTCCGCCGATCCGGAATCCCCAGCTTGTCCGCCGCCTCCTGCAACCACTCCGGCGGACTCAGCAAGAACGACGTCTGATTCAGATCCACCCGCGCCGGAGCGGCCGGCACCGGCGCATCGGCGACATCGGGACGGCCGTACTCCTCCTCGTACCGGCGGATCACCTCACCCACCGGCAGCGCGGGCCACAGCGTCGCCTCACCACTGTCCCGCGCGATGACCAGCCGCTGCCCGCCCCCGTCCGAACGCGGCCCCTCCGCACGGTCCTCGCCCCACACCACGAACCCCAGCTCGAACTCCCGCACCCGCACCTCACGATGCTGATACGAGGGCACGTCACCGTTGATCCACTCCTCGCCGCGCTCCTGCGCCTGCGCGAACGTCACCATGGCCCGAACCTCACTCCCCCACCGACGACACCGGCACCGCACGCGCGAAACCGCCGTCCACCATCAGGTTCGCCACGGTCTCCAACTCCGGCGGAGAACCCGCCAGCCGCGACAGGAACACGTCGAAGTCATCACCGCACGGCAGCAGCAACCGCTCCACCCGCTCCGCCGGCGACCACGACGGATCCACATCACGCACGTCGTCGTACGCGCAGAACCACACCGAACCGACCAGCTCGCCCTTCACCTTCACCGCGAGCAGGCCACCCTGCACGAAACCGACGCTCAGATAGTCCTTCGTCAGATGATCACGCAGGCACTTGTTGACATACACCAGATCGTTCACCGCGGCCTCGTCCCGCACCGTGAAGAACGGCTGGTCGACCAACAGCCCCAACTCCGCGTCCAGCGCCGTACCCACCGGCGCGCACCCGCCCGCCGCCTTCAAGAACGACCGGTACGCACCCGGCAGCCGGTACCCGAGATCCTCCTCGACCCCCTGCACCTGCGACTCCGTCACCGCCACACCCGACTTCGGCAGCCCGAAGTGCGCCGGACGGGTCTCCTGCAACGGCCGCGTACCCCGCTTGTCCTGATCGACGTTCGCCGTCGCGATCCCGCCGTGATGCCGCAGCAGCGCCTTCACCTCGACCGGCACCAGCTCCAGCCGCCGGCCACCCGGCACGTGATGCCACGTCCACCCGTGCGGCGTCGCCACCGACGGCACCGTGTCCCACAGATCGTGCCCCGACGCCGCCAACGCGGCATTCGCCGACACGTAATCCGTCAACCGCAACTCATCGACACCGAACCCCTCCGGAGGCTCGGCGATCTCCGCCGCCGCCCGCGCGTAGGGCGAGAAGTCGGGATAGCCACGCTCGTCCACCCGCACCCCTCTCGGATGACGGGCCGCCCGGACCGGATCCGGAAAGTGCACGACCTGCCCGGCATAGGCCGCGTTCGGCGGCACGGCTTGCCCCCCGGCCTGGCGGCCGGGAGGTGCCCCCAGCCCGAGCCGACCTGTCGTCATCGCGGTTGCCCCCTGCGGCACTCTGTACGACCCGTAGTGACCCACCTCGGCCCACTACGCACCGTATCGACTGTCTCGTCCGTCCCGACTTCCGTCGCGACTCCCCCCACGCACGTCACTGTCCGTCGACCGCGTGGAGAGCGGTGCCGACAGCCTATGCGGTACGCCCCCACCGGTCACCGGGCACCGGCCGGTCACCCTCCGCTTCCGTGACCAGCCGTCACAGCACCGTGACAGCCTGCCCAAACACTGGCGTGTCGCACCGCCTCAGCTTCCGCACCCGCCACGCGATTTGGCACTCTGTGTCGTCCGGGGGGACGCTCGGGAGGGAATGACGATCATGAACGCCACACGGACGGGACCTCACTCGGCACCGCGCACGGGCACCTCGTCCGGCGACCCCCGCATCGGCTGGAGCGCCGCCGAGGCCCCACACGTCCCCACCCTCCGCCACCGCCGCGACGGCATACTCCCCACCGTCGCCGCCGCCCTCTCCGTCCGCGGCGCCACCCTCACCGGCACCGCCGCCCGCGGCGACCGGCCGCCACCCCTGCACCCCCTCGTGCAGGACTTCCTCGACACCCTCACCAGCGCCCAGCGCGACCGCTTCACCGGCCGCTGCGCCGAAACCATCCTCATCTCCCGCCACATCACCGCCGCCGACGCCGCCCGCACCAAACGCGCCGCCCGCAAACCCATGACCAACGGCGAAGCCCGCAAAGCCCTCAAACAGGCCAAACTCACCACCCGCCGCATCCGCGAGGACGGCGACCCCCTGCACGGCAGCTTCGCCACACCCTGCCGCGCCTGCACCGCCCTCAGCGCCCACTTCGGCGTCCGCATCGTCGACCCCACGACAACAGACCGCTGACCCCCGCACCCACCCCACCCAGCACTCCGGCAAAACGGCCCCCGGCCGGTCCCTGACCTCGACGAACGAAGGGCAGATGCACCCCGACCGCACCCCCTCCCCCCATCCCGGCCTCGCCCGACCCGGGGGACCCCCACCACGCTTCCCCGCACCCGTCGACACCACCCTGCGCGCCGCAGGCTGGCAACCCGGACGCTGGGACATAAAACAAGCCGAGATCTGGGCCGACACCCTGCGCGACCACACCTCACCCGCCGGACACCGCCACGCGGTCTTCCCCGCCGCGGTCGAGGCATGGGCCGAATTCGGCGGCCTGCACCTCACCCCCACCGGCCCCGGCCGCCAACTCGCCCCCGCCACCGTCCACATCGACCCCCTGCACGGCCTCCACATGGCCCGCACCCTCGGTGACCTCGGCCGCGCCCTCGGCACCGACGTCAGCCCGCTCGGCGCCGAGACCGACACCACCGCCGTCCTCGCCATCGACGCCGCAGGCCGCGTCTACGCCCTCGACCACACCGGCGACTGGTACCTCGGCCCCGACATCGACCAAGCCCTCACCGGCCTCCTCGCAGGAACGGAACCCGTACGCCTCACCGCAGGCTGACCCCGGCACCGACAACAGGACCGGACGCGAACGACCGCGCCGCACCCCCGCACGACACCCGCAGCACTACGACGCCGGAATCACCGCCGACACCCGGAACCCCCCGGCATCCGTCGGCCCCGACACGAACACACCGCCCAGCGCCACGACCCGCTCCTTCATCCCCACCAGCCCATTGCCCCCGGACGGCAGCCGCGCCGCCGACGCCGACGCCGGCTCCGGGGGCGGCTCGTTCTCCACCTGCATCGCGATCTCCGCCGCCCGATGCGCCAGCCGCACATGCGTCTTCGCCCCCGCCGCATGCTTGTGCACGTTCGTCAACGCCTCCTGCACCACGCGATACGCCGTCTGCTCGATCTCAGCCGCGTACGACCGCCTCTCCCCCTCCACCGACAGGTCCACGACCATCCCCGCCGCCGCCGACTGCCCCAGCAGCTCGTCCAACTCCGACAGACACGGACCCTCCCCCTCCTCCACGTCCGGCACAGCCGCCGCGGCCACCGCACCCGACACGGCCCCCACCGCCGCCAACGGCACCGGCCGCTCACGCCCGCGCACCCCGTCCCCGCTGCGCAGCACGCCGAGCATCTCCCGCAACTCCGTCAACGCCTGCCGCCCCATGTCCCCCACCAGCGCGGCATTCCGGACCGCCTTCTCCGGATCCTTACGGGCCACCGCCTGCAACGCCGCCGCGTGCACCACCATCAGACTCACCCGATGCGCCACCACGTCGTGCATCTCACGCGCGATCCGGGTCCGCTCCTCGCTCCGCGCCCACTCCGCCCGCTCCTCCGCCCGCTCCGCCAGCAACTGCAGCTCCCGCTCCAGGCTGTCGGCCCGCTCCCGCAAGCTCTCCATCAACCGCCGCCGGGCCCCCACATACAGCCCCAGAAGAAGCGGCGGCGCGGTCATCCCCACGGCCGTGGTGATCGAGGCGAACGGCACGAACCAGTCACCCAGGTCCAGATCACCGTGCGCCATGTCCTGCCGCACCCGCACGAACATCACGATCAGCATCCCGACCAGCGACATACCGGCCAACGAGCCGATGATCCGCCGCGGCAGCTCCGAAGCGGCGAGCGTGTACAGGCCGACGATGCCCATCAGATAGCCCATCTGGGCCGGAGTGATCGCGATCGACACCAGCACCACGGCGATCGGCCACTTACGCCGCACCAGCAGCGCCGAACCGGCCAGCACCCCGAACACGACACCGGCCACCGCCGGAATCCCCGCGTCCCGCGCGAACTCGATCCCCTCCGCCGCGCACTCCAGCGCGGACACCGACGCCAGACCGGCGTCCAGCACCGCACTGCGCCACCTGGCCCACCACCACGGCCCTCCCGCGGCCGTCGCGTGGTCTTCCCCCGTCGTGGTCATGGCTCCAGCCTAGATGCGCCCGGGTGAGGTTTTCCGTCCACTTTCCACGACTGGCCTACACCACACCGCGTAACCGAACGAGCGCGAAACCACCCGATATCGCTCGAACTGCTGAACCGCGCACCGTTCGACCACGGAACGTCCCGTTCCGCCCGGACGGTATGTCCATGGCACCCCCACAGAGCAAGTACGCGGAATTCGAGAACCTGCGCGAGCAGGCGGTGGCGCTGCGGCGCCACGGCTACAGCCTCCGGCAGATCCGCGACGAGCTGAAGGTCTACAACAACGACATCCTCAACCAGCTCGTGAAGGGAGAACCACCACCGGAGTGGACGAAACGCCCCCGGGCAAAGGACGACCTGCGGGCCAGGGCGCGCGAGCTGCGACTCCGGGGCTGGACGTACGACCAGATCGAGGTGGAGCTGGGCTGCTCGAAGAGTTCCATCTCCCTGTGGGTACGGGACCTGCCGAAGCCGGAGCGCAAGCGCAGCCGCGAGGAAGCGGCGGCGATCGCCCGGCGGGGCTGCGATGCCAAGCTGCGCCTCCGCGACGAGGAGCGGCGACGCACCAAGGAGGCCGCCAAGCAGGCGGTCGGCGGCATCTCGGAGCGCGAGTTGTTCCTGGTGGGAGTCGGCCTCTACTGGGCCGAGGGCACCAAGGACAAGCCCTACGAGCGCCGGGAGAGCGTCACCTTCGTCAACAGCGACCCGGACATGATCCGGCTCTATCTCGCCTGGCTCGACCTGCTCGGCATCCCCCGGGAGCGCCTGCGGTTCAGCGTGATGATCCACGAGAACGCCGACGTGACCGGCGCCGAGCGCTACTGGGCAGATCTCGTCGGCACCGAGCGCTCCGCGTTCAACAAGACGACACTCAAGAAGCACAACCCCAAGACGGTCCGCAAGAACACCGGGGACGGCTATCGCGGCTGCCTGACCATCAAAGTCCTGCAAGGCGCCGATCTGTACCGTCGCATCGAGGGCTCCTGGTACGGCATAGTGGAGTCCGCACTCAAAGCCGATCAGCAAAATCGGACATAGAGAGCAAACGATCCCGGATCGTCTAAAGGTAGGACAAACGGTTTTGGTCCGTTGAATGAGGGTTCGAGTCCTTCTCCGGGAGCCCACCGCTATCAGCCCTTTATTCGGGCCCTGACCGCTGCCAGACAGCACCGTCAGGGCCCACTCTCATGTCCTCCGTGAAACGCCCCGGTATCCTGCGGATGTCCCCACCCGTCCACAGCCGAAGGGCAACTCCGTGAGCGCCATCCGCCCGGCAGCCGTCGTCGTTCTCGCAGCGGGTGAGGGCACCCGTATGAAATCGGCCACACCGAAGGTCCTGCACGAGATCTGCGGCCGATCCCTGGTGGGCCATGTGCTCGCCGCCGCGCGGGAGTTGGAGCCCGAGAACCTGGTCGTCGTGGTGGGGCACGCGCGCGACCAGGTCACCGCGCACCTCTCCGAGGTGGACCCGGGCGTGCGGACGGCCGTGCAGGCGGAGCAGAACGGCACCGGGCACGCCGTGCGCATCGCGCTGGAGGAGCTCGGCGGGTCGGTCGACGGGACGGTCGTGGTGGTCTGCGGCGACACCCCGCTGCTGACCGGCGGGACGCTGGGGCGGCTCGCGGCCACGCACTCCGCCGACGGCAACGCGGTCACCGTGCTGACCGCGGAGGTGCCCGACGCGACCGGTTACGGCCGGATCGTGCGGGACGACGCCGGGGCCGTCACCGAGATCGTCGAGCACAAGGACGCCTCGGAGGCGCAGCGGGAGATCCGGGAGATCAATTCCGGTGTGTTCGCCTTCGACGGGCAGTTGCTGGCGGACGCGCTGAAGAGGCTCCGTACGGACAACAGTCAGGGTGAGGAGTACCTGACGGACGTGCTGGGGATCCTGCGTGGGGCGGGTCACCGGGTGGGTGCCTCGGTCGCCGGCGACCATCGGGAGATCGCCGGGATCAACAACCGTGTGCAGTTGGCGCAGGCCCGGCGGATCCTGAACGACCGGCTGCTGACGGAGGCGATGCTGGCCGGCGTGAGTGTGATCGATCCGGCGACGACGTGGGTGGACGTGACGGTGACGTTCGAGCAGGACGCCGTCGTCCATCCGGGTACGCAGTTGCAGGGTTCGACGCACCTGGGTGAGGGGGCCGAGGTGGGGCCGAACTGTCGTCTGCGGGACACGCGGGTGGGTGCCGGGGCCCGGGTGGACAACACGGTGGCGAACGGTGCGGAGGTCGGCCCGGGGGCGAGTGTGGGGCCGTACGCGTATCTGCGGCCGGGTACGCGGTTGGGCGCCAAGGGGAAGATCGGCACGTACGTGGAGACGAAGAACGCCTCCATCGGGGAGGGCACGAAGATTCCCCATCTGTCCTATGTCGGTGACGCGACGATCGGTGAGTACAGCAACATCGGGGCGGCCAGCGTCTTCGTGAACTATGACGGACAGGACAAACACCACACGACCGTGGGGTCGCATTGCCGTACGGGTTCGGACAACATGTTTGTGGCGCCTGTCACGGTCGGGGACGGCGCGTACACCGCGGCGGGCTCGGTGATCACGAAGGATGTGCCGCCCGGTTCGTTGGCCGTAGCCCGCGGCCAGCAAAGGAATATCGAGGGTTGGGTGGCTCGTAAGCGTCCGGGGAGCGCGGCGGCGAAGGCGGCCGAGGCGGCTTCGCGGCTCCACGGTGACGAGGACTGACCGGAAACAGGTGCGTGAAACACGGCGTACCGTGATAAGTGCAACCCGCACCCCCACCAGCTGAGACGGCCCGTCGTGCCCAGCGGCGCGGCGTCGTCAGCCGGCTGACACCTCTGAGGAGACTGTGCTGTGACCGGGATCAAGACGACCGGCGAGAAGAAGTTGATGTTCTTCTCCGGCCGCGCCCACCCCGAGCTTGCCGAGGAGGTCGCCCAGCAGTTGGGGGTCGGGGTCGTCCCGACGAAGGCCTTCGATTTCGCGAACGGCGAGATCTATGTCCGCTACCAGGAGTCGGCGCGTGGTGCGGACTGCTTCCTGATCCAGAGCCACACGGCTCCGATCAACAAGTGGATCATGGAGCAGTTGATCATGATCGACGCGCTGAAGCGTGCGTCGGCGCGTTCGATCACGGTGATCGTGCCGTTCTACGGTTATGCGCGGCAGGACAAGAAGCACCGGGGCCGTGAGCCGATCTCGGCGCGGCTGATCGCGGATCTGATGAAGACGGCTGGTGCTGATCGCATCCTGACGGTGGATCTGCACACGGACCAGATCCAGGGGTTCTTCGACGGTCCGGTCGATCACCTCTTCGCGCTTCCGCTGCTCGCGGACTACGTGGGGGCGAAGGTCGACAAGAACAAGCTGACGGTGGTGTCGCCGGACGCCGGCCGGGTGCGGGTGGCGGACCGCTGGTGCGACCGGCTGGGTGCGCCGCTGGCGATCGTGCACAAGCGGCGTGACAAGGATGTGGCGAACCAGGTGACCGTCCACGAGGTCGTGGGTGAGGTCAGGGGCCGTGTCTGTGTGCTGGTCGACGACATGATCGACACGGGTGGCACGATCTGTGCGGCGGCGGACGCGTTGTTCGCGCATGGTGCGGAGGACGTGATCGTGACGGCGACGCATGGTGTGTTGTCGGGTCCGGCGGCGGATCGGCTGAAGAACTCGCGGGTGAGCGAGTTCGTGTTCACGAACACGCTGCCGACGCCGACCGAGCTGAACCGGGAGCTGGACAAGATCACGGTGTTGTCGATCGCGCCGACGATCGCGTCCGCGGTGCGTGAGGTGTTCGAGGACGGTTCGGTGACGAGCCTGTTCGACGAGCAGTGATCGGGCGGCGGGTGCTGCCGTAGCGCCTGCATGATCGATTTTTCGGCGGCCTCCCCGGCCGAGTAGACTGCTGCAGTTGCTCGGCGAGGGAGGCCGCACTTTTTGGTGTGGTGGTCCGTTATCGACGCGCTCTTCGTAGCAGGCCGTTCGTGGCCGGGTGACCACGTCCGTTCCGTTCTGCGAGGAGTGATGACATGTCCGAGGTTAAGCTCGCCGTCGAGACGCGCACCGAGTTCGGCAAGGGTGCCGCGCGCCGTATCCGCCGTGACAACAAGGTTCCGGGTGTGCTGTACGGGCACGGTTCGGAGCCGGTGCACCTGACGCTTCCGGGTCACGACCTGCTGCTGGCGCTGCGTACGCCGAACGTGCTGATCTCTCTCGACATCGACGGCAAGTCGACCGAGCTGGCGATCCCGAAGTCGGTGCAGCGTGACCCGCTGAAGGGCTTCCTGGAGCACGTCGACCTGCTGCTGGTCAAGCGTGGCGAGAAGGTCACGGTGGAGATCCCGGTGCACGCCGAGGGTGAGCTGGCTCCGGGCGGCAACCTGCTGGAGCACGTGCTCAACGCCCTGCCGGTGGAGGCCGAGGCGACGCACATCCCCGAGTCGGTGACGGTGTCGGTGGAGGGTCTGGAGGCCGGTGCCTCGGTCCTGGCCAAGGACATCCCGCTGCCGTCCGGCACGAAGCTGGCGGTGGAGGAGGACGCTGTCGTCCTCCAGGTGCTGGCCGCGCAGGCCGAGGAGGCCGGTGAGGGCGGGGAGGCCGGCGAAGAGGCTTCCGCCGAGGCCTGATCGTCACCCCTCGTCGTTTCGTCAGCCGCTGTTCCCGATGGGGGCAGCGGCTGGCGCGTATCCAAGGAGAGATGGACGTGAGCACCCCCGCCAATGCCCCCTGGCTCGTCGTGGGGCTGGGCAATCCGGGACCGGAGTACGCGATGAACCGGCACAATGTCGGGTTCATGGTGGCCGATCTGCTGGCCGAGCGGATCGGGGGGAAGTTCAAGCGGGCCGGCAAGGCGCAGGCGCAGGTGGTGGAGGGGCGGATCGGGCCGCCGGGGCCGGCCGGTCGGCGGGTGATTCTGGCGAAGCCGATGTCGTTCATGAATCTGTCGGGCGGTCCAGTGAACGCGCTGCGGGATTTCTACAAGGTGCCGGTGGCCAATGTCGTTGCGGTGCATGACGAGTTGGACATCGACTACGGCACGCTCCGGCTGAAGCTCGGTGGCGGTGACAACGGGCACAACGGGCTGAAGTCGGTGACGAAGGCGATGGGTGCGGACTATCACCGGGTGCGGTTCGGGATCGGCCGGCCGCCGGGGCGGATGCAGGTGGCGGACTTCGTGCTGAAGGACTTCTCGTCGGCGGAGCGCAAGGAGCTGGACTACTTCGTGGACCGGGCGGCGGATGCGGTGGAGTGTCTGGTGATCGACGGTCTGGAGCGGGCGCAGAGCACCTACAACTCCTGAGGTGTGGCCTTCTGTCGCTTTCGCGCCCGGCCCGAGTTGACCGGGCGTCGGGGTATGGCCAATGATCCCGGCCATGCCGGCCACAGCCACCACTTCTCGTCAGGCCTCGTTCGCCGTCGTCCGGTTCGGGCGGTTCGCGGTGATGGGGACGATCGCCGTACTGATCCTGGTCGCGGGCGTGTGGGCGTCGTGGGGGAGCGCGCAGTACGTGATGCTCACCAAGGGGCGGGAGCGTGGGACGGTCGCGGTGACCGGGTGCGGGGCCGACACGTGCACGGGTCCGTACACGCCGTTGTCCGCGGGGTCGCAGGCGCGCGGCCGGGTGGTCATCGACCGGACGGTGGCGGTGCGCAAGGGCGGGCGGTACACGGTGGTGATCAAGCCCGGCGGGGACGAGGTGGTGCGGTCGGGGACGGCGGGGGTGCTGTACGCGTGGGTGCCGTTCGCCGGGGCGCTGCTGCTGGCGTCGGTGGTGGTGGCCGGGGGGTTGCGCCGGACGCGGCCGGCGTGGGTGCTGGCGGGGTCGGGGCTGGCGCTGCTGACGGCGGCGTTCGTGACGATGTGATCTTTCTGGGGGCTTGTGCGGTTCTGCACAGGATTCCGAGTGTTGCCGGTTCGTGATTGACCCCGGGCCGGTCGGGGCTGGATGCTGAGCCGCCCCCTCCACGTCTTCCCGCTCAGCCACTCGAAGATGGACCTGCCTCATGCGTACCCTCTCCCGTGCCGGCGCTCTGTCCGCCGTCGCCGCGGCCGCGCTGCTGTGCTCGCCGGCCGCCGCCCACGCCGCCGTTCCGGGCGACAACGGAACCGTGAAGATCCACGACGCGAAGACCGGCGAGGAACTTCCCCGCAACGAACCGCACGTCTGCTCCTTCTACCTGGACGCCTTCGGCTTCGACGGTGTGCAGGAGGTCGACTGGCACATCGACGCCTGGGCGCCGTCGGCCGGTGCCAAGGGCGAGACCGTGAAGTCCGGCGCCATCACGCTGGACGGCGAGGGTCATGGCCGTACGGACGACATGTCGTTGCCGGACGGGCACTACAAGCTGTTCTGGAACTTCGAGGGGGAGAAGGGCGCCGCGAAGCAGAAGGTGTTCTGGGCGGACTGCGAGGACTCCGGGGGCGGCGGCTCGACGCCGTCGGCTTCCGCGTCGGCTTCGGCGTCTTCGTCCGCCTCGGCGTCTTCGTCGGCGTCCGCGTCCGCGTCGGCGTCCGCTTCCGCGTCGGCCGGGTCCTCCGCGTCTCCGGGTCCGTCGGCCTCCGCGAGTGAGCCGGCGGCCCCGTCCGCCTCGTCGTCGCCGTCGGCGGCCGGGGGCGGTTCCGGGGATCTCGCCGAGACCGGCAACGGCGCCCCGGTCGGTCTGATGGCCGGCCTGGCGGCCGCGCTGCTGGTCGCGGGCGGCTTTCTGGTGGTCCGCCGGCGCCGGATCTGAGTCGGTACGCGGGGTGCCCCCGTGCTCCGTACGATCCGTACGGAGCACGGGGGCACCTTGGTGTGTGCGGGCGGGGTCAGCCGGTGTTGCGCAGGCCCGCGGCGACGCCGTTGACCGTCAGCAGCAGCGCGCGGGACAGCAGCGGGTCGGGCTGTTCGCCCGCGGCCGCGGCGTCGCGCTGGCGCTTGAGGAGGGTCACCTGGAGGTAGGAGATGGGGTCCAGGTAGGCGTCGCGGATGGCGAAGGTCTGCTTGAGGACCGGGGTGGCGTCCAGCAGTTCCCGTTCACCGGTCACCTTCAGCACTTCGGCGACGGTCAGTTCGTGCTCGGCGCGGATGGTGTCGAAGACGTGCCTGAGTTCCTCGGGGACGAGGGTCTCGACGTAGTGCGCGGCGATGCGCAGGTCGGTCTTGGCGAGGGTCATCTCGACGTTGGAGATGAAGTTGCGGAAGAAGTGCCAGCGTTCGTGCATCTCGTCGAGGACGGTGTCCAGTCCCGCCTCGCGCAGCGCCTTCAGGCCGGAGCCGACGCCGAACCAGCCGGGGACGATCTGCCGGGACTGGGTCCAGCCGAAGACCCACGGGATGGCGCGCAGGCCGTCGAGCGAGACACCGGAGCCGGGGCGGCGGGCGGGCCGGGAGCCCAGGTGCAGGTCGGCGAGCTGGTCCACCGGCGTCGACGCGAGGAAGTACGTCGGCAGGTCCGGGTCCTCGACGAGGGTGCGGTAGGCGGCGTGGGCGGCGTCGGAGACGACGTCCATGGCGGCGTCCCAGCGGGCGAGGGCCTCGTCGGACTGGCGGGGGGCGGTGTGCAGGGCGGAGGCCTGGAGGGTGGCGGCGACCGTGAGTTCCAGGTTCTCCCGGGCCAGTGAGGGGATGAGGTACTTGTCGGAGATGACCTCGCCCTGCTCGGTCACCTTGATCTCGCCCTCGAGGGTGCCCCAGGGCTGGGCGAGGATGGCGTCGTGGGAGGGGCCGCCGCCGCGGCCGACGGTGCCGCCGCGGCCGTGGAAGAGGCGCAGGCGGACGCCGTAGCGGTGGGCGACGTCGCGCAGGCGGCGCTGGGCGCGGTGGATCTCCCACTGGCTGGTGGTGATGCCGCCGAACTTGGAGGAGTCGGAGTAGCCGAGCATGACCTCCTGGACGTCTCCGCGCAGCGCGACCAGGCGCCGGTAGGAGGGGTCGGAGAGCATGTCCTCCAGGATGGTGTCGGCGGCCTTGAGTTCGTCGGTGGTCTCCAGCAGCGGGACGATGCCGATCTTCGCCCAGCCGGCGTGCAGGTCGATGAGGCCGGCCTCGCGGGCTAGCACGGCCGCCGCGAAGACGTCGTCGGCGCCCTGGCACATGGAGATGATGTACGACTCGATGACCTCGGGTCCGAAGACCTCCAGGGCTCGCTTGACGGTCTGGAAGACGCCGAGGGTCTTCTCGCCGGCCGCGTCGACGGGTGCCGGGGTGGGGGCGAGGGGGCGGCGGGAGCGCAGTTCCTTGGCGAGGAGCTTGGCCCGGTATTCGCGGGGCATGTCGGCGTAGCGCCAGGACTCCTCGCCGAGCCGGTCGAAGAGCTGGCCGAGGGCGTGGTGGTGGGCGTCGGCGTGCTCGCGTACGTCCATGGTGGCGAGTTGCAGGCCGAAGGCGGCGAGGGTGCGGATGGTGCGGTTGAGGCGGCCGGCGGCGAAGAGGTCGCCGCGGTGGGCGCGCAGGGAGTTCTGCACGACGGTGAGGTCCTGCAGCAGTTCGCCGGTGCCGAGGTAGTCGCGGCCCGGGTCGTGCGGGGTGCCCTTGGCCAGGCGCTGCTTGGTGTTCTCCAGCTTCTGCCGGATGCAGGTGGCCTTGAGCCGGTAGGGCTCCTCGGCGTTCAGGCGCTTGTAGCGGGGGCTGATCTCGGGCAGCCGGTCGAGGTCGTCCTGGAGGGAGGAGAGCAGTTCGTCGGTGGCGCCGGTGTAGCGGATGGAGTTGGACAGGAAGCTGCGCAGTTCGTCGATCATCTCCAGGGCGTCGTTGATGCCGTGTTCGTGCTGGAGGATGAGGACGTCCCAGGTGACCTGGGGGGTCACGTTGGGGTTGCCGTCGCGGTCGCCGCCGATCCAGGTGCCGAAGGTGAGGGGGCGGGTGTCGTCGGGGAGCTTGACGCCGACGCGTTCCAGTTCGGCGGTCAGGTCCTCCAGGACGTCGCCGACGGCGCCGGCGTGCAGTTCGTCGAGGTAGTAGATGGCGTTGCGGGCCTCGTCGGCGGGCTCGGGGCGTACCACGCGCAGTTCGTCGGTCTGCCAGACGAGGTCGATGTTCTCGGCCAGCCGGGTGTCGTGGCGGCGGCGGTCGGCCTCGATGACGGGGGTCTCCAGGAGCGCGGCGATGCGCCGGAGCTTGTTCAGGACCGACCGGCGGGCGGCTTCGGTGGGGTGGGCGGTGAACACCGGTCGGACGTTGAGGTTTCTGACCGTCTGGCGCAGGTGCTCGGGGTCGGCGTCCTTGAGGCGGTCGGCGGTGCGGGCGAGCAGCCCGCCCTCGGCGGCCCGCCTGGCGCGCAGTTCGCGGCCGCGGTGGACCTGCTCGGTGACGTTGGCGAGGTGGAAGTAGGTGGAGAAGGCGCGGACCAGCTTGGCCGCGGTCTCCAGTTCGATGCCACGCAGCAGTTCGGCGGCGGCCTCGCCGTCCTCACGGGTGAGGCGGCGGACGTTCTCGACGAGTTCCAGCAGTTCGGGGCCCTCTTGCCTGACGAGGGTCTCGCCGAGGAGGTCGCCGAGCCGCCGGATGTCGGCGCGCAGTTCGCTGCTGGTCGTCGGGGTCTGGTCGTCGGCACTGCTCACAGGTGCGGCTCCTTGCAGTGTTGAAGCTCGTCTGGAGGGGAACCCGGCCGCCGGGCCGTCGCGGCGCCCGCCGCTTACGGCCCGGACATCGGGGAAGAAAACAGAGCGGACCGCGCTGTCCGACCGACTCCAAGGATAGGTGTCCGCGCGGGCGCGCAGACTGTCGGGCTCTTGCCGCCCGGCGAGCACTGCCATACTTACGATGCCGTAGGTTACGGAACCGTAGGAAGCACGGCGCGGTTGCCGCGATCCGGCATCTGCCTTATTCCGAGACCCCACAGGGGACGCGCATGACCTCAAGCTCCGACGTGATCGAAGACTCGCAGAAGGCGACCGGTACCGCTCCACCGTCGTCCGCCGACCTGGGCACCCTGGGTGGTGAGCAGAAGCGTTCGATCGAGCAGATCACGCTGCTGCTCTTCATCATCGTCCCGTTCCTCGCGCTGGTGGCGTCGGTGCCGCTGGCCTGGGGCTGGGGGGTGAGCTGGCTGGACCTCGGCCTGCTGGTCCTCTTCTACTTCCTGGGCTGCCACGGCATCACGATCGGGTTCCACCGTTACTTCACGCACGGTTCGTTCAAGGCCAGGCGGCCGCTGCGGATCGCGCTGGCGATCATGGGATCGCTGGCGGTCGAGGGGCCGCTGGTGCGCTGGGTGGCCGACCACCGCAGACACCACAGGTTCTCGGACGCCGAGGGTGATCCGCACTCCCCGTGGCGTTTCGGGGAGACCGTCCCGGCGCTGATCAAGGGCCTGTGGTGGGCCCACATCGGCTGGATGTTCGACGAGGAGCAGACGCCGCAGGACAAGTACGCGCCGGATCTGATCAAGGACCGGACGATCCGGGCGATCTCCCGTCAGTTCGTCCTGTGGACGGCCGTGTCGCTGCTTCTGCCGCCGCTGATCGGCGGTCTGGTGACGATGTCATGGTGGGGCGCGTTCACCGCGTTCTTCTGGGGGTCACTCGTCAGGGTGGCTCTGCTGCACCACGTGACCTGGTCGATCAACTCGATCTGCCACGCGGTGGGCAAGCGTCCGTTCAAGTCGCGGGACCGTTCGGGCAACGTGTGGTGGCTGGCGGTGCTGTCGTGCGGCGAGTCGTGGCACAACCTGCACCACGCCGACCCGACCTCGGCCCGCCACGGGGTGATGCGCGGCCAGGTGGACTCCTCGGCGCGTTTCATCCGTATCTTCGAGGCGCTCGGCTGGGCCTACGACGTGCGCTGGCCGTCACGCTCGCGTATCGATTCCCGCCGTAACGGCGGGGAAGGCGGCTCCCGGCAGGGGGAGAAAGCCGCCGAGGCGGCATGATTGACGCCGTGGCGACCGACTCCAGCAGTACCCCGAGCCAGGACAAGCAGCGCCGAGTGCGCCGCACCCGCATGACCGGTGCGGAGCGCCGCCAGCAGCTGCTGGAGATCGGTCGCACCCTCTTCGCCGCGAAGGGCTTCGAGGGCACGTCGGTGGAGGAGATCGCGGCGAAGGCCGGGGTGTCCAAGCCGGTGGTGTACGAGCACTTCGGCGGCAAGGAAGGGCTGTACGCGGTGGTGGTGGACCGCGAGATGCGGCGCCTGCTGGACATGGTGACCAGCTCGCTGACCGCCGGCCACCCCCGTGAGCTGTGCGAGCAGGCGGCGTTCGCGCTGCTGGACTACATCGAGGAGTACACGGACGGTTTCCGCATCCTGGTGCGGGACTCGCCGATCCCGCAGTCGACGGGGTCGTTCGCGTCGCTGATCTCCGACATCGCCACCCAGGTGGAGGACATCCTGGGCCGCGAGTTCAAGAGCCGCGGCTTCGACCCCAAGCTGGCCCCGCTGTACGCGCAGGCGCTGGTGGGCATGGTCGCGCTGACCGGCCAGTGGTGGCTGGACGTGCGCCGCCCGAAGAAGGCGGAGGTCGCCGCCCATCTGGTGAACCTGGCCTGGCACGGGCTGGACGGGCTGGAGCCGAAGCCGCGGCTGATCGGGCACCGCAAGAGCTGATCACCGGCGTCCCCGGCATCCCGGGCGGCATCCCCGGTGCGTGGGGGCGCCGGGCGGCATCCCCGGTGGGGGCGCCGGGCGGCATCCCCGGTGCGTGGGGGCGGGCGCCGGGCGCGGGCGCCCCCACGCACTGCGCGGGTGCCGCGCAGTGCGTGCGGGCGGTTCGTGGGTCCGGTGCGCGGCTCCGGTCGCGGGGACGGGCCCGGTCGCGGGGTTCCGCCGCGCCGGTTCCGTGCGGGCGTGCCGCTCAGTGCTTCGCTCAGTGCTTGAAGACGTCCTTCGCCTTCTCCTTCGCCTGGCGGGCGTCGCCCTTCGACTGGCCGCCCTTGCCCTCGGCGGTCAGGGCGTCGTCGCCGGTGGCGCGGCCCACGGCTTCCTTGGCCTTGCCCTTGGCCTGTTCGGCCTTCGCCTTCGCCTTCTGCTCCTTGGCCACGTTCCATCACTCCCCGTCGCATCCGACAGTGCTGTCAGCACGGCGGGTAACCGGCGCGGCGGCGGGCAAACCCCGGTCGGTGTCCCGGCGTCCCGGCTCCAGGAATTCCAGCCGGTTGCCGACGGGGTCCTCGGAGTAGAAGCGCCGGTGTCCGGGCAGGTCCTCGTCCCACTGGACCGGGGCTCCCCCGGCCTCCAGCCGGGCGGCGCAGTTCTCGATGTCCGTCACCCGCAGCCCCGGGTGGGCCTTCCGCGCGGGCCGGAAGTCCTCCTCGACGCCGAAATGGAGCCGCACCCGCCCCGCCCGGAACCAGCAGCCTCCGCGGGCCGCCAGGACGGGCGGCTTGAGGATCTCGGTCATGCCGAGGACGCCGACGTAGTACGCGCGCAGCCGGTCCTCCGAGCCGGGCGGGGCGGCGAGCTGGACGTGGTCGACGGCGGTGAGCATCAGGCCTCCTTGTGGGCGACGGCGAAGACGCGGCGGAAGGGGAAGGGCGTGCCGTGGGCGGTGGCCGGGTAGGCGGCGCGCAGGGCGGCCCGGTACTCGTCGAGGAACGCTTCCCGGGCCGGCGGGTCGTCGGCCAGCGCGGTCAGGACCGGCCGCAGGCCCGTCCCCTTCACCCAGTCCAGGACGGGATCGTCGCCGGTGAGCAGATGGAGGTACGTCGTCTCCCATACGTCCACGGTGCAGCCGAGGCCGGTGAGGCGTTCCAGGTAGGCCCGGGGGGTGAGGACGGCGTCGGCGTGGCGCAGGGTGCCGGCGAGGCGGTCGGCGAAACGGGGTTCGCGGGCGAGTTCGCGCATCAGGCGGTGGCTGGGGGCGTCGAAGTTGCCGGGGACCTGGAAGGCGAGGGTGCCGCCGGGCCGCAGTCCGGAGATCCAGTCCGCGAACCGGTCGGCGTGGCCCGCCACCCACTGCAGGGTGGCGTTGCTGATGATCAGGTCGTGCGGTTCGGCCGGTGTCCACGTCGCCACGTCGGCGTGGACGAAGTCGAGGCGGCCGCCGCCCGCGGTGGGGCCGGCGTGCTCGGCGCGGGCCCGGGCGAGCATCTCGGGCGAGTTGTCGTAGCCGGTGACGCGGGCAGTGGGCCGGCGGGCGGCGAGCAGGGCGGTGAGGTTGCCGGGCCCGCAGCCGAGGTCGGCAATGCGGGGCGGCTCCGCGGGCGGCTGCGCGGGCGGTGGCGCGGCCAGGCCGGGGACGCGGGCGAGGAGGTCGGCGAAGGGGCGGGCGCGGTGGCCGGCGTGACGCAGATACCGGTCGGGGTCCCAGACGGGGGCGGCGGGCATGGTCGGCCTCCTCGGCGTGCTGGACGGGTCTCCAGCCTCGCCCCCGATTTGCCTTGATGTCAAGAAGCTCGATATCAAGAGACTTCACGTCGACACAACCACTACACTGATCGTCATGGAGGACGAGGTCGATCGGCTGGTCGCAGCATGGCGCCGGGAGCGCCCGGACCTCGACGTGGAACCGCTCGAGGTGCTCAGCCGGGTGAGCAGGCTGGCCCGGCACCTGGACCGGGCGCGCCGGCTGGCGTTCGCCGAGCACAGTCTGGAGCCCTGGGAGTTCGACGTGCTCACGGCGCTCAGGCGCGCGGGGGCGCCGTACCAGCTCTCCCCCGGCCAGTTGCTGACGCAGACCCTGGTCACCTCGGGCACGATGACCAACCGCATCGACCGGCTGACCAAGAAGGGCCTGGTGGAGCGGCTGCCGGACCCGAGCGACCGCCGAGGGGTGCTGGTCCGGCTGACCGCCGAGGGCCGGGACCGCGCGGACCAGGCGCTGGCGGGCCTGCTGGAGCAGGAGCGCTCGATCCTGGCCGAGCTGTCCCGCGCCCAGCGCGGTGAACTGGCGGCCCTGCTACGCCAGTTGACCGCCCCGTTCGACAACATCCCCGGTTAGGTCGGCCGGTCCGACGCCGGCGCGGCGTGCCAGCGCGACCGCGGCGAGGGTGGAGTGCACGCCCAGTTTGCCGAGCACGTTCTGCATGTGGGTGCGCACCGTGTGCGGGGAGAGGAACAGCCGCTCGGCGACGGCCTTGCGGCCGAGCCCCGCGACCATGCAGCGCAGCACCTCCCGCTCCCGCGGGGTGAGGGACTCCACCAGCCGTTCGCTCTCGGTGCGGTGTTTGCGCGCTGCCGTCAGCTCCCGCAGGACGCCGGTGAGCAGGGCGGGCGGGAGATGGGTCTCGTCGCGCAGCACGCCCCGGATGACGGTCAGCAGCCGGGAAAGGGAGCAGTCCTTGGCCACCCAGCCGGAGGCGCCGGCCTGCAGGGCGAGGGCGGCCCGCCGGGGATCGTCCTTCTCGGCGAGGACGACGATCCGCATGCCCGGCTGCCCGGTGCGCACCCCCGCGACCAGCGAGAGCCCGTCGACGTGTCCGTCCTCGCCCACCTCCTGCACGGGCACGGCGGGCCGGACGCCCGGCACGCCGCCCCCCAGGTCGGCGTCGACGAGCAGCACGTCGAAGCGGCGGCCGTCGGCGGCCGCCCGCTCCAGGCAGCGCAGCGCGGCGGGGCCGTTGCCGGCGGCGGAGACGTCGACGTCGGGCTCGGCGGCCAGTGCGGCGGCGAGCGACTCGGCGAAGATGCGGTGGTCGTCGACGACCAGGACTCGGATGCGAACCACGTAACCCCCTTCCCCAGGCTCCCGTGGAGCAGGGGATTCCCCATCGTCGGGAGGCGGCACGGGCGCGGGTACGCCGCCCGAAGCGCGATGGCTCCGCACGGCCGCCGCCATGCGGAGACTGCTACCCCCACTTCGGGTGTCGTACCCGGCTTTCTCGCCCCCCTGAGCGGCGCCGGCCCCCACCGGCGCTGTCCATTCAGGGTACGGACGGGGGCCGGAAGCGGAAGGTTATTTGCAGAACTGGCGGTCCGGCGCGTTTATGGTGAGCCGCATGTTCCGTCTCGAGACAGAAGTCGACAAGGACCGGCGCGATCTTCTACAGGTGCGGTTGCGGGACACCAACACCGCGGCCTCTCCGGTGCTGCGCGCCCTGCGCGGAACCCCGGACGAACGTGAACGTCCGCTGCACGTGTGGGCGTCGGACGAGGCGGGGGACCTGGCCGGGGGGCTGGTGGGGCACACCTGGGCGACCTGGCTGCACGTGACGTACCTGTGGGTGGACGAGCGGCACCGGGGCGCCGGGCTCGGCGGGCGGCTGCTGGCCGAGGCGGAGCGCGTCGCCTCGCGGGAGCGCGGATGCCGGTCCGTGCGCCTGGAGACCTGGGACTTCCAGGCGCCCGGCTTCTACCGCAAGCAGGGCTACGAGGTGGTGTGCGTGATCCCCGGCTATCCGCCGGGGATCACCGAGTACACCCTGACCAAGCGGCTCGGCTGAGCCTGCACGGCTCGGCCGGGCTCGACTGACTGAGCCTGCGTCCCCGGCCGTGCTCGACTCGGTCGGCGCGCCCGGCGATGCTCGACCGGCCGGCGCGCCCGGCCATGCTCGACCGGCCGGCGCCCGGCGATGCTCAGCCGAGCCGGCGCCCCCGGATGTTCAGCCGAGCCGGCGCGCCCCGGCGGCGGGCACCGCCTCGAAGACCCGGGGCGCGGTGAAGGAGGCGGCGGCGAAGGCCTCCTCGACGGCCTTGGTGATCGTCTCCACCTCGGCGGCCTCCGCCAGCACGATCGCCGAGCCGCCGAAGCCGCCGCCGGTCATCCGGGCGCCCAGCGCGCCGGCGGCCAGGGCGGAGTCCACGGCCAGGTCCAGCTCCGGGCAGGAGATGCGGAAGTCGTCGCGCAGGGAGGCGTGGCCCTCGACGAGCACCGGACCGATCGCGCGGGTGTCACCCGACTTCAGCAGGGACACCACCCGCTCGACGCGCTCGTCCTCGGTGACGACGTGGCGGACCAGGCGGCGGACCTCTTCGTCGTCGATGCGGGCCAGCGCCGCGTCGAGCTCGGCGTACGGCACGTCCCGCAGGGCGTCGACGCCCAGCAGCGCGGCGCCCTGCTCGCAGCCCGCGCGGCGCTTGCCGTACTCGCCCTCGCTGTGGGAGTGCTTGACCCGGGTGTCTACCACCAGCAGGCGCATCCCCTCGGCCGCCAGGTCGAAGGGGATCTGCCGCTGGGAGAGGTCGCGGGTGTCGAGGAACAGCGCGTGGCCCTCCTCGCAGCACGCCGACGCCGTCTGGTCCATGATCCCGGTGGGGGCGCCGACGTAGACGTTCTCGGCGCGCTGGCACAGGCGGGCCAGTTGCCAGCGCTGCAGGCCGAGCCCGTACAGGTCGTTCAGGGCGAGCGCGACGACGACCTCCAGGGCCGCCGACGACGACAGGCCGGCGCCGACCGGGACGGTCGAGGCGAGGTGGATGTCGGCGCCGGTCACCGGGTGCCCGGCCTCCCGCAGGGCCCAGACGACGCCCGCCGGGTACGCGGTCCAGGCGCGGTCGGTGCCCGGCACGAGGTCTTCCGGCCGCAGCTCGGCGACGCCGCCCTCGACGTCCGCGGAGTGCAGGCGCACGATGCCGTCGGTGCGGCGGGAGGCCGCCGCGACGGCGGTGTGCGGCAGCGCGAAGGGCATCACGAAGCCGTCGTTGTAGTCGGTGTGCTCACCGATCAGGTTGACCCGGCCCGGCGCCGACCAGATGCCCTCGGGCGCCGTCCCGTACAGCGCCGCGAACGCGTCGGCGACCTGCTGCTGTGCCCCCACTACTGCTCCCTTGCGATGTGCTGCGCGAACTCCCACGCGTCCGCGATGATCCCCGCGAGGTCCGCGCGGGACGGGTTCCAGCCCAGTTTCTCGCGGGCGGTCCGTGCCGAGGCCACCAGGACCGCCGGGTCGCCGCCGCGGCGCGGGGCCACGACCTCCGGGATCGGGTGGCCGGTGACCTGGCGGACGGCCGCCACGACCTCACGGACGGAGAAGCCCTCGCCGTTGCCGAGGTTGCAGATGAGGTGCTCGCCGGGGGTGGCGGCCTGCAGCGCCAGCAGGTGGGCGTCCGCCAGGTCGGCGACGTGGATGTAGTCGCGGACGCAGGTGCCGTCCGGGGTGGGGTAGTCGTCGCCGAAGACGGAGATCGCCTCGCGCCTGCCCTGCGCGACCTGCAGCACCAGCGGGATGAGGTGCGACTCGGGGTCGTGCCGCTCGCCGTACTTCCCGTACGCGCCCGCGACGTTGAAGTAGCGCAGTGACACCGCGCCCAGGCCGTGGGCCGCCGCCTCACCGGTGATCATGTGGTCGACGGCGAGTTTCGTGGCGCCGTAGGGGTTGGTCGGCGAGGTGGGCGCCGACTCGACGATCGGGACCTGAGCCGGCTCGCCGTAGGTGGCGGCCGTGGAGGAGAAGACGAGCGTGCGCACGTCCGCCTCGCGCATGGCGGCCAGCAGCGCCATGGTGCCGCCGACGTTGTTGGCCCAGTACTTCTCGGGCTTCGCCACCGACTCGCCGACCTGGGAGAACGCGGCGAAGTGCAGGACCCCGTCGAAGGAGGCGTCCAGCCATTTGGCGGCGTCGCGGATGTCGCCCTCGACGAAGCCTGCGCCGGCCGGCACGCCCTCGCGGAAGCCGGTCGACAGGTTGTCGAGGACGACGACCTCGTGGCCGGCCTCCAGCAGATGCTGGGCGACCACGCTGCCCACGTACCCCGCACCGCCCGTGACCAGGTACTTGCCGCTCATGAACTCGCTACCTCCCGCAGTCGCTCGGCCGCGCGCTCCGGCGGCACGTCGTTGATGAACACGCTCATGCCGGACTCGGAACCCGCGAGGAACTTCAGCTTGCCGGACGTACGGCGGATGGTGAAAAGCTCGAGGTGCAGCGCGAAGTCGTCCCTGCTGACGCCGTCGAACTCGTCCAGCGCGCCGAACGGCGCCTGGTGCCAGGCGGCGATGTACGGCGTCGGCGGCTCGCCCTTGCCGAAGATCCGGTCGAAGCGCCTCAAGAGTTCCAGGTAGACCTCGGGGAACTCGGTGCGCGCCGCCTCGTCGAGGGCGAGCAGGTCGGGAACCCGGTGCCGCGGGTAGAGGTGGACCTCGTACGGCCAGTGCGCCGCGTACGGCACGAAGGCCACCCAGTGTTCACCCTCGAGGACGACCCGCTCACCGGCGAGTTCACGCTCCAGGACGACGTCGAACAGGTTCTCCCCGACGGTCGCCTCCTTGTGCGCGGCCACCTGGCCCAGCATCAGCGATGTGCGCGGGGTGACGAACGGGTAGGCGTAGATCTGCCCGTGCGGATGACCCAGGGTCACACCGATCTCGGCACCCCGGTTCTCGAAGCAGAAGACCTGTCGGACGGAGGGCAGATGGGACAGCTCCGACGTCCGGTCGGTCCAGGCGTCGAGGACCAGCGCCGCCTGCTGCTCGGTCAGGTCGGCGAAGGACGCGTCGTGGTCGGAGGTGAAGCAGACGACCTCGCAGCGGCCGGAGTCGCCGGCCAGCGACGGGAAACGGTTCTCGAAGACCACGACGTCGTACGACGAGTCCGGGATCTCGCTGAGGCGCTCGCCCCGCGACGGGCACAGCGGGCACTCGTCGGCGGGCGGGTGGTAGGTGCGGCCCTGGCGGTGGGAGGCGACGGCGACCGAGTCGCCGAGCAGCGGGTCGCGGCGGATCTCGGAGGTCGTGACGGTCCGCTCCAGCGGGCGCCGGTCGACCGCGTCCCGCACGGTGTCGTCGCGCAGGTCGTAGTAGACGAGCTCCCGACCGTCGGCCAGCCGGGTCGAGGTCTTCTTCACTGCGACTCCACTCAATCTTCAAACAGAACCGAACACATCGAAACACAATGCACCAGCGGCGTCAACATCACAATCAAACAAAGGGCATCACCGAAAATGTTCGGACTGTGAACACAGGGCCGTAGATTCCGCACCGGATCAGTTCGCGCAACGAAGCGAGTTCATATGCAAACCCCCACAGATGCGGCCACCGAGCTGGCCGCGGCGCTACGACTCCCGACGAACGCACTCGACTACACGATCCTCGGCATGTACTTCGCCGTCGTCCTGGGCATCGGCTTCGCCGCACGCCAGTCGGTGCGGACGAGCCTCGACTTCTTCCTCTCCGGCCGCTCGCTGCCCGCCTGGATCACCGGCCTGGCCTTCATCTCCGCCAACCTCGGCGCCACCGAGATCCTCGGCATGGCCGCCAACAGCGCGCAGTACGGCGCCTACACCGTGCACTGGTACTGGATCGGCGCCGTCCCGGCCATGGTCTTCCTCGGCCTGGTGATGATGCCCTTCTACTACGGCTCCAAGGTGCGCTCGGTCCCCGAGTTCCTGCTGCTGCGCTTCGACAAGTGGGCGCACCTGCTGAGTGCGGCCCTGTTCGCCTTCGCCGCCGTGCTGATCGCCGGCGTGAACCTGTACTCACTGGCGATCATCGTGGAGGCCCTGCTCGGCTGGCCGCAGTGGGTGGCGATCGTGGTCGCCGGCTTCTTCGTGCTGGCGTACATCACCCTCGGCGGTCTGTCGTCCGCGATCTACAACGAGGTGCTGCAGTTCTTCGTCATCCTCGCCGCGCTCATCCCGATCGTCGTGCTGGGCCTGAAGAAGGTCGGCGGCTGGGGCGGCCTGACGGACAAACTCACGGCGAGCCACGGCGGCGACTTCGTCACCGCCTGGGGCGGCACCGGCATCGGCGACTCCAACCCGCTGGGTGCCAACTGGCTGACCATCGTGCTCGGCCTCGGCTTCGTGCTCTCCTTCGGCTACTGGACGACCAACTTCGCCGAGGTGCAGCGCGCCCTGTCCGCGAAGAACCTCTCGGCGGCCCAGCGCACCCCGCTGATCGCCGCGTTCCCCAAGATCTTCATCGTGTTCCTGGTCATGATCCCCGGCCTGGTGGCCGCCGTGCTGCTGCCCGGCATCGGCACCTCCGGCTCGGGCTACCAGTACAACCACGCGATCCCGTACCTGATGAAGGAGCTGCTGCCCAACGGTGTGCTCGGCATCGCGGTGACCGGCCTCGTCGCCGCCTTCATGGCGGGCATGGCGGCCAACGTGTCGTCCTTCAACACGGTGTTCACCAACGACATCTGGGGGCGGTACGTCATCCGGGGCCGCGCGGACGGCTACTACGTGAAGTTCGGCCGGCTCATCACCGCGATCGGCGTGCTGGCCTCGATCGGGACGGCGTTCCTGGCGTCGTCGTTCTCGAACATCATGAGCTACCTGCAGACGCTGTTCTCCTTCTTCAACGTGCCGATGTTCGTCGTCTTCGTGGTCGGCATGTTCTGGAAGCGCGCCTCCGTGAAGTCGGGCTTCTGGGGCCTGCTGGCCGGCACGACGGCCGCGATGGTCAACTACTTCGTCCTGTACAAGCAGGGCGTCATCGGCATCCCCACCGACCAGGGCGCCAACTTCGTCTCGGCGATCGCCGGCTTCGTCGCCGGCGCGGTGGTCATGGTCGCCGTGTCCCTGTTCACCGAGCCGAAGCCGGAGGAGGAACTGCAGGGCCTGGTCTACGGCACCCGGTCCCCCGGCATGGCCGAGCCGCCCGCCGCCGGCGACGACGCCTGGTACCGCAGGCCGGCCCTGCTGGGCTGGGGCGCCGTGATCCTCGCCGCCGCCTGCTACATCCCGTTCTCGATCTGACACCGGCCCGCCGACGAGGGAGTCTGAGACCATGAGCGAACGTTCCGGACCATCCGGCCATTCCGACGATTCCGGTCATTCCGGCGAATCCGGTTACTCCGGCGAATCCGGTTACTCCGGTTACTCCGGTTACTCCGAGAAGGACGTCCAGCGGGAGGTCTCCGACCTGGAGGCCAAGTCCGCCACCGCGGCCCGCATCTTCGACCTCCGCCGCATCATCGGCGGCCTCTTCGTGCTCTACGGCGTCATCGTCATGATCACCGGCCTGACGGACTCCGCCGCCGAGATCGACAAGGCGCAGGGCGTCAACATCAACCTGTGGACCGGGCTGGGGATGCTGCTGCTGGGCGTCTTCTTCCTGGCCTGGCTGAAGCTTCGCCCGACTCCCCCGCCGACTCCGGAGACGGAGACCGAGACCGAGACCGCGCCGGGGCCCCGGAACGAGCCGGACGACAGACCGGCGAGCTGACGGCGGCGGGGCGGGCCCGAGCGGGACGGGGGTCCGCCCAGGGGGCTCCCGGCCCGCCGCGCTCAACCGAGCGGCCCGATCAGTAGTAAGGGTTGCCGTCCCACGGAGAGGTGTCGCAGGAGATCGGGGTGTCACCTTCGAACGTGCATACCTGGATACGCATCGCCCAGATGCCGTTCGAGTCGGTCAGCGAGGTGGACCAATTGGCCGTGACTCCGTAGCCGCCGTAGTTGTAACGCCACGCGTAGCTGGTCACGTTTCGGAGCGGATCCTCGGACTGCGCCCGTACCCGGACGTGATGCCCATCGGCTGCGGTGTCCTGCACCGCCAGGATGATGCTGTACGCGTTGGTCCTGCTCTTGTAGTAGAACTCGCCCCAGCCTCGGGAACCAGAGGCCTCGCCGTACACGTCGCCAGCGAGTGCGGGTGAAGCGGCGAAGGCCAGAGTCGCCGCAGCGGCCGCCCCCACGGTGAGGCCACGGCGTAATGTCAACTTCAAAGCTCCCCCAACGTTCGGCAACAGAAGGTGTGTCGGCGGGGATCATAGGGCTTTGACCACACGCTCAGCACGGCCAGAATAATTATGTGATCCACATCACACAGAGTCGTTCGGCGGAGTCACGAGACCCGCAGCATCACCGAGATTTTTCTTCGCCGTCAGGAACCTGCGGGGCGGCGTTCAGGTACAGGCAATGCTGCACGATCCAACAGTCCCGTTCGGGCCGCCAGGGCCGCCGCCTCCAGGCGGGAGCCCACGCCCAGTTTCATCAGGACGCGCTGGACGTGGGTGCGGGCGGTGGACGGGGCGATGCCCATACCGGCCGCGATCAGCCGGGTGTCCTCCCCGTCGGCGACCCTGACCAGGACCTCGACCTCCCTCGGGGTGAGCAGCTGCAGCAGGCGCTGACCCTCGTCGTCGGGCTGGGCGGCCGGGTTCAGCAGCTCGCTGAAGGCGCCCTGGAGCAACTGCGGGGCCACCGCCGCCTCACCCGCCCTGGCTTTCATGATCGCCCGCTCGACGCCCTCGATGCGCTCGTCGTGCCGTACGTAGCCGGAGGCGCCCGCGGCGAAGGCCGCCGCGATGCCGCGCGGGCTGGGCACGGGGCCCAGCACCAGGACGGCGACCTGCGGCCGCTCCCGCTTGATCTTCACCACCGGGTCGAAGACACCCGGCTCGGCCGGAGTCGCCGTGCCCAGCAGGCACACCTCCGGCGCACGGCTGATCACCAGCTCCGCCGCGCCCGCGGCGGGCGCCGCCGCGGCGAGCACCCGGTGTCCCCGCAGCTTCAGCGCCGAGGCCAGCGCCTCGGCGAGCAGTCGGTGGTCGTCGACCACCATCAGCCGCACACCCATCGAGCAAACCCCCAGTCCCCCCAGTGGATCCCACCGACGCTCCACTATGGATGCCCACCGGCCCACTGGTCCGCACGGACAGAAGCCCCCTCCCGGCTCCCCCCGCTTCTCATGCCCCCGGAAGCTACACGCTTGTTCGACGTTGCGCTTCCCCTACCGGCGAGAAGTGCCCCGGATCGGCGGAGTTTCTCGTTGTTCCGGGCCCGCGGGCCGTGGGCGGTAAGAACGACGGCCCCACCCCCTCGAACAGGGTTCCCTGAACGGGGCGGGGCCGCCGGGGCGTGCGACGGGCTGGGCCGACGGGTCAGCCGCCGGTGCCGAAGGCGAGCGCCAGGTACTCCTTGCCGTACGTACTCGCTGTCTCGTCCGCATAGAGCGCTGACAAGTACAGACGGCCCCTGGCGTAGATGATCTCCGAGGACTCCGGGGACATGCTGGTCTCCGCGTCCCGCACCGACTCGGTCGCCGGGTTCTCCAGAAGCGTGGTCTGCTTGAGGGAGTCCCCGTCGATGCTGACGATCTGGCCGCCCTTGTCGTACGGCGGCCGCTTGTACGCGATCAGGTTGCTGCCGTCCATGCGCAGCGGGGTGATGGTGTAGCCGTCGCCGGAGTCGGCCCGCCCGCCGGTCATCTTGCCGGTGGCCAGGTCGAAGGCGACGATCTCGTTGGCCCGGCCGTACGTCCCGGAGGTGTCGTCCTCCTCGGTGGGCACGTAGAGCCGGTCGGCGCCGACGGCGAGTCCGGTGCAGTACTCGATCTTCGTTATGCCGTCGCAGCGGGCCGCGTACTGGTCGCCCGGCGCCGAGATCCGGGTGCGGAGCCGACCGGTCTTGTTGTCGATGGAGAAGAAGTCCGAGATGCCGCTGCCGTCGCCCGCGCTGTCGCCGACGTCGGCGGCCACGACCAGCGGGTCGGTCGACACGACGGCGGCGTACTCGATGCCGTCGCTCATCCTGTACTCCGAGATGACCTTCCCGGACTTCGGGTCGATGGTCTGGACGTGCAGCTGCCGCTGGTCGTAGGAGCCGCACTTGCGCACCGCGACCAGCTTGGGTCCGCCCCCGTACCCGGCGTCGTAGCAGCTGTCGGTAGCCTTCGGGGCCCACAGCGTCTTGCCGTCGGAGATGTTGAACGCCGCACCGCCGCTGGTGCTGCCCACCGCCACCGTCTCCGCGCTGACCGTGACGTTGTCCAAGCTGATCAGGCGGTCACCGGACTTCACCGTCTTCGTCCACAGCTTCTTGCCCGCGTTCAGGTCGAGCGCCGCGACCTGGCTGCAGCCGTGCGACGGCTCCGCCTTGGTGGGCATCGCGGGCTCGTAGACGATCGCCGTCAGGCCGTTGTCGGTGGCGTGCGGGCTGGCGTGGCACACCGGGCCGGGCAGTTCGATCGTCCACAGCTTGGTGCCCTTGGCCGGGTCGTAGCCGTCGATCTCGGCGACGCCGCTCTTGACGTACGCCTTGCCGGTGAGCCAGGAGCCGGAGACGACGATGCTGCTGTCGCCCTTGACCTGGGGCGCCGGGATCTGGAAGAGGACCTGGGCGCTCGGGTCGGAGGGCACCTTCTCCTCGCCGCCGGAGGTCGTGCCCCCGGGGCCGCCCTTGTCGTCCTTCCCGTCCTTGCCGCCGGTGCCGCCGCTGGAGCCGGCGGTGTCGTCCTTCTTGCCGCCGTCCTTGCCGGAGGAGTACCAGATGCCGCCGCCGATGATCAGCGCCATCGCCACGACGGCCGAGACGATGATCAGTAGCTGGGTGTTGGGCTTCCGCCCGCCGGCCGCCCCTCCCACCTGCGGGTACATCGGCACGGTCGCCTGCGGATGGCCGTAGCCGGGCTGCTGGCCGTACTGGTTCTGCGGCTGGCCGTACGGGTTCGGCTGCTGGCCGGAGGCCGTCGGCTGCTGGCCGTAGGGATTCGGCTGCTGGTCGTACGGGTTCGGCTGCTGACCCGGGTAGCCGTAACCGGGCGGTGCCTGCGGAGTCGGGGCGGTGGGCGGCTGCGGGGGCTGTTGGGGCTGGGGCTGCTGGGGCTGCTGGGGCTGCTGGGGCTGCTGGGGCTGCTGCGGGTAGCCGTAGCCCGGCTGCGGTTGCGGTTGCGGGGGCTGCGGCTGGTCCTGGGGCGGGCCGAAGCCGCCCTGCTGCGGCGGCTCGTTGGGCGGCGGGGGCGGCGGCTGGGTCATGACGCGGGTACCTCGGAAACGGGGGTGGCGGACGGCGGGCGGAGACGCGGCAGAAGGGTCACTTGCCGAAGGCGAGCATCAACTTCTCCTTCGCCTCGTCGTTGCCGGTCAGCCGGGTCGAGGAGAGGTAGAAGCGCCCGTCCACCCAGTCGAAGGCCTTCGAGTAGAAGCCGTTCTCGATCTGAGCGGTGCTCTGCGGGTTCTGCAGCAGCTTGACCGGCTCGTGGCCGGAGCCGCTCGTCGGGATCGCCACGACCTGGCCGCCCGCGTCGTAGGACGGCTCCACGTACGCGATGAGCTTGCCGCCCTCGACCTTCATCGGCAGCATCGACTCGTCCGCCGGGGACTTGACGCGCCACTTCTCCTTGCCGTTCGCGAGGTCTATCGCCACCACCTCGTTCGCCCCGGTGGTCGCCTCCGTGGGCAGGTACAGGGTGTCGCCGTCGACGGCCACGCCCTGGCAGCCCTGCAGGTCACGCTGGAGGATGGCCCATCCGCACACGGGGGCGAAGTCCTCGTCGAAGCCCACCTGCGAGCGGAACTTGCCGCTGGAGGTGAAGGCGGCGATGTTCCACGCCTTCTTGTCCTTGTTCGTGCTGTAGACGACCAGCGGGTCGAGGGAGTACGTGCGGGCGATCGTCCAGCCCTTGTCGAACTTCTGCGTCCACTTCGCCTTGCCCGTCACCGGGTCGAGCTCCTGGATCTCGTCGTGCTCGTTCGACCCGGTGGCGTCGCAGGACGCGACGGAGATCAGCTTGCTGCCGCCGGCGAAGGCGGTCGGGAAGCAGGACTCGCCGTACTTCGTCTTCTCGTACAGCTTCTTGCCGGTCGCGAGGTCGTAGGCCACCCCGGACTGCGAGCGGCCCACCATCAGCGTGTTCCCGGTGACGGACATGCTGATGGTGATCGCGCTGTCGAACAGCGCGCCGTCGCCGATCTTGGTGCTCCAGCCCTTCTCTCCGGTGTTCAGGTCGAGTTGCTGGAGCTGGTTGCACTTGGCGCGGTCGCTGGTGCCGCTCTCGTACGCCACGACGACCTTGTCGTCGGCCGACTTCTGCGGGGTGACGGCGCAGACCTTCTGCGGAAGGGTGATCGGGTCCCAGGCGGGGTTGCCGTCGCCGACGTTGTACGCGGAGACCTGCTTGTACGCGGCCTTCACCGCCACCTTGTCGGTGATCCACATGCCGGGGGCGTCGGCGCCGGAACCGGGCGCGTCCGGGGCCTCCTTGTACCAGAGCACCTTGGCCTCACCGGCCTGGCGGCCGGCGTTGAAGTTCTCCGGGTCCGCGCCGCCGTCGCCGCTGCCGTCACCGGGGTTGACCGGGGCGGAGGCGGACGCGGACGCCTTGGGGTCGTCGCTCTTCTGGGCGACCGGCTTGCCGTCGTCGTCGTCGCCCCCGCTGGTGGCGGCGAAGACGGTGCCGCCGATCACGGCCAGCGCGGCCACCGCCGCGGCGACGACGAGGGCGGGCCTGCCCTTGAAGGGGTTGCCGGAGCCGGACCCGGGCGGCGGGGTGCCGGGCGCGCCGGGGTACTGCGGCTGCGGGTAGCCGTAACCGGGCTGGGCGCCGTACGGCCCCGGCTGCTGCGGCTGACCGTACGGGCCGGGCCCGCCGTACGGGCCCTGCGGGTACGAGCCCTGCGCGTACGGGCCGGGCTGCGGCTGGCCGTAGGGGCCGGCGGGCTGCTGGCCGTACGGGCCGGACTGCTGCGGGGGTTGGGGAGCCTGGGGGGCCTGCGGGGCCTGCGGGGCCTGGGGGTAGCCGTAGCCGGGCTGGGGCGCGCCGGACGACGGGGTCTGCGGGGGCGGTGGGGTCTGCGGGGCCCCGAAGCCGCCCTGCGGCTGCTGCGGTGGCTGGTCCTGCGGTGCTCCGAAACCGCCGGGCTGCGGCGGCTGGTTGGGCGGCTGAGTCATCAGCGCCTCTCCCCCTCGTTCACTGATTTTTAGCCAGGCCCTGCGGCATGTGACGGACCCAGAGTCGTACTCAGACAGTTCTCGGACGGCCCTTTGTATCACCCGGCACCGACAGCGAAGGGGGCCGTGTCCTCCCCCGTTCCCAAGGGAGGACCGGCCCGTGATGCCGTCGTTACGCGCCTTCACGGCCCCTTCACGCGGCGCGCGCGGCGCGTTCGCCTGGGGTCCGGTGCGGCGTGGACTTCTAGGCGTCTTCGGCCAGTTCGAGCCAGCGCAGCTCCAGCTCCTCACGCTGGCCGGCCAGGTCCCGCAGTTCGGCGTCGAGTTCGGCGACCTTCCCGAAGTCGGTCGCGTGCTCGGCGATCTGGGCGTGCAGCTTGCTCTCACGCTCGGAGACCTTGTCCAACTGCCGCTCGATCTTCTGCAGTTCCTTCTTCGCCGCCCGTTGGTCGGCGGCGCTCCGCTGGGGGGCGCCGGCGTCGTCGGCGGGCTTCTCGGCGACCGGCGCCGCGGCGGCCGCCGCCTCCTCCATGCGGTGGCGGCGCTCCAGGTACTCGTCGATGCCGCGCGGCAGCATCCGCAGCGTGGCGTCGCCGAGCAGCGCGAACACCCGGTCCGTGGTGCGCTCGATGAAGAACCGGTCGTGCGAGATGACGATCATCGAGCCGGGCCAGCCGTCGAGGACGTCCTCCAGCTGGTTGAGCGTCTCGATGTCGAGGTCGTTGGTGGGCTCGTCGAGGAAGAGGACGTTGGGCTCGTCCATGAGCAGGCGGAGCAGTTGCAGGCGGCGGCGTTCACCGCCGGACAGGTCGCCGACGGGCGTCCACTGCTTCTCCTTGTTGAAGCCGAACGTCTCGCACAGCTGCCCGGCCGTCATCTCCCGTCCCTTGCCGAGGTCGACGCGCTCGCGCACCCGCTGCACGGCCTCCAGCACGCGCAGGTTCGGGTCGAGTTCGCCCACCTCCTGCGAGAGGTAGGCGAGCTTGACGGTCCTGCCGACGGCGATCCGGCCGCCCGCGGGCTGCGCCTCGCCCTCCGTCCGCGCCGCGTCGGCCATCGCCCGCAGCAGGGAGGTCTTCCCGGCGCCGTTGACGCCGACCAGGCCGATGCGGTCGCCGGGTCCGAGCTGCCAGGTGACGTGCTTGAGCAGCACCTTCGGGCCCGCCTGCACGGTGACGTCCTCGAGGTCGAAGACCGTCTTGCCGAGCCGCGAGGAGGCGAACTTCATCAGCTCGCTGCTGTCGCGCGGCGGCGGTACGTCCTTGATGAGCTCGTTGGCCGCCTCGACCCGGAAGCGGGGCTTGGAGGTGCGGGCGGGCGCGCCGCGCCGCAGCCAGGCCAGCTCCTTGCGGACCAGGTTCTGCCGCTTGACCTCCTCGGTCGCGGCGATGCGCTCGCGCTCGGCGCGCGCGAAGACGTAGTCCGAGTAACCGCCCTCGTACTCGTACACGGTCCCGCGCTGCACGTCCCACATGCGGGTGCAGACCTGGTCGAGGAACCAGCGGTCGTGGGTGACGCACACGAGGGCGGAACGCCGCTCGCGCAGGTGTCGCGCCAGCCATGCGATGCCCTCGACGTCGAGGTGGTTCGTCGGCTCGTCCAGGACGATCAGGTCCTGCTCGTCGATGAGCAGTTTGGCGAGCGCGATACGGCGCCGCTCGCCGCCGGAGAGCGGGCCGATGACGGTGTCCAGTCCCTGCGGGAACCCCGGCAGGTCGAGGCCGCCGAACAGCCCCGTCAGCACGTCCCTGATCTTCGCGTTCCCGGCCCACTCGTGGTCGGCCAGGTCCCGGATGACCTCGTGGCGGACGGTTGCGGCCGGGTCGAGGGAGTCGTGCTGGGTCAGCACGCCGAGCCGGAGCCCGCCGGAGTGGGTGACCCTTCCGGTGTCGGTCTCCTCCAGCTTGGCCAGCATCCGGATCAGGGTGGTCTTGCCGTCGCCGTTGCGGCCGACGACACCGATGCGGTCCCCTTCGGAGACGCCGAGGGAGACGCCGTCGAGCAGGGCACGGGTGCCGTACACCTTGCTGACGTTCTCGACATTGACCAGGTTGACGGCCATTTCTCTCCTGCCCGGGGGGTCGGTCAGCCTCCCAGCCTAATGTGCGTCGGCCGGTGGGCGGTCGCGGCGGTCGCCGCACGGGGCTGGGCACCGCCCGGCGCACGACTCGACTTCACGCCCGGCGCCCACGACTCCGCGTCACGCGCGGGGCGCGCACCGCTCCGCTTCACGCCAAGCGCGCACTGCCTCGCCCCACGCTTGGCGCGCACTGCTCCACCTCACGCCGGGCGCGCACGCTTCACCCCGCGCCCAGCGTGCACCACTCCGCCCCGCGCCCAGCGCACAGCACCTCGCCCCGCGCCCGCTGCTTCGCTTCGCGCCCGGCCTGCGCCTTCACTCCCGCGCCGGGCGGGACGGCGTTCGTCACGCGCCCAGCGCACACGCTTCGCCCCGCGCCCAGCGTGCACCACTCCGCCCCGCGCCCAGCGCACAGCACCTCGCCCCGCGCCCGCTGCTTCGCTTCGCGCCCAGGCATGCGCTGCCTCGCCCCAGACCCGGCACGCACCACTCCGCCTCGCGCCCAGCGCACAGCGCCTCGCCCCGCGCCCGCTGCTTCGCTTCGCGCCCGGCCTGCGCCTTCACTCCCGCGCCGGGCGGGACGGCGTTCGTCACGCGCCGGCGTGCACGCTCTCGTCGCGCGCCGCGCCGAGCACCGTCGCGCCGGGCGCCGGCCCCGACGCCGTGCGCACCGTTCGGCACTTGCCCGAGGCGTGCAGGGCCTGCGCCACCGCGGCCGCCGACCGCGGGTCGCGGGCGAGGAACGCCGTGGTCGGGCCCGAGCCGGAGACCAGCGCGGCCAGCGCGCCCGCGGCACGGCCGGCGGCGAGGGTGGCGGCGAGTTCGGGGAAGAGCGACAGGGCGGCGGGCTGCAGGTCGTTGGAGACGGCGGCGGCGAGCGCGTCGGGGTCGCCCGCCGCGAGGGCGTCGAGCAGTTCCCGGGAGGCGACCGGGTCGGGGATGTCGACGCCCTCGCCCAGCCGGTCGAACTCGCGGAAGACGGCCGGCGTCGACAGCCCGCGCGCGGCCATCGCGAACACCCAGTAGAAGGTGCCGCCGACCTCGAGGAGTTGCAGTTTCTCGCCCCGCCCGGTGCCGAGCGCCGCCCCGCCGACCAGGCTGAACGGCACGTCGCTGCCCAGCTCGGCGCAGATGTCGAGGAGTTCCTCGCGCGAGGCGCCGGTGCCCCAGAGCGCGTCGCACGCCGCCAGCGCGCCCGCGCCGTCCGCGCTGCCGCCCGCCATGCCGCCGGCCACCGGGATGTCCTTGGCGATGTGGATGTGCACGTCGGGACGGAGCCCGTACCGCCCGGCGAGCGCCTCGGCCGCGCGCGCCGCCAGATTCGTGCGGTCGAGGGGGACCTGGTCGGCGTCCGGGCCCTCGCAGGTGACGCGGAGTTCGTCGGCCGGGGTGACCGTGACCTCGTCATACAGGCCGACCGCGAGGAAGACGTTGGCCAGGTCGTGGTAACCGTCGGGGCGGGCGGCGCCCACCGCGAGCTGGACGTTGACCTTGGCGGGCACGCGTACGGTGACGCTCACTGCTGACCGGGCTCCTTGTTGTCGGCGGGCTGAGCTGGACGGACTCGGCGGACCGGGTGGGCTGAGCCGAGCGGACCGGGCGGACCGGGCCGGGCGGCCCGGCGGCTCGGCCCGGCCGGCGGGTCATGCGGGCCGACGCTGCTCGGCGATGCGCGCGAACTCCTCGACGCCCAGGGCCTCACCGCGCGCCTGCGGCGACACCCCGGCGGCGACCAGGGCCGCCTCGGCGGCGGCGGCCGATCCGGCCCACCCGGCGAGCGCGGCCCGCAGCGTCTTGCGCCGCTGCGCGAACGCGGCGTCGACGACGGCGAACACCTCGGCCTTCGAGGCGGTGGTCTTGACCGGCTCGGCCCGGCGGACGAGCGAGACCAGCCCGCTGTCGACGTTCGGAGCGGGCCAGAAGACGTTGCGGCCGATGGCGCCGGCCCGCTTGACGTCGGCGTACCAGTTGGCCTTCACGGACGGGACGCCGTAGACCTTGGAGCCGGGGGCGGCGGCGAGGCGGTCGGCGACCTCCGCCTGGACCATGACGAGGGTGCGCTCGATGCTCGGGAAGGTGTCGAGCATGTGCAGCAGGACGGGCACGGCGACGTTGTACGGGAGGTTCGCGACCAGCGCGGTCGGCGGCGGGCCCGGCAGTTCGGTCACGTGCATCGCGTCGGAGTGGACCAGCGTGAAGCGGTCGGCGCGCTGCGGCATGCGGGCCGCCACGGTGGCGGGCAGGGCGGCGGCCAGCACGTCGTCGATCTCGACGGCGGTGACGCGGTCGGCGGCTTCCAGCAGCGCGAGGGTGAGGGAGCCGAGCCCCGGGCCGACCTCCACCACCACGTCGTCCGGGCGGACCTCGGCGGTGCGGACGATGCGGCGGACCGTGTTCGCGTCGATCACGAAGTTCTGGCCGCGCTGCTTGGTGGGGCGCACTCCGAGGGCGGCCGCCAGTTCACGGACGTCGGCGGGGCCCAGGAGGGCGTCGGGGGTGGGGCTGCTCACGGCGACAAGGGTACGGGGCGCCGGCGCGGGCCCGCTCACCCGTGCGCGCGCCCGCCCCCCGCACCCCACGGTGCGGCCCGGGGCCCGGGGCGCGGGCGACCCCGGGTCCGGGGCGCGGGCGACCCGGCTACGCGGGGTCGCACCCCGTCGGCGCGTACCCGAAAGCGCGCGCGGTGTTCGCCGCGAGTGCCGTGGCCAGCGCGTCCTCGTCGATGCCGCGCACGGCGGCCATGGCGCGCACGGTGACCGGCACGAGATACGGGGCGTTGGGCCGGCCTCGGTAGGGCGCCGGGGTCAGGAAGGGCGCGTCCGTCTCCACCAGCAGCAGTTCCAGCGGGGCCACCGCCAGGGCGTCCCGCAGGTGCTGGGCGTTCTTGAAGGTGACGTTGCCGGCGAAGGACATGAAGTACCCGGCGGCGGCGCACACCTCGGCCATCTCGGCGTCCCCGGAGTAGCAGTGGAACACCGTCCGCTCCGGCGCGCCCTCCTCCTTCAGCACGCGCAGTACGTCGGCGTGGGCGTCGCGGTCGTGGATGACGAGGGCCTTGCCGTGCCGCTTGGCGATCTCGATGTGGGCGCGGAAGGAGCGCTCCTGCGCCTCCTTGCCCTCGGGCCCGGTGCGGAAGTAGTCGAGCCCGGTCTCCCCGACGCCCTTGACCTGCGGCAACGCGGCCAGCCTGTCGATCTCGGCGAGGGCCTCGTCGAGGCCGGCGTTCCCGCCCGGTTCCCGCGCTGCCTGCCTGGACCAGCCGTCGGGGTCGCCGTGCACGATGCGCGGGGCCTCGTTGGGGTGCAGGGCGACGGCCGCGTGGACGGCGTCGTACGCGGCGGCCGTCTCGGCGGCCCACCGCGAGCCGGATACGTCGCACCCCACCTGGACGACCGTCGTCACGCCCACCGAGGCGGCCTTCGCGAGGGCGTCCCGCACCGTGCCGGACTGCATGTCGAGGTGGGTGTGGGAGTCGGCGACCGGCACCCGGAGGGGTTCCGGGAGCGGTGGCGCCGCGTGCTTGTCGCGGGAACCGGAGGCGTTCGAAGGCATGCCCCGATCCTACGGAAGGGGCATGCCGCCTCAGCGGGCGATCAGCTCGCCCTGCGGTGGAAGGGGTGCAGGAGATCGGACAGCTGCCAGTGACGGCGCTCCTCGGCCTGCGCGCCGCCGGCGGCTGCCACGGCCTCGGCGGCCCTCGCCGCCGCCACGGACGCCTGCGCGGCCTGCGCGGCCTGTGCGGCCTCCGCGGCCGGAACCCGCGGCGCCTCCACCGGCCCGGCCAGCGGCACCGTACGGTGCCGGTGCACCGCGTCGCGCACCGAGGAGACCTGGCCGGCCCGCATGATCCGGACGACGTGGCTGTCGCAGTTGAAGCACGTCGGCCTGCTCAACGGCGACGGCACGACCTCGCCGTCGGCCACGTACATGACGAACTCCTGGCCGTCGGCGTCGGTGTGGTGCTCTATCTCGTACGACTGCTCCCAGCCCTGCCCGCAGCGCATGCAGGCGAAGGAATAGGACTCGTGCACGACGGCGGTCGCCGCGCGGCGGAAACCGGTCTGCCCTGCGATGTCGCTCATGCCAGCTCCTCTGGTCCGCTGGACACAGGGACGGGTGCGTCCCTGCGACCAGTGGACGCTTCTACCGGCGCGAATGCATCAGGCCTGCCGAGTGTTGGATCCGATTTGGACTCTGCTTGCCGAAACGGTCCCGCTCGCCCGGTCTGGCTTTCCCTCCACGATAGCCCTTTTGCCTGCCCGTGGGGCGCCCGCTCAGTAGAGATGCGCCCTGCTCAGAGGGGGTACGGAAGGTCTCAGGGGGCACTTTGGGAAGCCGCGTTCTTCGCTGCCACAACGGCGTCGAAGACTTCCCGTTTGGGCAGCCCGGCTTCCGCCGCCACCGCCGCGATGGCCTCCTTGCGCCGCTCCCCCGCCTCCTCTCGGACCCGCACCCGGCGCACCAGTTCCGCGGCGTCGAGTTCCCCGGGCGCCTGCTCGGGAGCGCCCTCGACGACGACCGTGATCTCGCCCCGCACGCCCTCGGCCGCCCAGGCGGCGAGCTCCCCCAGACCGCCGCGCCTGACCTCCTCGTACGTCTTGGTCAGCTCCCGGCAGACGGCGGCCCGGCGCTCGGCGCCGAAGACCTCCGCCATGGCGGCGAGGGTGTCGTCGAGCCGGTGCGGGGCCTCGAAGTAGACGAGCGTGCGCCGCTCCCCGGCCACCTCGCGCAGCCGTGTGAGCCGCTCGCCGGCCTTGCGCGGCAGGAACCCCTCGAAGCAGAACCGGTCGACGGGCAGCCCGGACAGGGCGAGCGCGGTCAGCACGGCGGACGGGCCGGGCACGGCGGTGACCCGGACGTCCTTCTCCACGGCCGCCGCGACCAGCCGGTAGCCGGGGTCGGACACCGACGGCATGCCGGCGTCGGTCACCAGCAGCACGCGCGCGCCGTTCACGAGTTCCTCGACCAGTTCGGGGGTGCGGGCGGACTCGTTGCCCTCGAAGTACGACACCACCCGACCCCGGGGCGTGACGCCGAGCGCCTGCGTCAGCCGCCGCAGCCGCCGGGTGTCCTCGGCGGCGACGACGTCGGCCGCCGCCAGTTCCTGCGCGAGCCGGGGCGGCGCGTCCGCGACATCGCCGATGGGGGTACCGGCCAAGACAAGGGTTCCAGTCACGCCCCCATCCTCCCAGTGCCCCGCGGAACGGGACGCATCCGGACCGGTAGCGGCCATGCACGGGACTCACACAGCGCGGTTCCCTACGATGGCGCGGTGACCAGTACCGCGTCCTCCACGGACACCCGGCAGGGCCAGTCCCCGCACGACCCGCGGCTGTCGTGGCAGCAGCGGCTGCGCCGCTTCGGCTACCGGGCGGGGCCCGCAGGCGGCGACGTGCGCGAGCGCCTGGTGCCCCCGTACGCCGAGCCCGCCCCGCGCCTGTGGCAGGTCCTCGGGGTGCCCCCGACGCTCGCCGACCGGTTCACGCGCTGGTCGGGCTGGGGCGGCCCGCTGCTGGTCACGCTGTTCGCGGGCCTGATGCGCTTCTGGAACCTGGGCAGCCCGAAGGCGGTGATATTCGACGAGACGTACTACGCCAAGGACGCCTGGGCGCTCGTCCACCGCGGCTACGAGGTCAACTGGGACAAGCTGGGCAAGAACGCCAACGACCTGATCCTGGCGAAGAACGGGCACGTCACGATCCCGTCGGACGCGGCGTACGTGGTGCATCCGCCGGTCGGCAAGTACGTCATCGGGCTGGGCGAGCTGATCTTCGGGTTCGACCCGTTCGGCTGGCGGTTCATGACCGCGCTGCTGGGGACGCTGTCCGTGCTGATGCTGTGCCGCATCGGGCGCCGGCTGTTCCGCTCCACCTTCCTCGGCTGTCTCGCGGGCGCGCTGATGGCCGTGGACGGGCTGCACTTCGTGATGAGCCGCACCTCGCTGCTCGACGGGGTGCTGATGTTCTTCGTGCTGGCCGCGTTCGGCTGCCTGCTGATCGACCGCGACAAGGCGCGCGCGAGACTCGCCGCCGCGCTCCCGGTGGGCCCCGACGGCCGGGTCCGCCCGGACCCGGCCGTGGCGGAGCGCCTGGGCATGCTGTGGCGGCCGTGGCGCTGGCTGGCGGGCCTGATGCTGGGCCTGGCCATCGGCACCAAGTGGAACGGCCTGTACGTGATGGTGGCGTTCTGCGTGATGAGCGTACTGTGGGACGTCGGCTCCCGCAGGGTCGCCGGCGCCCGCCACCCGCACATGGCGGTGCTCAAGCACGACGTGGGCCTGGCCTTCCTCGCCACGGTGCCGGTCGCGCTGGTGACGTACCTGGTCTCGTGGACCGGCTGGATCCTCTCCCCGACGGACGGCTCCGGCGGCTACTTCCGCAACTGGGCCGCGACCGACGGCAAGGGCGGCAACTGGACCTGGCTGTTCCCGGACTGGTGGCGCAGCCTGTGGCACTACGAGCACGAGGTCTACAGGTTCCACGTCGGCCTGTCCTCGCCGCACACCTACCAGTCCAACCCGTGGAGCTGGATCGTCGACGGCCGCCCGGTGTCGTACTTCTACGAGTCGCCCTCGCCCGGCACGGACGGCTGCCCCGTCGACGCGGGCGGGAAGTGCGCGCGCGAGGTGCTGGCGCTGGGCACACCGCTGCTGTGGTGGGCGGCCGCCTTCGCCGTCGTGTACGTCCTGTGGCGCTGGCTGCTGCGCCGCGACTGGCGGGCCGGCGCCATCGCCTGCGGCGTCGCGGCGGGCTACCTGCCCTGGTTCCTGTACCAGGAGCGGACGATCTTCTTCTTCTACGCCGTCGTCTTCGTGCCGTTCCTGTGCCTGGCGGTGGCGATGATGCTCGGCGCGATCGTCGGACCGCCCGGCTCCAGCGACACCCGCCGGGTGGCCGGGGCCACCGGCGCGGGAGTGCTGGTGCTGCTGATCGCCTGGAACTTCATCTACTTCTGGCCCCTCTACACCGGCACCGCCATCCCGATCGACGACTGGCGGTCGCGGATGTGGCTGGATACCTGGGTGTAGCGGGCCCTGCCCGGCCGTCTTCGGACAACAGGGGAAACTGCGCTCACAGCCGCCTCTCGCCCTGCTTACCCCGCGGGCATCGCGACGGGGAAACGGGGAGGGACCATGGGCAGGGGCGTCAGGACCGCCGTCATAGGCGGTGTGTTCGCCGTGCTGGTGGGAGGGGCGGGGTACGGGGCCTACAACCTGCTGTCCGCGCTGAACGGCGACGGGGGAACGACGGCCGGCGCGGCGGCGCCGGCGAGGACGGGGCCGCCCGACGCCGACGAGGTCGGCGAGACGACCGGGAAGTTCTTCGCGGCCTGGGAGAAGGGCCGCGCGGCCGAGGCGGCCACGTACACGAACGACGCGGCGGCGGCCGAACCGCTGCTGACGGCCTACGCCGACGACGCGCACATCGGCCGCGTGCGGATCACGCCGGGCCGGGCAGACGGGGCGACCGGTGCGGGCGACGATGTCGTACGAGGGCGGGTCCAAGTCGCTCGGCCGGCCACCGCGCGGGGCCTGCCGGCGAGTACCGTGCGGCAGCTGCGCGCCGTGATGAACCGCACCGCGACCAGCGGCACCGCGGCCGGCGTGACGGCCGGTCCGAGCGGCGGCATCGGCGCCAAGACCGGCTCCGCCGAGGCCGACGGGCAGGCGAGGTCCGACAGTCGGTTCACCGGCTACCGCGACGACGTCGCCGCGGCGGCCACGGCCCAGGACGGCGGGCACGGCACCGACGCCGCCGCTCCGATTGTCGCAGCTGTGCTACGGACCGGCGGCTGACGTCACTCCGCGCGGGCGGGACTTTAGGGTGGTGCAGTCGTTGGGACTGGCGAGGGCAACGGGGACCCTGGGGAAACGCGGAGGAACGCAGGCTGTGGGCAAGAGAAGGCGCGTCGCCGAGCGACGGAGGACGGGGCCCGCCGTGGTCGGCGGGATGATCGCCGTGGTCGTCGGCGGCGCCGGCTTCGGCGTCTACGCGCTGTACGGCGGCGGCGCGGCGGCCGACGACCGGACGGCCACGACGTCCGCCACCGCCGGGCACGCGAAGAAGACCGGCCCGCTGTCCGCCGCCGAGGTCACCTCCGCCGCCGAGCGGTTCCTCACCGCCTGGCAGCGGGGCAGGGCCACCGCCGCGGCGGCCGCCACGGACGCGGCCGACACGGACGACTCGGCGGCGGCCGCCGCCCTGCTGGCCGGTTACACCAAGGACGCCCGCATCAAGGACGTCAGGCTCACCGCGGGCGCCCGCACCGGCGCCGAGGTCCCCTTCTCCGTCAAGGGCACGGTGTCGTACAAGGGCACCGTAAAGCCGCTCGCCTACGACAGTTCGCTGACGGTCGTGCGGCGTGCCTCCGACGGCGCGCCGGTCGTCGACTGGCGGCCGTCCGTCGTCCACCCCGACCTGAAGGACGGCGACAGACTGGTCACCGGCGCCGCCGGCACGCCCCCGGTGAAGGCCTACGACCGTGCCGGCGGCGAGCTGACCACGGCGAAGTACCCGTCGCTGGGCCCGGTCCTGGACGGGCTGCGCGAGAAGTACGGCAAGACCGCCGGCGGCCGGGCGGGCGTGGAGCTGCGCGTGGTGCGCGGCAAGGCGTCGCAGAAGGCGAAGCTGTCCGACAAGACGCTGCTGGAACTGAGCAAGGGCACGCCGGGTTCGGTGAAGACGACGCTGAGCCCGGCGCTGCAGGCGGCGGCCGAGCAGAAGGTGGCGGCCCGCGCGCGTGCGTCGGTCGTGGTGCTGCGTCCGTCGACGGGGGAGATCCTCGCCGTGGCGAACTCCTCGCACGGCTTCAACGCGGCCTTCCAGGGCTCGCTGGCACCCGGCTCCACCATGAAGATCATCACGTCGTCGCTGCTGATCGAGAAGGGCCTGGCGTCGGCGGACAAGGTGCACCCCTGCCCGAAGACGGTGACCTACGGCGGCTGGAAGTTCCACAACGACGACGACTTCTCGATCAAGGGCGGCACGTTCAAGGCGAGCTTCGCCCGCTCCTGCAACACGGCCTTCATCAGCCAGGCCAAGAAGCTCGAGAACGACGACCTGACCAAGCAGGCGCAGCAGGTCTTCGGCCTGTCGATGAACAACTGGGCGATCGGCGTCCCGACCTTCGACGGCTCGGTGCCGGTGCAGTCGGCGGCGCCGATGGCGGCGTCGCTGATCGGGCAGGGCGGGGTGCGCATGAACCCGCTGAACATGGCGTCGGTGGCCGCGACGGTGAAGTCGGGCACGTTCCACCAGCCCTACCTGGTCTCCCCGGCGGTGGACCACCGCAGGACGGCGACCGCCTCGCGCGCTCTGTCGGCGTCCACGCTCTCGCAGCTGCGCGAGCTGATGCGGTACACGGCCGCGTACGGCACGGCCGCCGAGGCCATGGCCGGGCTCGGCCCCGACTACGGCGCCAAGACCGGCTCCGCGGAGGTCGACGGGCAGAAGAAGCCGAACGGCTGGTTCACGGCGTACCGCGGCGACCTCGCGGCGGCGGGCGTGGTGCAGGCGGGCGGGCACGGCGGCGACACGGCGGGGCCGATCGTGGCGGCATTGCTGAGGGCAGGCGGCTGACGGTCGCCGGCGCCGTCGGCCGGCGGCAGGGTCCGAGGGCGGCGGCCGGTCGCCGGCGCCGTCGGCGGCAGGGTCCGAGGGCGGCGGCCGGTCGCCGGCGCCGTCGGCGGCAGGGTCCGAGGGTGGCCGGCAGGCCGCCCGGGGCGGGCGCCGGTCAGCCTCTGACCGGCGCGCCGGCCAGGTACGTACGGCGCAGGAACCGCAACAGGGCCTTCGTCTCGAACTGCACCACCGAGACGCCCTGGTCGGAGTGGAACTCCACCACGGCCTGCACCCGGCCGCACGGCCACACGCGGACGTCCCCGCTGCCGGCGGGGGCGCGCAGGCCCTGCTCGAGCAGCGAGCGCGAGAAGGTCCATTCATGGGTGCCGGGCAGTCCGACCCGGACGGCGCGCGGGTCGGCCTCGGGGTCGTAGCGCAGGCGCACCGGTACGGCGTCGCGTTCCTCTTCGGGGGCGTCCGCGCCGGTGACGATGTGGGCTCGTGCGTACTGCTCGACTAGGGACATCGGTCGGCCCTCTCACGCAGCGTGACCTATACGGAAGCCGTGCGTCCACCCCTCTTCAATGTCGCATATTTTCCCGACAACGCCCCATGAAGAGCAGGAACGCCCCCACTCCCCGGCACCCTCGGTACAGGAACCGTTCCTGTTCTCCTCTCACCGCTCTTGCAAAGAGTTCGCAACAAGCCACTATCATCGAACGGTGCACGTACCTGACGGATTCATAGACGCCCCCACGTCCGCCGCGGCCGGCGCGGTCGCGGCGACCGCCGTCGCGGTGAGCCTGCGCGGCGCGCGGCGCGAGCTCGACGAGCGGACGGCGCCGCTGGCCGGTCTGGTCGCGGCGTTCATCTTCGCCGTGCAGATGCTGAACTTCCCCGTCGCGGCGGGCACCAGCGGCCACCTGCTGGGCGGCGCGCTGGCCGCGATCCTCGTCGGCCCCTTCACCGGGGTGCTGTGCGTGTCCGTGGTCCTGCTCATGCAGGGCATCCTCTTCGCGGACGGCGGCCTGACCGCGCTCGGCGTGAACATCACCGACATGGCCATCGTCACGACGGTCGTCGCGTACGCCCTCTTCCGGTTCCTGGTGAAGGTGCTGCCGCGGCGCCGGCGCTCGGTCACCGTCGCCTCCTTCGTCGCCGCGCTCGTCTCCGTCCCGGCCGCCGCCGTCGCCTTCACGTGCGTCTACGCCGTCGGCGGCACCACCGAGGTCTCGATCGGCAAGGTCGCCACCGCGATGGTCGGCGTGCACGTACTGATCGGCGTCGGTGAAGCGGCGATCACCGCACTGACGGTGGGCGCCGTGATCGCCGTGCGCCCGGACCTCGTGTACGGCGCACGCGGCCTGCAGCAGCGCCTGAAGCTGCGCGTGAACGGCGTGCTGGTCGACGCCCCGGCGCCCGGCGGGGCTCGCACGGCGCCCGTGGCGGCGCGCACGTCCCGCCGCGCGCTGTGGATCACCGGCCTCACCACCTCGCTGGTCCTCGCCGGGTTCGTCAGCTTCTACGCCTCCTCCAGCCCCGACGGCCTGGAGAAGGTCGCCCGCGACAAGGGCATCGACCGGAAGACCGAGCGGCACGCGGTGGAGGACTCCCCGCTCGCCGGCTACGGCGTCAAGGACGTCGCGGACGCCCGCCTGTCCGGCGGCCTCGCGGGTGTGATCGGCGTGGGCGCCACCGTCGTCGCGGGCAGCACGGTGTTCTGGGTGGTGCGCCGGCGTCGCGTCGACGACGCCTCCCCCGTGAGCACGGGGGTCTGACGTGGGCGCCGGTCACGCGCACAGGCTCTACCGGCACGGGCACTCGCCCGTGCACACGCTGCCGCCGCACACCAAGCTCGCCGCCGCGTTCGCGTTCGTCGTGGTCGTGGTGTCGACCCCGCGGGAGGCGATGTGGGCGTTCGGGCTGTACGCCCTCCTGCTCGCGGCCGTCGCGCGCCACGCCCGCGTGCCCGCCGCCTTCCTGCTGAAACGGCTGCTGATCGAGGTGCCGTTCGTCGCGTTCGCCGTGCTGATGCCGTTCGTGGCGGAGGGCGACCGGGTGGACGTCCTGGGCCTGTCGCTGAGCGTGAACGGCCTGTGGGGCGCGTGGAACGTGCTCGCCAAGGGCACCCTCGGCGTCGCCGCCTCCGTACTGCTGGCCGCCACCACCGAGCTGCGCGAACTGCTGCTCGGCCTGCAGCGGCTGAAGCTCCCGCCGCTGCTCGTGCAGATCGCGTCCTTCATGATCCGCTACGGCGACGTCATCACCGACGAGATGCGGCGCATGCGCATCGCGCGGGAGTCACGGGGCTTCGAGGCGCGCGGGGTGCGGCACTGGGGCGTCCTCGCCAAGTCCGCGGGGGCCCTGTTCATCCGCTCCTACGAGCGCGGTGAGCGTGTGCACCTGGCCATGGTCAGCCGCGGGTACGCCGGTTCCATGCCGGTCATCGACGAGGTGACCGCCTCCCGGGCGCAGTGGTCGTCCGCCCTCGCCCTCCCCTTCGCCGCCCTCGTCGTCTGCCTGCTGGGATGGATGCTGTGACCGACTCTCTCGATGTCTCCGGCCTCGCCTTCGCCTACCCGGACGGCCACCAGGCCCTGTTCGGCGTGGACTTCCGCATCTCACGCGGCGAGCGGGTCGCCCTGCTCGGCCCGAACGGCGCCGGCAAGACGACCCTCGTCCTGCACCTCAACGGCATCCTGACCGGCGGCGCGGGCACGGTGAAGGTCGCCGGGCTGCCCGTCGGCAAGGAGCACATGGCCGAGATCCGGCGCCGGGTCGGCATCGTCTTCCAGGACCCCGACGACCAGCTGTTCATGCCGACGGTCCGCGAGGACGTGGCGTTCGGGCCCGCGGCGGCCGGGCTGAAGGGCGCGGAGCTGGAGGAGCGCGTGGACCGGGCGCTCGCGCGGGTGGGCATGGCGGAGTTCAAGGACCGTCCGCCGCACCACCTGTCCTTCGGACAGCGGCGCCGGGTGGCGGTGGCGACCGTGCTGGCCATGGAGCCGGAGATCCTCGTCCTGGACGAGCCGTCCTCCAACCTCGACCCCGCCTCCCGCCGTGAGCTGGCCGACATCCTGCGCTCGCTCGACGTGACCGTCCTGATGGTCACGCACGACCTGCCGTACGCGCTGGAGCTGTGCCCGCGGTCCCTGATCCTGAGCGAGGGCGTGATCGCGGCGGACGGAAAGACCGCCGAGCTGCTGTCGGACGAGGAGCTGATGCGCGCCCACCGCCTGGAGCTGCCCTTCGGCTTCGACCCGCGCTCCGTGGCGGCCACCGCCGGCCGTCCGTGACACGGGTCCACCGGTGACGCCGGGCGCGCGACGACAGCGCGCGGCGTGCACCCCGGCGCTCAGCGTGCGGTCAGAGCTCGACGGCGCGCACGGCGGCGCGGGTCGCGCGGTCGGAGCGCGACCGCTTCGGGCGGGCGCCGCCAGGGTGCGCCTCGCACGGCGCCCGCCGTCGACGGCGACGCGCGGCCACGCCACCGTGACGATCGCGTCCGGGCCGGGCCGCCGGGGAATCGCACGCCGGGTACGGGCGTTGGTCCCACCGTCGCAGGTGAGCCGGAGGAGGGCGCGGACGTGGACGTGAACGGCACGGTGGCCGAGGGGTTCGAGCCGGTCAGGGAAGCGTTCGCACGCAACTTCGAGGTGCTCGGCGAGCGGGGCGCGGCGGTCGCCGTCTACCGGGGCGGCCACAAGGTCGTCGACCTGTGGGGCGGCACGAAGGACGTCGACGGAACCGAGCCGTGGCAGCGGGGCACCGCCCAGATCGTGCGCTCGGCGACCAAGGGGGTCGTCGCCGCCGCGCTCCTGCTGCTGCGCCAGCGCGGGGAGCTGGACCTGGACGCGCCGGTGGGCGAGTACTGGCCGCAGTACAAGGCGGCCGGCAAGGAGCGGACGCGGGTGTGGCACCTGCTCGCGCACCGGGCGGGCGTGCCCGCGCTGGACCGGCCGCTGACGCCCGCGCGGGCCCTGGACCCGGTGGCGGCCGCCGAGGCGGTCGCGGCGCAGGCACCCGTGTGGGAGCCGGGCACGGACCACGGCTACCACGCGCAGACGTACGGCTGGCTGACCGGCGAGCTGGTGCGACGGGTCACCGGCCGGGAGATCGGCGACTGGATCGCCGACGAGATCGCGGGCCCGGTCGGGGCCGAACTGTGGCTGGGGCTGCCGGCCGGCGAGACCGCGCGGGTGGGCCGGGTGGCACAGGTCGATCCTCCGGCGGACCCGGCGGCCGCGCTCAGGATCCGTCCCAAGCGCGCGGTCGCCGACGCCTACGCCGACCCCGCCTCACTCACCCGCCGCGCCTTCGCCGCGATCACCCCGCAGCCCGACGAGAACGACCCGGCGTACCGGGCCGCCGTGCTGCCCGCCTCCAACGGCATCGCCACCGCCGACGGCCTGGCCCGCGTCTACGCGTCGCTGATCGGCGAGGTGGACGACGGCACCCGGCTGTTCACCCCGGAGACCGCGGAGCTGGCCGGCGCCGAGCGCAGCGCCGGGCCGGACCGCGTGCTCGTGGTCAACACCCGGTTCGGCCTCGGCCACATGCTGCACGGGGCGACTTCCCCGCTGTTGTCACCCGCCTCCTTCGGCCACCCGGGCCGCGGCGGCTCCCTCGGCTTCGCCGACCCCGGCACCGGCGTCGCCTTCGGCTACGTGACCAACGGCTTCCGCAAGAGCGTGACGGCGGACCCGCGCGCGCAGGCCCTGCTGCGGGCGGTACGGAACGTCGTACTGCCGTAGACACGCTCTACTGCCGCAGGCACGCCGTACCGCCGCAGGCACGCCCTACTGCCGCAGGCACGCCGTACCGCCGCAGGCACGCTCTACTGCCGCAGGCACGCCGTACCGCCGCAGGCACGCTCTACTGCCGCAGGCACGCCGTCCCGCGTCGGCCTCAGACGTGGATCGGGTGGGACGTCCGCCCGGACGCGGAGTCGATCTCGCCGTGCGCCTTGGTGAGCAGTTCCATGGCAAGTTCGTTCAGCGCCCGGGCCCCGGCGATCTCCTCGCCGACCCGCGGCTGATTGGAGTCGGTGTGGTGGCGGCTGGCGTGACCGTGCGCCCGCACCTCGCTCCCGTCGGGCAGGCGCACCAGCGCGACCGCCCGCGTGTGCTGGTCGTCCTCCTGGAACTCCATCTCGACGTGCCATCCCACTGGGGCGTGCATCATGAGGATCACCTCCGGAACTCCTCCTCCTAGAGTGCGCCTGTCCACCTCCGAACGCACCCGCCGCCCGCACGGCGCGGCGCCCCGCACCCCTGCGCGCGCCGGGGCCGGACCTCAGCCGTCACCGGGCGGCTCCTCCTGTGCGGGCGCGCCGCGGCCGACGGTCAGGGACCAGTGCACGGCCGACGGCGCTTCGACGGAGACCACGCCGCTTCGGTCCACCCCCAGCACCGCCACCTGGTGGTAAGCGGTGCCGGCTTCGCCCGCGCGGCACTCCAGCGGGAACGAGACGCGCACCGGACGCAGTGCGACATCGATGTCCCCCTTCCCCCGGCACCGCACCGCGACGATCAGCGCGTCGCCCTTCTTCCACGGCCGCCGTCGGCCGGGGTGCGCCGACGAGCGTCTCGTCATCGTCCAGTTCCGGAGGCGTCAGCACGGAGGGCCGGGAGTCTCCGGGGGACACGGCCGCCGTCCGGGGCGTTTCGCCGGCGGAGGCTGCGCCGGGGCGTTCCGGCTGCCCGGCACGCTCGCCGTCCGGTGCGCAGGCACCGACCACCACTGACAGCAGCACGGCGGCGCACGCGATGCTCGATCCCCTGGGCGTCCGGCCGGACACGGTCGCGTTCCCCTCGGTGACCAGCGGGGTCACGAAGACAGCTCGCGCACGTCCGCCACCGTCGCGCCGGCGTGGGCGATCAGCTCCCGCGGTGCCATCGGGAAGACGGTGTACGGGGTTCCCGCGGCGGCCCACACCGTGTCGTGGACGAGCAGCGAGCGGTCGGCGAGCACCCGGGACCTGGTGCGGTGCCCGAAGGGCGGCACGCCGCCGATGGCGTACCCGGTGGTCTCCCGTACGACGTCCGCGCTCGCCCGGGTCACCTTCGTGGCGCCGAGTTCCGCGCGGACCCGCTCCGGGTCCACCCGCGACGCGCCGTCCATGAGGACGAGCACCGGTTCCCCGTCCGCCGCGAAGACCAGCGACTTGCAGATCTGGCTCAGTTCGCAGCCGATCGCGGCGGCGGCCTCGGCCGCGGTGCGGGTGGCGTCGGGGAAGCGGCGGACGCGCGGAGGCAGATCGTCGAGGCCCAGCGCGCGCAGGGCCTCGGCGAATCGGGGGTGGACGGCGGAGTCCCCGGCGGTGTCGGCGGTCGTCATGCACGGCACGCTAGCGCCGCGGGCCGGGGGCGGACGACCGGGTTTCCGGTGTCCGCCCCCGGCTGCACGAGGGTCGCTGCGCGCCGTCGGGCCCGCGAGGGCCGGCCTCCGCCCCCGCCCGCGAAGGCTCAGGCCCTGACCAGTTCCCGGTCCTCGTCCGGGTCAGTGCGCGTGTCCCGGCCGCCGTCGGCCGGGGTGCGCAGGCCCTCGCCCTCGACGTCGACGTTCGGCAGCACCCGGTCCAGCCACCTCGGCAGCCACCAGGCCCTGCGGCCGAGCAGGACGAGTACCGCCGGCACGATCGCCATGCGCACGAGGAACGCGTCGAAGAAGACAGCGATCGCGAGGCCGAAGCCGATCATCTTCACCATCGACTCGCTGGAGCCGATGAAGCCCGAGAAGACCGCCATCATGATCACCGCGGCGGCGGTGACCACCCGGGCGCCGTGCCGGAAGCCCGTCACCACGGCCTGGCTGGGCCGCTCGCCGTGGACGTACGCCTCCCGCATCCGCGTCACGAGGAACACCTCGTAGTCCATCGCGAGGCCGAAGACCACGCCGATCATGAAGATCGGCATCATCGACATCACCGGGCCGGTCTCCTCGACCCCCATCAGGCCGGCCAGCCAGCCCCACTGGAAGACCGCGACGACCGCGCCCAGGGCCGCCGTGACGCTCAGCAGGAAGCCGAGGGCCGCCTTCAGCGGGACCAGGACCGAGCGGAAGACCACGATCAGCAGCAGGAAGGCGAGGCCGACGACGAGGGCCAGATAGGGCAGCAGCGCGTCGTTCAGCTTCTGCGAGACGTCGACGTTCATCGCGGTCGCGCCGGTGACCAACACTGTCGCGCCGGTGTCGGCCCGCACGCCGGCGCCCGCGTCGCGGATGCCGTGCACCAGGTCCTCGGTGCTGACCGACGACGGTTTGGAGCCCGGGATCACCGTGATCGTGGCGGTGTCTCCGGCCTTGTTGTACGTCGCGGGGGTGACGGTGACGACGTCCTTCAGGCCCTTGATCTCGTCGGTGACCGCGGCCACCGCGCCCTTGGGGTCGTCGGCGGCACCGGCGTCGACGACGACCAGCAGGGGGCCGTTGAAGCCCGGACCGAAGCCCTCGGAGAGCAGGTCGTAGGCGCGGCGCTGGGTCGTCGACACCGGCTGGGAGCCGTCGTCCGGCAGGCCCAGTTCCAGCGAGGCGGCGGGAACGGCGGCCGCCCCGAGTCCGACCACGCCGAGCAGCAGGACGGCGACCGGGCGCCGTACGACGAAGCTCGCCCAGCGGGTGCCCAGGTTGGGCTTGCCGGAGGCGTTCTTCCGCGCGCCGCCCAGCGGCCCGCTCCGCTCGCCTGCGGGCTTGATCCTGCGGCCCGCGTAGCCGAGCAGGGCCGGGATCATGGTCAGCGCGATCAGCACCGCGACGGCCACCGTGCCCGCGGCCGCGACGCCCATCTTCGTCAGCACCGGGATGCCGACCACCGACAGGCCGACCAGCGCGATCACGACCGTCAGGCCCGCGAAGACCACCGCGGACCCGGCCGTTCCGGCGGCCCGGCCGGCCGCCTCCTCACGCTCGCGGCCCTCGGCGAGCTCGGCGCGGTAGCGGGAGACGATGAACAGGGCGTAGTCGATGCCGACCGCGAGGCCGATCATCGTGGCCAGCGTGGAGGTGGTGGAGCCCAGGTCGAGCGTGCTCGCCAGCGCGGTGATCGCCGACACGCCGATGCCGACGCCGACGATCGCCGTCAGCAGCGGCAGGCCGGCCGCGACGAGCGAGCCGAAGGTGACGACGAGGACGACCGCGGCGATCGCGATGCCGATGATCTCGGTGGCGCCGGTCTCCGGCGTGCTCTGCAAGGCGTCACCGCCGACCTCGACGGTCAGCCCGGCGTCGCGGGCGTCCTGCGCGGCCTGCTGCAGCGCCTCCCGGGAGGCGTCCGTCAGCTCCATGCCGGAGACGTCGTACTTCACCGACGCGTAGGCGATCGTGCCGTCCTTGCTGACGGCGTGGGCCTTGAACGGGTCGGCGACGGAGGCGACCTCGGAGCCGTCGGCGAGTTCCCGCACCGTCTTCTTCACGGTCGCCCGGTTGCCGGGGTCGGTGGTCTTCTCGCCGGCCGGCGCCTTGAAGACGACGCGGGCCGTCGCACCGTCGGCGCTCATGCCGGGAAAGCGCTGCTCCAGCAGGTCGAAAGCTTTCTGCGCCTCTGTTCCGGGGATCGAGAAGGCGGTGCTGCCGGCGGCGGGCGCGCTCGCCGCGGCGACTCCCGCCAGCGTCAGCAGTGCCACCCAGAACAGGGCGACGAAGTGCCGTCGCCTGAAGGCGAACCGGCCGAGTCGGTAGAGGAATGTGGCCACGGGGCGTACTCCCGGTCAGGTCGTGGGGTGTTTCGGGGCAGGGGTCATCGGCCCGACGACGTGAGCGGTCGCGTCAGGTCGAGGGGTGTTTCGGGACAGGGGTCATCGGCCCGACGACGTGAGCGGTCGCGTCAGGTGGTGCGGGTGTGTTCAACAGCGCCTTGCGGGGATCTCAGGCGGTGCGGAATGCCTGGCGGGGATGCCCGGGCGGCACAGGTGCCCGGCGGGGATGTTCAGGCGGCACAGGTGCCCGGCGGGGATGTTCAGGTGGTGGGCGCGCCGAGGGCTGGGAGGACCACGGCGTCGATGTACGACAGGAGGAACGCCTGCGTCGGAGGCCGCTCGTCGATGAGCGTGCGGGCGGCGAGCGCGCCGACCATCATGTGCACGACGTAGTCCATCGCGGGACTGTCGGCACGGACCTCACCGCGGGCGACCGCCCGGTGCAGGATCCGGCGGAACTCCGCCGTCTCCGGCTCGATCAGGTGCTCCCGGAACGCCTGGAGGAGATCCGGGCTGTCGTGGATGGCCATGGCCAGACCCCGCATCAGGGCGGAGTTCTGCTCCATCTCGCAGTCGTCGGAGCGCAGCACGAACGCGTGCAGGTCGCCTCTGAGGGACCCGGTGTCGATCTCGTCCGCGGAGCCGCCCGGCTTGCAGTGCCGGACCGCCTTGGCCACCAGCTCGGCCTTGCCGCCCCACTGGCGGTAGAGCGTCGCCTTGCTGGACCGGGTGCGGGCTGCCACGGCGTCCATGGTGAGGGCGTCGTAGCCGACTTCCCGGAGCAGGTCGAGCACGGCCCCGTACAGCTCGGCCGCGCGCTCGGGCGTGATCCGGCTGCGACGTGCCGTGGTGGCCGCGGTCATGTCTGTCACCTACCCGCTTTCCGTTCCGTCCGCCCGGCCGGCTGTCGTCCGGCTGCGTGTTCCTCGTACTCCATGAAGATACCCCGGGCACTAGCGAAACGAAACTGTTTCGTACGTGTGCTGGCTCACGTCCGTCAGGGACGCATAAGTTGCCGCCCCCCATTCGGGGGAAAAACATGGAAAAGGTGAGCTATCTGCGCCTGCCGCATCTGCGCGGCGACCTGTTGTGCTTCGTGGCCGAGGACGACCTGTGGCTCGCCTCCCTCGACGGCGCGGACCGCGCCTGGCGCCTGACCGTGGACCGCACGAAGGCCGGCCACCCCCGCATCTCCCCCGACGGCCGCCACATCGCCTACACGAGCTGGCGCAGCCTGACGCCCGAGATCCACCTCATGCCGGTGGACGGCGGGCCGGGCCGGCGGCTGACGTACTGGGGCTCGCCGGACACGCGGGTGTGCGGCTGGACCCCCGAGGGGCAGATCCTTGCCGTCGCCTCCCACGGTGAGCCTTTCTCGTACTTCACCTGGGCCTACAAGGTCTCCCCCGACGGCGACCCCGGCCGCAAGCTGCCCTGGGGGCCGGTCTCCGACATCCAGGTCGGCGAGATCGCCGGGCAGCGCCGCACACTGCTGCTCACCGGCACCCCGCCGCACGAGCCCGCGGCCTGGAAGCGCTACCGCGGCGGCGCCACCGGCCGCCTCTGGCTGCACGGCGAGCGCCTGCTCGCCGACCTGGACGGTCACCTCCACTCGCCGCTGTTCGTCGGCGGCCGGATCGCCTTCCTCTCCGACCACGAGGGCATCGGCAACCTCTACTCCTGCGCCCCCGACGGCTCCGACCTGCGCCGCCACACCGACCACGACGACTTCTACGCCCGCCACGCCGCGAGCGACGGGGTCCGGGTGGTCTACCAGTGCGCGGGCGACCTGTGGATCGTCGACGACCTGGCCGCGGCCTCCGTCCCGCGCCGTCTGGACGTACGGCTGAGCGGTCCGCGCACGGGTCGGCGCCCTTACCCGGTGCCGGCCGCCCAGCACGTGGACGGAGTGTCGGTGGACGAGACGGGCCGCGCGAGCGCCGTCGTCGTATGCGGCGGCCTGCACTGGCTGACCCACCGCGACGGCCCGGCCCGCACGATCACCGACACGCCCGGCGTCCGCGTCCGGCTCCCGGAGATGCTCGGACCGGCCGACCGGATCGCGTACGTGACGGACGCGGAGGGTGAGGACGCGATCGAGATCGCCGGCCTGCCGCGGGCCGGCGGCGTCCGCGATCCGCGCAGGCTCGCGGCCGGCCGGCTCGGCCGGGTCCTGGAGATGGTCGCCGACCCGCAGGGCGAACGCCTCGCCGTCGCCTCGCACGACGGACGGCTGCTGCTCGTCGACGTGAGCGAGGACGCGGTCGAGGGCGCGAGCGAGGACGCGGTCGAGGGCGCGAGCGAGAGCGCGGGGGAAGGCGCGAGCGAGAGCGCGGGGGAAGGCATGAGCGAGAGCGCGGGGGAAGGCATGAGCGAGAGCGCGGGGGAAGCCATGAGCGAGGGCGCCGGAGAGGCCGACACGGACGCGGACACGGACGGGGCCGGCGGCGACGCCGACGCGGCCGCGGCCGGAGCGGTCACCGAACCGGTCCGGGAGCCGATCCGTGAACCGGTCCGGGAACTGGTCCAGTCGGCCAACGGGCCCGTGCGGGACCTGGCGTTCTCCCCGGACGGGGGCTGGCTGACCTGGTCGCACCCCGTCCTCGGCCGTTCGCTGCGGCAGATCAAGCTGGCCCGGATGAAGGACGGGCTGATCGTCGACGTCACCGACGGCCGATTCGAGGACGAGAACCCGGTCTTCACGCGGGACGGCCGCTACCTCGCCTTCCTCTCCTGGCGCGGCTTCGACCCGGTGTACGACGTCCACACGGGCGACCTGTCCTTCCCGCTCGGCTGCCGCCCCTACCTCGTCCCCCTCTCCTCGGCGACCCCCTCCCCCTTCGCCCTCAGCCCCGAGGGCCGCCCGGCCGCGGGGGGCCTGGACCCGCTGCCGGACGGCGAGGACGGCAACGGCACGGTGACCGTGGAGGCGGAGGGACTGGCGAGCCGGGTCACGCCCTTCCCGGTCATCGCCTCCAAGTACTCGGCGCTGCGCCCGGTGGCGGGCGGTGGACTGGTCTGGCTGCGCTGGCCGATATCCGGCGCGCTCGGCGAGACCTTCGCCAACCCCGACGACACCACCGGCCGTCCGACGCTGGAGCACTTCACCATCGGCAAGGCGCGGAAGTCCGAACTCGTCGGCCACCTGGACTGGTTCGCGGTCAGCGGTGACGGCACCCGGCTGGTCGTGGCCGACGAGGGCGAGCTGCGGGCCGTACCGTCCGACGAGCCCGGCGACGGCGACACGACCGTCTGGATCGACCTGCGCCGCATCCTGCACGAGGCCGACCCGGCCGCCGAGTGGCGCCAGGCGTACGCGGAGGCCGGCCGGCTCATCCGCGCCTACTTCTGGGAGCCGGGGATGTGCGGCATCGACTGGGAGGCGGTGCTGGAGCAGTACCGGCCGCTGGTCGAACGGGTCGCCTCCCCGGACGACTTCGCCGACCTGCTGCGCGAGGTCCTCGGCGAACTCGGCACCTCGCACGCCTACGTCACCCCGGCCCGCCGCAGCGAGGGCCCGCCCCACTACCAGCGGTGGCAAGGGCTGCTGGGCGCCAACTTCACCCGCCGGGACGAGGGATGGACGGTCCGGCGGATCCTGTCCGGCGACTCCTCGGACTCCAGGGCCCGTTCACCGCTGGCCGGCACCGGCATCCGGCAGGGGGCGGTCCTCACCCACGTCGACGGACGCCCCGTCGACCCGTCGGCCGGTCCCTACCCGCTGCTCGCGGGCGCGGGCGGCACGACGGTGGAGCTGACGTTCACCCCGCCGCCGGGCGAGGCGGGCCGGGCGCGGCGGGTGGCCGTCGTCCCGCTGATCGACGAACGGCCGCTGCGCTACCAGGACTGGGTCACCAAACGGCGCTCCCTGGTACGTGAGTTGAGCGAAGGCCGGTGCGGCTATCTGCACATCCCGGACATGGGCGGCTCGGGCTGGGCGCAGTTCAACCGGGACCTGCGCATGGAGATGTCCAGGCCCGCCCTGATCGTGGACGTGCGCGGCAACGCGGGCGGCCACATCAGCGAGTTGGTGGTGGAGAAGCTGACGCGCACCATCCTGGGCTGGGACCTGACCCGCGACGCCCAGCCGGTGTCGTACGCCTCGAACGCGCCGAGGGGCCCGGTCGTGGCGCTGGCGGACGAGGCGACCTCCTCCGACGGCGACATGATCACGGCCGCGTTCAAACTGCTGAAGCTGGGCCCGGTGGTCGGCCAGCGCACCTGGGGCGGGGTGGTCGGCATGACCGGCCGCCACCGGCTGGTGGACGGCACGGTGATCACGGTGCCGATGAACGCGGCCTGGTTCGACGCCTACGGCTGGGGCGTGGAAAACCACGGCGTCGCCCCCGACCTGGAGATCCAGCGCACCCCTCTCGACTGGGCGGAGGGACGCCACGCCCAACTCGACGACGCGGTCCGCCTGGCCCTCGACCTGCTGCGGACCCACCCCCCGGCAGCCCCACCGGACTACTCGGACACCCCCGACCGCACCCGCCCGAGACTCCCGCCCCGCCCGGCTCCCTGAGGACGAAGGGGCTGCGGAAGGGGCGCGCGGAACCGCGCACCGAGCAGAAGCGCGGGGCGCCCTCCGGAGGAAGGACGCCCCGCGTCACAGCCCAAGCCGAGCGCAGCGGCTACGCGTCGAAGTCCGCCTCGAGGCGGTCCTCGTCCTCACGCATCCGCTCCGGCTCCTCGCGCATGCGGTCGCGGCCCTGATCCTGCGGTGTCCGCTGCGGAGACTGCGGTCCGCGCTGCTGAGACTGCGGTCCGCGCTGCTGAGCCTGCTCGCGGCCCGGCTGCGCCTTCCGCCTGGTCTGCTCCTGGCGCTGTTCCGGCTTGTTCTGGAACTGGTCCTTCATACCCATGTGGGTTCACTCCCGTTGTGGGTGGGGGAAGCGGCCCGTTACCGGGCCTCGACCAGATTCACACGAGCCGTCACCCTGCGCATGTCGATCAACTACCGTGCGTAGCGCGCGACTCCTCGTCCGCCGCCCCGCCCGCGCCGACCAGCCCGTTGCGCATCCCGTCGAGCCGGGACCCGAACCGCTTCATCTCCCGCTGCCCGGCCGTGCCGATGAGGGCCGGCAGGTAGCCGCGCACACTCTGCATCCCGCGCAGCCACCCCTGCCCGTACACATGGCTCGACCGCCGCTCGATGCCGGCCACGATCCGGTCGACCGCGGGGCCCAGCGGATAGGTCTTGTTGCACGGCCACGGCAACCGCTGCCGCAACTCGCGCAGCACGTCGTCCTGGTCGGCCCCGCGCACCATGTCGGTGTCGGTCCACGACAGGTAGCCGACCCCGACCCGGACGCCGCGGTAGCCGACCTCGGCGCGCAGGCTGTGCGCGTACGCCTCCACGCCGGCCTTGGACGCGCAGTACGCGGACATCATGGGTGCGGGGGTGAGGGCCGCGAGGGAGGCGATCTGCAGCAGGTAGCCGCGGCTCTCCATCAGCAGCGGCAGGAAGGCGCGTCCGGTGACCGCCGACCCGACGAGGTTGACCTCGATCACCCGCCGCCAGGCCTCCGGGTCGGAGTCGACGAGGGGCCCGCCGGTCGCGACGCCGGCGTTGGCGACCACGATGTCGACCTTTCCGAACCGCTCCTTGACCTCGCGCGCCACCCGGGTCATCGCCTCGTGGTCGGTGACGTCGGCGTACCAGTGGGCGCTGTCGGTGTGCAGCCGTTCGGACACCTGCTTGAGCGCGTCCGGCTCCAGCCCGACCAGCGCCACCTTGACGCCGCGCGCGGACAGCTTGCGTGCGAGCAGCTCCCCCACGCCGCGCGCCGCTCCGGTGACGACGGCGACCTGTCCGTCGAGGCTGACCCTGCTCATGCGCCCTCCTTGATCGTTGCGTATGTGGTCACGAGTTCCCGGATCCGGGCGGTGACCAGCTCGGGTGCCTCGATGGGCGTCATGTGGCCGATCCCCGGCAGTTCGGTGAGGCCGACGCAGTCCGGCAGCGCGGCCACCAGCGCCGCCGCGTGCACCGGCGGCGTCAGGCGGTCCGCGGTGCCGACGACCACCGCCGTGGGCACCAGCAGCTCGCGGACGCCGTGGTCGAGGTCGAGCAGGTCCAGCACCTGCGACCAGGCATGCCGCACCTTGGTCGGACAGGCGTGCACGATCCGCGCGCACGCCTCCACCATGTGCGGCGCCGAACCCGGCCCCATGGTCCCGTACTTCAGGATCTTCCGGGCGAGCGGCGTCACCGGCCCGAGCGGTGCCCGTGAGCCGAGGATGTGCTTGGTCAGCCAGGTCCGCACCCGGCCGGGCCCGAGGGGTACGACGGTGGACTCGGCGACCAGCCGGGAGGAGCCGGTGCTGCACAGCAGGACCGCGGCCGTGTGCTCCCGGAAGCCGGGCCGCTCGGCGGCGGCCATCACCGTCATGCCGCCCATCGAGTGACCGGCGACCACGGCCTTCTCGCCGGGCGCCAGGACCGCCTTCAGCACGGCCTCGAGATCGTCGGCGAGGGCGTCGGTGCCGCAGGCGGAGCTGTGCGGACTGCGCCCGTGGCCGCGCTGGTCGTAGGCGACGACCCGGTGGTCGACGGCGAGATCGCGGATCTGCGCGGCCCAGAAGGCGGTGGAACAGGTCCAGCCGTGGGCGAGGATCACGGCGGGCGCCTTGTCCGGTCCGTGCACCTCGACGTGCAGGCGGGCGCCGTCGGCGGAGACGACGGTGAGTTCCCGGGTGGGAACGGGCGGGGCGTACGGGCCGGAGGCCACGGCGGTGAGCCGGCTCACGCGGTCACCTCCGCGGCCTGCCCGGCCTGCCCGGCCTGCCCGGCCTGCCCGGCCTGCTCGCCCTGCCGCGCCTGCTCGCCCTGCCGCGCCTGCTCGCTCTGCCGGGCCTGGCCGTTCTGCCGGACCTGCTTCTCGGCTGCGGCGGCGGGCGGCCGCAGGACCTGGTACTCCGCCAGGTCCACGCGTCGGGTCGCCCGCCGGAACTCGGAGGTCGTGCCCGGCCAGACGGTGGTGTTGCGGCCGTTCGCGTCGAGGTACCAGCTGGTGCAGCCGCCGGTGTTCCACACCGTGCGCTTCATGCGCTCCTGTACCCGCCGGTTCCAGCTGCCGACCGCGCTCGGGCGGGCGTCGAGGGCGACCCGGCCGCCGAGGACGTCGAGCTGCCGCACGTAGTCGGCCAGGTAATTGAGCTGGGACTCGATCATGAGGATCATGGACGAGTTCCCGAGGCCGGTGTTGGGGCCGATGATCGACATCCAGTTGGGGAAGCCGGCCGCGGACGCGCCCCGCAGGGCCTGCATCCCGCCCTTCCAGCTCTCGGCGAGCGTTGTGCCCTCCGCGCCGACGACCCGCTCGGCTATCGGCATGTCCGTGACGTGGAAGCCGGTGCCGAAGACGATCGCGTCGACCTCCGCCTCGGTGCCGTCGGCGGCGACCACGGTCGAGCCGCGGACCTCGCTCAGTCCGCTGGCCACGACGTCCACGTTGGGCTGTGCGAGGGCCGGGTAGTACGCGTTGGACAGCAGGATCCGCTTGCAGCCGATGCGGTAGTCGGGGGTCAGCTTGGCGCGCAGGACCGGGTCCTCGATCGCGCGGGCGATGTTCCGCCTGGCCAGCTGCTCCACGAAACCCAGCTCGTTCGGGTGCTTGGTGAACGCCTGCACCTGCAGCTCCCGGATGCCCCACAGCAGTCCGCGGCGGGCCTGGGCGGTGATGGGCAGCGCCCGGTGCAGCGCCCGCTCGACGCCGCTGATGGCCCGGTCCACGCGGGGCATCACCCACGCCGGGGTGCGCTGGAAGAGGGTGAGCCTGCCGACCTGCGGCTGGATGCTCGGCACGATCTGGATCGCCGAGGCGCCGGTGCCGACCATCGCCACGCGCTTGCCGCGCAGGTCGTAGTCGTGGTCCCAGCGGGCGGAGTGGAAGACCTTGCCCGGGAAGGAGTCCAGGCCCGGGATGTCGGGGACCTTCGGGTCGGACAGCGGCCCGGTGGCGGACACCACCAGGTCGGCGGACAGGTTCCCGCCGGTGGTCTCGAGGTCCCAGCACAGCCGCTCGCCGTTCCACGTCATCCGCTTCACCTCCGAGTCGAAGCGGATGTGCGGGCGCAGCCGGAAGACGTCCGCGACGTGCTCCAGATAGGCGCGGATGTGCTCCTGGCCGGAGAAGGTGCGCGGCCAGTCGGGGTTGGGCGCGAAGGAGAACGAGTACAGGTGGGACGGCACGTCGCAGGCGCACCCCGGATAGCTGTTGTCCCGCCAGGTGCCGCCCACGCTGCCGGCCCGCTCCAGGACCACGAAGTCGGTGACGCCTTCGCGCCGCAGCCGTACGGCGGCCCCGAGCCCGCCGAATCCGGACCCGATCACCGCCACCCGCACATGCTCGTGTTCGTGCTCGGCCATCCCGAAGCCTCCACGCATCGCCCGATGGATCCCGCCAGTGAACACTGGCGCAATGGGACTGTAGGGCACTTCCGTACCGATCGGTAGGGGGCCGGGCCGGGAAAGTTACCCCGAGTACGACATAGGGTCGGGGCGTGGCAGACAAGCGTGAATACCGCATGGAGGAGCTGGCCAGGGAGGCCGGGATCACGGTGCGCACCCTGCGCTTCTACCGCGAGCGCAAGCTGATCGGGCCACCGCGCCGCGAGGGCCGCATCGCCTGGTACGACGAGAGTCACCTCAACCGCCTGCGCACCATCGCCGCCCTGCTGGAACGCGGACACACGCTCAGCGGCATCGCCGAACTGGCCGAGGCCTTCGAACACGGCCGTGGCGTCGGCGACGTCCTCGGCCTGGGCACCCCCACCGAGGAGGAACCGGTCCGCCTCACCCCCGAGGAACTCGCCGCCCGCTTCGAGGGCGAGGTCACCCCGGAGAACCTCGCCTCCGCGATGGAACTCGGCTACGTGGGCGCCGACGGCGACGAGATCGTCCACATCAGCCGCCGCCTGCTCGACGTCTCCTCCGCCCTGGTCCGCGAGGGCATCCCGCTCGCCGAGGTGCTCACCACCGGCGCCCGGGTCCGCGAGCACGCGGAGGCCCTGGCGGACCTCTTCGCCGACCTGGTGCTGCGCCACGCGGGCCGGGACGACCTCACCCGGCTGCGCCCGCTGGCCCGCAGCGTCGTGGAGGCGGAACTGTCCCTGGCGCTGGACCGGCGACTGCAGCGGGCGCAGCGCCCTTGAGCGCGGAGGGCACAGACTCAAAGGCCGCAGACTCAGAGGCCACAGGCGCGGAGGGCACAGACTCAGAGGCCGCAGGCGCGGAGGCCCCGGACTCACGCGGAGGCCGCAGACTCAGAGGTCGTAGACGACCGTCACCGGAGCGTGGTCCGACCACCGCTCGGCGTGGGTGGCCGCGCGCTCGACGAACCCCTTGACCGCCCGGCCGGCCAGTCCCGGCGTCGCGACGTGGTAGTCGATCCGCCATCCGGTGTCGTTGTCGAAGGCCCGCCCGCGGTAGGACCACCACGAGTACGGCCCCTCCACATCCGGGTGCAGGGCCCGTACGACATCGACGTAGCCGCCGTCCGCCGGGTCGAGGACCCGTCCGAGCCACTCCCGCTCCTCGGGCAGGAAGCCGGAGTTCTTGAGGTTGCCGCGCCAGTTCTTCAGGTCGGCGCGCTGGTGGGCGATGTTCCAGTCGCCGCAGACGACCACCTCACGGCCGTCGGCGGCGGCCCGCTCGCGCAGCTCCTTCAGGTAGGCGAGGAACTCGCCCATGAAGCGGACCTTCTCCTCCTGCCGCTCGGTGCCCACCTCGCCGGCGGGGAGGTAGAGGGAGGCGACCGTGACGCCGGGCAGGTCGGCCTCGACGTACCGCCCGCTCGCGTCGAACTCCGCCGACCCGAAGCCGACCCGGACCCGGTCGGGCTCGCGGCGGGCGTAGAGGGAGACGCCGGCACGCCCCTTGGCGGCGGCGGGCGCGTGCACCGTGTACCAGCCCTCGGGCACGCGGACCTGCTCGGGCAGCTGCTCCGGCTCGGCCCGCACCTCCTGCAGGCACAGCACATCGGCGGAGGTGCCGGAGAGCCACTCCACGAAGCCCTTCTTCGCGGCGGCGCGCAGGCCATTGACGTTGGCGGAGGTCACAGTGAGCACGCCGGAACGATACCGGCACACTGGACGGCGTCCCGTCCCCCTCATGGATTCACATACGGTGTATAACATGCATATCCGTCGCGTCCCGTTCGACCACCCCGACGCCGTCAAGCTCAACGACCAGGTCCAGGCCGAGTACCACGTCCGCTACGGCGACGGCGGCGACGCCACCGAACTGGCCCCGGAGGACTTCGAGCCGCCGAACGGCGTGTACCTGATCGCCTACGACGCCGGCGACAGCCCCGTCGCCACCGGCGGCTGGCGCGCCCGGGACACCAACGGCGAGGGCAACCGCGACGGGGACGCCGAGCTGAAGCGGATGTACGTGATCGACGGCATGCGCGGCCGCGGCCTCGCCCGCCGCATCCTGGCCGTCCTGGAGGAGGACGCGCGCGCGGCCGGCCGTCTGCGCATGGTCCTGGAGACCGGCACGAAGCAGCCGGAGGCCGTCGCCCTGTACACGTCCTCCGGCTACGAGCCCTGCGAGAAGTTCGGCTACTACCGCTTCCACCCGGAGAGCCTGTGCTACGCCAAGCCGCTCAGCCCCTGAGCCGGTCGGCCGCGGCCCGGCCCTGCCCGTTCTTCGGGCGGTCCTCGCGGGTCACACCGATCGCCCACGTGATCGCGCAGACGACGGCGAGCCCGGCCGACAGCCGGGTGGTGCCGGGCATGCCGATGGACGCGGCCAGCGGGGCCACCGCGAGGGACGACACGCCCTGGAAGGCCGAGGACAGTCCGAAGACGAGGACCATGACACGGCCGCGGATGTGGTCCGGGGTCGCGAGTTGCAGGCCGTTGACGGCGAGGATGGCGCACGCGCCCACTCCGAGGTGGCCGATCAGGGCCGCGGCCATGGCCGGCCCCAGGGCCGTGACCTGGGCCAGGGCAAGGTAGCCGAGTCCGAAGACCGCCAGGGCGGCTCCGGCCGTGTGCAGTCTCCGGCGCATCGACCCGGCGACGAGCCGTCGGCCGAGGAAGGGACCGAGCACGGCGCCGAGTCCTTGGGCGAGATACAGCGCCCCGACGCCGGCGTCGCCGGCGTGGAAGCGGTCGAGGGCGTACACCGGCAGCAGGCCCACGACGCCGTAGCAGACGCGCAGTCCCACGGTCAGCCACAGGAACGCGGACACCACCGGGGTGGCCCGCACGAAGGCCCGGAGTTCGGCCGTGTCGGCCCGCATCCGGATCCGACGGGTCGTCATCGTCGCGGACAGCGGTCGTCTGATCCTCGCGACGAGGAGCGCGGAGACGGCGAACGACGCGCCGTCGATGACGAGCGTGGCCGAGGCGCCCCATGCCGCACAGACCACGCCTCCGAGGCCGGCTCCCACCAGCAGGCCCGCCGAGTACAGGCTGCCGAGCACGGTCTGGGCCAGGGGGAGTTCGCGCGAGGTGACGAGGTTGGGCAGAGCGGCCTCAGGGATGGGGCTCGCGACGGTGGCGGCGAGGGAGAGCACCGCCAGGCAGCCGAGGGCCAGGGGGACGGACCGGGTGTGAAAGGCGACCAGCAGGCCGGCGACCGGGACGACCGCGCCCAGGTCGCAGGCGATGCGCAGGCGTCGCCGGTCGACGCGGTCGGTGAGCGGACCGATCAGCGGCAGCAGCACCACCCCGGGCAGCGAGTTGACGGCGAACAGCAGTGCCGTCCAGCCCGGCGAGCCCGTATGACGGTAGACGAAGCCGCTCAGGGCGACGAAGGTGAACCAGTCACCCGTCAGACTGAGAGCGGAAGCGCAGAAGAGGCGCCGGAAGTCGGCGTTGTCACGCATGAGCGCGACGACGCCGCCAGGAGAGCGCGGTCGAGCGAAGAACACCAGTGACTCCAGCGGTGCGACGTCCCGATCGACGGCCGGGACGAACGACGGACATGACGTCGTGTGCTCCACGGCCCGGGCAAGGGACCGCGAAACGACGGCTGGTCAGTCACAGAGGTGATGCATGACAGGGATCGTATCCGGCAGGCGCCCGCCAACTGACGGACATGATCCGGTCGTTCGGCGGGGACTGCGGGGACGGCGGGGGTGACAGGGTCGGCGGGGTTCTCGATCGGAACCCCGGACGGAGGCATCCGCACGACTATGAGCACCGAGCCGGTGGGCCCGCCGCACGTGTCGATCGTCTGCGAGCGCCCTTCGGCGCACCGCGTGCAGCCGCAACCGGACTTCGCTGCCCTACAACATGTCGGAGCCTCGGTCGGTATTCACCGACCGAGGCTCCGAGCTGCGTGGACCTGAGGGGATTTGAACCCCTGGCCCCCTCGATGCGAACGAGGTGCGCTACCGGACTGCGCCACAGGCCCTTGCAACGAGTGAAACTCTAGCATCCCGATCGCGGTGCTTGGAAATCCGTTCCCGGGCCCGTCGGCGGATGCGGCGCAGGTGGGCGTGGTGGCCGGTGGCCCGCTACTCGTTGGCGGCACGCGGCCGCTCGCCGTCCTCGTACTGGTCGAACAGCGGCGTACGCCCCCGCTCCCGCGCCCGCCGGGCCGAGGCCGCCCGACGGGCGTCACTGCGCACGTCGTCGTCGGCCCGGTCCTCCTCGGCGCCGTCCGCGTCCGCGTGCGCGTGCTCCGGCGCGTGCGTGGCGGCGGGGTCCCCGGTCCGCTCTGCGCCGGGTGCGGGCGGCGCGTCCTGCTCCCGGCCGACGGAACTCGACCGCGCCGAACTCCACGTGTCCGGCGCCCCGAGATCCACGTCCGTGGCGGCCCGCGGAGCGACCGGCGCGGTCACGTACGTCGGCAACGGCACCGGCACCGGGTCCCAGCTCTCCCCGTGCCCGGGCAGTCGCTGCCGTTCCCGCTGCTGGTCGACCCACTCGGCGTGGTCGGTCTGCTCGACCAGCGCACGCCGGTCGGCCGCGAGCGCGGACAGACCGGGGTCGGTCTCCGGCTCAGGACCTTCGTCCGGCTCGTCGGCGTCCGCCTCGGCGGGGGGACGCCGACGTGGCTGGCGCTGCTGGCGCTCCCGCAGCCGCTGCGCGGCGGCCTCGGCGCGGCGCCGGTCCATCTGGAAGGCGAAACGACGGCGCTCCTGGGAGCGCAGATAGGCGATGTACGCGCTGAGCAGTATCGCGGGCACGCCGGGTGCCCACAGCAGAGCGAGTCCGCCGACGGCCGCGACGATCGCGCCGAGAGTGAAGGCGAGGAACAGCACGACGGTCGTGCGCCGACGGCGCGCGAGCACCTTCGTGCGCCGGGCGCGTGCCGCAGCCGCTTCCGCGGCGGGCGTACGCCTGGCGGCGGGAACACGCTCGCGCGCGGGTGCGGAGTTCTGTGCGGGCGCCGGCGCGGAACCGGATGCCGGCGCCGGTGCGGAACCGGATGCCGGCGCGTCCGAGGGTTCGTGCGCCGGTTGCGCCCGCCCGGCCGCCCGCGCCTGCACCTCTGCGCGGGCCTGCGGCCGGGTCGGAGGCATGGCGAAGGCCCGGACGTCCACCGAGTCGGTGACGGCGTCCGGAGCGTCGGCGTCGGGCTCCCCCTCGTCGGCGGAGCGCGCGCGCAGGTCCTTGGCGTACCGGCGCTCCATCCCCGCCCGTCCGGACAGCAACCGGATGGCTGTGCTGAAGCGTTCCGTCGGACGGGCCTCGTTCAGCTCGTCCTGCCTACGGAGCCACATCGGCACCAAGTAGGCGGCCCAGGCCCCGACGATGACTGCGTAGATGAGGCCGCTGCTGCTCACGCCTCACACGGTAGAGGGGTTTACGTGAGGCCATCCGCCAATTGAGCCGGTGTGTCGCACGATCAGGCTGATATTTCGAACTTTTTTTGTGACCGACGCGATCGACAGTCGGGCACCCGCCGGAGAATTAATGCCCGGAGACGGTCGACGCGCGACCCAATTCGAACGTTTATTCAATTCTGGGGCTATGCGGGATTGCCCGGCGTGTTCTGCGGGTTCCGCGGGGTGCCGCGCGAGGCGCCGGGCGACGTCGGCCGGGAACGTGCCCGATGCCAGCGGCTCAGCAGTCCGTCCGGGACCTCTTCCGCGGTCAGCGCGAAGACGAGGTGGTCGCGCCAGGCTCCGTCGATGTGGAGATAACGCGGCCGCAGGCCCTCCTCGCGGAATCCCAGTTTTTCCACGACCCGACGGCTGGGCCCGTTCTCGGGGCGAATGCAGACCTCGATGCGGTGCAGACCGACGGTCCGGAAACAGTGGTCCACGGCGAGCGCCACGGCCGTCGGCATCACACCGCGCCCGGCGACCGCCTCGTCGACCCAGTAGCCGACGTGCCCCGAGCACATCGAGCCCCAGGTGATCCCGGCGACCGTCAACTGCCCGACCAGCCGTCCCTGGTACTCGATGACGAACGGCAGCATCCGGTGCGCGTTCGCCTCCGACCGCAGATGACGGACCATCTGGCGGTAGGTCGGCCGGTGCGTGACGGGCCCGCTGGGCGTGGGCGGCGGGATGGTCGCCTCCCAGGGGCGCAGCCAGTCCCGGTTGCGCCGGTTGACCTCGCGCCAGGCCCGCTGGTCGCGCATTCTTATCGGCCGGAGGACGACGTCGCCGTCCGCCAGCACGACGGGCCAGGATGGGCTGTTCAGCTCGCACCCCCAGGAGTGGGGCCGGGTCTCGGGTGGTCACCGCCACGGACCTGGTCGACGGCGTGCCTCAGCAGGGGTTCGAGGACGGCCAGCCCGTCCTTCACCCCGCCGGCCGAACCCGGCAGGTTGACGATCAGCGTCCGCCCCGCCACTCCTGACAGGCCCCGGGAGAGCGCGGCGGTCGGCACCTTCTCCCGTCCGAACGCCCTGATGGCCTCGGCAATGCCCGGCACCTCGAAGTCGATCACCCTGCGCGTCGCCTCGGGCGTCCGGTCGGTCGGCGAGATGCCGGTGCCGCCGGTCGTGACGACGACGTCGTACCCGGCCTCGACCGCGGCGCGCAGCGCGGCCTCCACGGGATCCCCGTCGGGCACGATCTGCGGCCCCTCGACGGCGAAGCCGAAGCGCGCGAGGCCCTCGGCGATCAGCGGGCCGCCCCGGTCCTCGTAGACACCGGCAGCGGCACGGTTGGATGCGGTCACGACGAGCGCGCGGTACGGCGCGGGCGCGCCGCTCGCGGCGTGCGCCCCGGCGCTCACGCCCGGCTCCAGTCGCCCGACTTGCCGCCCGTCTTCTCCTCCACCCGTACGTCCGTGATGACCGCTCCCTTGTCGACGGCCTTGACCATGTCGATCACGGTGAGCGCGGCGACGGAGACCGCGGTGAGGGCCTCCATCTCGACGCCCGTGCGGTCCGTCGTCTTCACCGTGGCGCGGATCTCCACGGCGTCGTCCGCGACCGCCAGATCCAGCTTCACACCGGACAGCGACAAGGGATGACACAGCGGGATGAGGTCCGGTGTGCGTTTGGCGCCCATGATGCCCGCGATCCGCGCCGTGGCGAGCGCGTCCCCCTTGGGGACTCCCTCGCCGCGCAGCAGCTCGACCACGCTCGGCGAGACGAGGACGCGTCCGCTGGCGCGGGCGGTGCGCGCGGTGACGTCCTTGTCCGAGACGTCGACCATGCGGGCGGCGCCGGCGTCGTCGATGTGCGTCAAGCGGTCCTGCGTACTCATGCTGTGTGGCACTCCCGGTCCGGGCCCGCCGCGGTACGGCGCGCAGGCCTGCTGTGCGCGACACGGTACCGCCAAGACGGCGCGGACAGCGGATCAGGACCCGTCCCCGCGGACCGCCACGCGCGCGTGCGCTCAGCGCAGCAGGACGACCTCGACCTCGGCACCGGGTTCGACGGACTCCACGTCCTCCGGAACGACGATCAGCGCGTCGGCGCGCGCGAGGGCGGCGACCAGGTGCGAGCCGGCCCCGCCGACCGGGGTCACGGAACCGTCGGCGTACTCCCCCCGCAGGAACTGCCTGCGCCCCTTCGGCGAGGTCAGCGCCTTGCCGGTGGTCAGGGTGGCGCGGGTCCTCGGCCGGTGGACGTCGCCGAGTCCCATGAGCGTGCGGATCACGGGACGGACGAAGAGTTCGAAGGAGACGTACGACGAGACGGGGTTGCCCGGCAGTGCGAGCAGCGGGATGTGGTCGGGGCCGACGGAGCCGAAGCCCTGGGGCTTGCCGGGCTGCATGGCGAGCTTGCGGAACTCGACGCCGCTGCCGGCCTCGTCCTCGTCGCCGAGGTGTGACAGCGCCTCCTTGACGACGTCGTACGCCCCGACGCTGACACCGCCCGTGGTGACCATCAGGTCGGCGCGGACGAGCTGGTCCTCGATGGTGGAGCGCAGGATCTCGGCGTCGTCGACCACGGCACCCACCCGGTAGGCGATGGCGCCGGCGTCACGGGCGGCGGCGGTGAGCGCGAAGCTGTTGGAGTCGTAGATCTGGCCGCTGCCCAGTCCCTCGTCGGGCTGGACGAGTTCGCTGCCGGTGGACAGGACGACCACGCGCGGGCGCGGGCGCACGCGTACCGTTCCCCGGCCGATGGACGCCAGCAGAGCGATCTGCGGGGGCCCGAGGACGGTGCCGGCGTCGAGCGCGCGGTCGCCGGCCTTGACGTCGCTGCCCATCGCGCGCACGTGCGCGCGCGCCTCCGCGGGCCGGTACACGCGCACCTGTCCCTCGGCGCCCTCGGGTGCCAGGCTGCGGGCGCGCATGCCCGTGACCGGGCCCTCGCCGAGGCCCCCGTCGGTCCACTCGACGGGGACGACGGTCTCGGCGCCGGGCGGCAGCGGGGCGCCGGTCATGATGCGGGCGGCCTGACCAGGACCCACCTGGATCAGGTCGGCCTGGCCCGCCGCGACGTCCCCGACGACGTCCAGGACGGCGGGGAACTCCTCGCTCGCGCCCGCGACATCCGCGACCCGCACCGCGTACCCGTCCATGGAGCTGTTGTCGAACGGCGGCAGCGAGACCGGCACCGTGACGTCCTCGACCAGGACGCAGCCCTGTGCGTCCAGCAGGTTCAGCTCGATGGGTTCGAGAGGACGGACGGTCGCGAGGATGTCCTCCAGGTGCTCGTCCACCGACCACAGGTGGTCCTGGCCGGCGGTGCGGGGCGCGGCGCTGTTCAAATCGCTACATCTCCTCGGCTACGTAACTGCGAAGCCAGGCCCGGAAGTCGGGGCCCAGGTCTTCACGTTCGCACGCGAGTCTGACAATGGCACGCAGGTAGTCGCCACGGTCACCGGTGTCATAGCGACGGCCCTTGAAGACGACGCCGTGCACCGGGCCGCCGGCCTTGTCGCCCTCCGCGAGCTGCTGAAGGGCGTCGGTGAGCTGGATCTCGCCGCCACGGCCCGGCTCGGTCTTGCGCAGTATGTCGAAGATGTGCGGGTCCAGCACATATCGTCCGATGACCGCGTAGTTGGAGGGCGCGTCGGCCGCGTCGGGCTTCTCGACCATGCCGGTCACCTTGACGACGTCGCTGTCCTCGGTCGGCTCGACGGCCGCGCACCCGTAGAGGTGGATCTGCTCCGGCGCGACCTCCATCAGCGCGATGACGCTGCCGCCACGCTGCTCCTGCACCTCGACCATGCGCGCGAGGAGCGGGTCGCGGGGGTCGATCAGGTCGTCGCCCAGCAGGACGGCGAAGGGCTCCTGGCCGACGTGCGGGGCCGCGCACAGGACGGCGTGCCCGAGGCCCTTCGGGTCGCCCTGTCGCACGTAGTGCATGGTCGCCAGGTCGCTCGACGCCTGGACCTTGGCGAGCCGGCCGGCGTCGCCCTTCTTCTGGAGAGCCGACTCGAGCTCGTAGTTGCGGTCGAAGTGGTCCTCCAGGGGGCGCTTGTTACGGCCCGTGATCATGAGGACGTCGTCGAGGCCCGCGGACACGGCCTCCTCGACCACATACTGGATCGCCGGCTTGTCGACAACCGGCAGCATCTCCTTGGGAGTGGCCTTGGTGGCCGGCAGGAACCGGGTGCCGAGGCCCGCTGCGGGAATGACGGCCTTGCTGATCCTGAGGTGCGACTGGGTCATGCCCGCAACCTTATCCGGTGACTTTGCAAGGAATCTGTAGCTCCGGTTAATTGGCCCGCATATGAGCGCATTAGGAAAGGTACAGGTACGACCTGTGAGTCACATCGGAAGTGCTGCCGAGCCTGGCAAACGGATGTTGCGGCGAGAGATCCTGACGGTGAGAAGCAGATTGACCGCGGATGACGTGCAGGAGGCGGCGAACGCGCTGGCCGGGCGCGCGCTCGAACTGCCGGAGTTGGCGCACGCGCGCACGGTGGCGGCGTACGTCTCGGTGGGAAGCGAGCCGGGAACTCTCGCCCTTCTGGACGCGCTGCGCGAGCGGGGCGTGCGCGTACTGCTCCCGGCGCTCCTCCCGGACAACGACCTGGACTGGGGTGCGTACGCCGGTGAGGGCTCCCTCGCGCGGGTGCGGCACGGCGGGAAGATGGCGCTCTTCGAGCCGGTGGGCGACCGGCTGGGGCCGGACGCCGTGACCGAGGCGGACGTGGTGCTGCTGCCGGGACTGGCGGTCGACACGCGCGGGCTGCGGCTGGGGCGCGGCGGAGGGTCGTACGACCGCGTGCTCGCGCGGCTGGAAAGCGCAGGCGCACGCCCCGCGCTCCTGGTGCTGCTCTACGACTCGGAAGTCGTCGCGCGCGTGCCGGAGGAGGCGCACGACCGGCCGGTGCACGCGGTGGTGACCCCGTCGGGCGTGCGCCGCTTCGGCGGTGGTGAGGACGGCAGCGGCGGCGCGTGACCGTCCGGCGGGCGCGCGATGCCCGTCGAACACCTCGCGCGCGCCTGGCGTGCCAGGCGCGCACCCCCACGCACGCGCCTCGCGGCCTCAGTCCAGGGGACGGCTCACGGCTTCAGCGCCAGCGTGTCGCTCGTGCCCTTGTCGACCGCGTCGCCGGAGAAGGACCACGGCAGCAGTTCGCCCTTGGCCCACTTGCCGGTCTGGTCGGTGTAGTGGGCACTGTAGGCGTGCCCGGACGCTCCGGTGAGGTTGATCCACTTCGACTTGTCGAGGTCGCCGAGGTTGACCACCATCCGCATCGACGGCACCCACACGACGCCGTAGCCTCCGGCGGCGTTCCAACCGCTGGCGTTGACCGTGGCCTCGCCGCCGCTGAGCTTCCAGGGTCCGCGGTTGAGGACGTACTGCAGGAAGCCGGGGCCCTCAGTGCCGAGCGTCTGGTTCTTCAGGAACAGGCGGTGCAGCCGGCCCCAGCTCCAGGTGTCGGTGTCCTTTCCGAGCTTGGCGGTCAGCTCCCAGCGTGCGTCGATCATGGCGCGCTTGAACAGCTGGTCGCGGTTCTCGGCCTTCGGACGGTCGCCGACCCCGCCCGGGGTCCTCCACCAGTCGCTGTTCTCGTCGTCCATGAGGTTGCGGACCACCTCGAACCAGCGGTCGCCGCCGTCGGGCTGCGCCTGGTCGGCGTCCCGCTGGCCGCACTCGCGCACCTTCTCGGTGTCGTCCACGGGGCCGGTGGTGTTGACCGGGTCGACCCACAGGCACTGTCCCTCGACCCGCAGCTCCTTGGGGAGCTTGTTGCCGAAGGCGAGCTTGAGGATGTTGCGCCAGACGGCGTTGAAGTAGGCCGCCGCCGCCGAATCGGCGTCCTGGGTGTAGTCCCAGCCCTCCAGCAGCTCCTGCGCGTCGCGGACCGCCTTGTCATCGATGTCGATCTTGAGCAGCTTGGGCACGAGCAGCCTGGCGATCTGGCTGCTGTTGTCCATCTGCATCTGGCGCATGTCGTCGGTGGAGATCTTGCCGCCACCCTTGATCTTCGACTCGATCAGGTCGGTGATGCGCTGGCTGCGAGTGCCGTAGCCCCAGTCCGTGGTGAGCGTGTAGGGGTACTTGGCCTCGTCGACGACGGCCTGATTGGCGGTGACGATGTAGCCGCGCTCCGGGTCGAACTCGTAGGGCAGCGCGTCCTGCGGGACGTATCCGGTCCACTCGTACCCGGAGTCCCATCCGGGCGCCGGGATGGAGCCGTCGTGGCCCTTCGCGCGCAGGGGGATCTTGCCGGGCAGCGTGTAGCCGATGTGGTTCTTGGTGTCGGCGTAGATCAGGTTCTGCGAGGGCACGTCGAACAGGGTGGCGGCGGCCCGGAAGCCGTTCCAGTCGGCCGCCCTGTCCATCGCGAAGACGGCGTCCATGGTGGTGCCCGCGTCGAGGGCGGTCCAGCGCAGGGCGATGCCGTAGCCGTCGCCGCGGTCGGGCGCCGCGGTGTCGACGGTGGCCTTCTTGCCCACCTTCACGAGCTCGTTGTCGCGGTCGGACAGCAGGGGTCCGTTGTTGGTCTCCCGGACGACGATCTTCTTCGACTTGTCGCCGGCGACCTTGATGGTCTCCTCACGGGTGGTGAAGGGCTTCACCTTGCCGTCGTACAGGTAGCCGTCGCCGCTGAGCTTCTCCAGGTACAGGTCGGTGACGTCGACGCCGGAGTTCGTCATGCCCCAGGCGATGTTCTGGTTGTGGCCGATGACCACGCCGGGCATGCCGGCGAAGGTGTAACCGGTGACGTCGTACCGGCACTTGCTGGAGACGGTCCGGCAGTGCAGGCCCATCTGGTACCACACGGACGGCAGCGAGGCCGACAGGTGCGGGTCATTGGCCAGCAGGGGCTTGCCGGTGATGGTGTGCTTCCCCGCCACGACCCAGGAGTTCGAGCCTATGCCCTGGCCGTTCACCCCGACCGCCGCGGGCACGTCGTCCAGGACGTCGTAGAGGCCCGACAGCTGGCTCTCCAGGGCGGAGGACCCGGCCGCCGAGGCCGTCGAGGCCGTGCCCGCCGTTCCCGCCGTGCCGGTCGTACCCGTCGCGCCCGGGGTACCGGTCGTGCCGGTCGTGCCCGGGGTACCCGTCGTGCCGCTGGTGGACGTCCCGGCGGTCGACGTGCTGCCGGCCTTCTGGAACGTCTTCGTCAGCTCGTCGTACTGACCTTCCTGGACGATCGCCTTGTTGCGGCTGTACGGGTAGTCCGGGTACAGGTCCTTGATCTGCTTGGGACCGAGCCTGCTGGTCATCAGGGCGCGGTCGATCTCTTCCTGCATGTTGCCGCGCAGGTCCCAGGCCATCGCCTTCAGCCAGGAGACCGAGTCGACCGGGGTCCACTTCTCGGGCTTGTAGTCGTTGGTGAAGCCCAGGGCGGCGTATTCGAGGGAGATCTCCTTGCCGTCCCTGCCCTTGAGGTAGGCGTTGACTCCCCCGGCGTACGCCTGGAGGTACTTCTTCGTGGAGGCCGACAGCTTGGTGTCGTACTCCTTCTTCGCCACCCGGTCCCAGCCGAGCGTGCGCAGGAACTCGTCGTTGCCGACCTGGCTCTTGCCGAACATCTCCGACAGGCGCCCGGAGGTCATGTGACGGCGCACGTCCATCTCGTAGAACCGGTCCTGCGCCTGGACGTAGCCCTGCGCCATGAACAGGTCCTCTTCGGAGGAGGCGTAGATCTGCGGGATGCCGTAGCCGTCGCGCTTGACGTCCACGGGCCCCGACAGGCCCTCGAGGGTGACCGAGCCCTTCGTCTGCGGGAAGGAGGCCCGGACCGTACTGACTGACCAGTACGCCCCGTACGCGACGCCTCCGACGACGGCCAGCACGAGGACGAGGACGAGCAGGCGGGCTCGGCGCCCCTTCTTCCTGCCGGACTTGCCGGGCTGCTGACCCGTTGAGGCGGTGGTGTTGGGGGGCATCGCTGTCCTTGCTGTCCTAACGCGAGCGGCAGGCGGTCCTGGAGTGCTGGAGCAACCATAGGCGCAGGGCCCGACACGACTTGACGCGGAGTCGGGAACCGGCCCGGATGAGCGTTCGATCTTGCCGTGCGAGCGTCAAGAGATCGTCAAGAGTTAGGTAAGGTAACAAAGTACTTGGGTGCGGAGTTACCCCGCTTCGTGTCCTATGTACGGGAGCTCCCGCGCGGGATGCGCGCGAGCCGTGGAAGGGAACGGCCGCTGACTGTCCACCACCTCAACCAGCTTCTGCTCGCCTGCTCGCTCGTCCTGCTCGTCGCCGTGGCAGCGGTCCGGATCTCCTCGCGCAGCGGGCTCCCCAGCCTGCTCGTGTACCTGGGGATCGGCGTCCTCATGGGCCAGGACGGAATCGGCCACGTCCACTTCGACAACGCCGAACTGACCCAGGTCATCGGGTACGCCGCCCTCGTCGTGATCCTCGCCGAAGGCGGTCTGGGCACGAAGTGGAAGGAGGTCAGGCCGGCCCTGCCCGCCGCCTCCGCGCTGGCGCTGGTCGGTGTCGCGGTCAGCGTGGGCGTCACCGCGACGGGGGCGCATTACCTCACCGGGCTGCCATGGCGGCAGGCGCTCATCATCGGGGCGGTCGTGTCCTCCACGGACGCGGCGGCGGTCTTCTCGGTGCTGCGGAAAATACCTCTCCCCGCGCGCGTGACGGGCACCCTGGAGGCCGAGTCCGGCTTCAACGACGCACCCGTGGTCATCCTGGTCGTCGCCTTCTCCACCGCCGGCCCGATCGACCACTGGTACGTGCTGGTGGGCGAGATAGCCCTTGAGCTGGCCATCGGTGCCGCCGTCGGCCTCGCCGTGGGCCTGCTCGGCTCCTGGGGCCTTCGGCACGTGGCCCTGCCCGCCTCCGGCCTGTACCCCATCGCCGTCATGGCCATCGCCGTCACGGCGTACGCGGCGGGCGCGCTGGCGCACGGCAGCGGCTTCCTCGCCGTCTACCTCGCCTCGATGGTGCTGGGCAACGCGAAGCTGCCGCACTGGCCCGCCACCCGCGGGTTCGCCGAAGGGCTCGGCTGGATCGCCCAGATCGGCATGTTCGTCCTGCTCGGCCTGCTGGTCAGCCCGCACGAGCTGGGCGACGACGTCTGGCCCGCGCTCGTCATCGGGCTGGTGCTGACCATGGTGGCGCGTCCGCTCAGCGTCGTGGCATGTCTCACACCCTTCCGGCTGCCCCGGTCGGAGCAGGTCCTGCTGTCCTGGGCCGGACTGCGCGGCGCCGTGCCCATCATCCTGGCGACGATTCCCATGGTGGAGGGCGTCGACGCCAGCCGCCGCATCTTCAACATCGTCTTCGTCCTGGTCGTCGTCTACACCCTCATCCAGGGGCCGACGCTGCCCTGGGTCGCCCGCACTCTCGGCCTGGGCAAGAGCGGCGAGGCGGCCGACCTGGGCATCGAGTCGGCGCCCCTGGAGCGGCTGCGCGGACATCTGCTGTCCGTCACCATCCCCGAGGGGTCGAAGATGCACGGCGTCGAGATCAGCGAACTGCGCCTGCCGGCCGGATCCGCCGTCACGCTCGTCGTACGTGACGGGAAATCGTTCGTCCCGCTACCCGCGACGGCGCTGCGGCGCGGGGACGAACTCCTCGTCGTCGCCACCGACCCGGTGCGGGACGCGGCGGAGCGCCGGCTGCGTGCCGTGGGGCGCGGCGGAAAGCTGGCCGGCTGGCTGGGGACGAACAGCGCGGAGGCGAGGAGCTGAGGGCGTGGGGCGCCGCGCTCGCACCGGGCGTGCGCGGCGCGGCGCGAGCGCGTCGTTCGCGGGCGCGGCGGCCCTTCGCGGGCGCGCGTGCAGGCGCCGGCTGTACGCGCGCCGTAGCGCGGACGTCAGGGGCGTGCGCGGCGCGCAGAACGGCGCGGCCTTCCGTTAAGGGCGTGTTTCATACGGTTCACCACCCCCGCAATCGCAGGCCGACGGCCTCGTGGCGCTCGCTTTCACAGGCCCACCGAGCGTGATCCTTGTATGATGAAGGCGCACCCTGATCGAACCAACTCTGCCTGACGCAGAGCTGGCGCGACCGTATGGCGGCCGGGACGCTCCTCACATCAGCGCCGGCATCTACCGCAGTCCGCGCATGAGGACAGCTCTCGGCGCTTCCGCAACGGCGCGCTACCAGGCGGCGGAAAGGCACGGGCCGTGGCATCCACGGTCACCAGCGAGTCGTCGAAGGACTCGTCGGCATCCTCCCGTCCGGGATACGGGCAACTGCTGCGCACCCGTGGTGCCTGGACGTTCCTGATCCCGGGCTTCGCGGCGCGGCAGCCGTTCGCGATGCTCACCATCTCCATCGTGCTGCTCGTGCAGCACACCACCGGCTCGTACGGCGCGGCGGGCGCCGCCGCGGCGGTCACCGGTGTCTCCATGGCGTTGTTCGCGCCCTTCACCGGCCGGCTCGCCGACCGGTACGGGCAGCGCGCCGTACTCGTGCCGGGCGTGGCGCTGCACGCGCTGTCGGGCCTGGCTCTGACAGCGCTCGCGCTGGGACACGCGCCCCTGTGGGCGCTGTTCGCCGCGGCCGTGCCCACCGGCGCCTCGGTGCCGCAGGTCGGGCCGATGGTGCGCGCCCGCTGGGGCGTGAGGCTCCAGGGCTCGCCCCTGATGACCACCGCCGCGGCCTTCGAGTCGGTCACGGACGAGCTGACCTTCGTCGTCGGCCCGCTGCTGGCCACCGCCCTGTGCACCGCCGTGGACCCGGCCGCGGGCCTGGTGACGGAAGCCGCGCTCACATTGCTCGGCGGCCTGCTGTTCGCGGCGCAGAAGAACACGGAGCCCGCGGTGACCGGCACCGGGCACGCGCGGGTGAGGCACGGGTCGGCTCTGCGCGTGCCCGGCGTGCGCGTGCTCGTCGTCGCCTTCCTGGGCATCGGCTCCGTCTTCGGGGGCATGCAGGTCTCGCTGGCGGCGTTCACCGAGTCGATCGGCGAGCCCGGGTTGAACGGCGTGCTGTACGGGGTCTTCGCCGCGGGCAACATGCTCTCCGGCGTCGTCTGCGGTGCGATCGCCTGGAAGGCTGCCGCGCGGCAGCGTCTGGTCGTCGGGTACGGCGCGCTGGCGCTGGCGGCGTCCGGCCTGTGGGCCGCGCACTCGGTGCCGCTGCTCGCGGGACTCGGCCTGCTCGTCGGCATGTGCATCGCGCCCGCGCTGATCACCGGCTACACGCTGGTCGACGGCCTGGTGCCGGCCGGTGCCCGCACGGAGGCCTTCACCTGGCTGACGGGGGCGGTGGCGCTCGGCCAGGCGGCCGCCGTCACGGTCGCCGGACAGTTGGAGGACCGCCTCCGGGACGGCTCCGGATTCCTCGTCCCGATGGGCGGCACGGTGCTCGCCCTGGTGACCCTGATCATCCTCCGCTCGCGGCTCGCGGCCCGGCCCAGGCAGGTGACCGTCGCACGTGGCGTCGGTCACCGCGAGGCCGTCGCAGTGGACTGATCCTCAGGAATACGTCACTATGGAGCCTCGTTAGCACTCATTGAGTGAGAGTGCCAGGAGGAAGACAGTGCCCACCTACCAGTACCAGTGCACCGAGTGCGGCGAGGGCCTCGAGGCGGTGCAGAAGTTCACCGACGACGCCCTGACCGAGTGCCCCAATTGCGGTGGCCGCCTCAAGAAGGTGTTCTCCGCGGTCGGCATTGTCTTCAAGGGTTCCGGCTTCTACCGGAACGACAGCCGCGGCTCGTCGTCCAGCAGCTCGCCGGCGTCCTCGAAGCCGTCGACGTCGTCCTCTTCGTCGTCCTCGGACTCTAAGCCGTCCAGCACCGGCTCCACCTCCAGCAGCTCCGCCGCGTAGGCAACCACTTCTTGCGGGACCCTGCCGTCGTCCGACGGCGGGGTCTTCGGCGCTTCCCGCGGCGGCTAGGGTGCGGAGCATGGCGAACAAGGCGAACGCCGAGATCGGCGTGATCGGCGGCTCCGGTTTCTACTCGTTCCTCGACGACGTGACCGAGATACAGGTGGACACCCCCTACGGACCACCCAGCGACTCCCTCTTCGTCGGCGAGGTCGCCGGCCGACGGGTCGCCTTCCTGCCCCGGCACGGACGCGGGCACCACCTGCCGCCGCACCGCATCAACTACCGGGCCAATCTCTGGGCTCTGCGGTCGGTCGGGGTGCGCCAGGTCCTCGGCCCGTGCGCGGTGGGCGGTCTGCGCCCCGAGTACGGACCGGGCACCCTGCTGGTGCCGGACCAGCTCGTCGACCGTACGAAGTCCAGGGCGGGGACGTACTTCGACGGGCTGCCGCTTCCCGACGGGACCGTCCCGAACGTCGTGCACGTCTCCCTGGCCGACCCCTACTGCCCCGCGGGGCGCACGGCCGCGCTGAAGGCCGCACGCGGCCGGGACTGGGAGCCGGTGGACGGCGGCACACTCGTCGTGGTCGAGGGGCCCCGCTTCTCGACCCGTGCCGAATCCCTGTGGCACCAGGCCCAGGGCTGGTCCGTCGTCGGCATGACGGGTCATCCCGAGGCGGCGCTCGCCCGCGAACTCGAACTCTGCTACACGTCCATGACCCTGGTCACCGACCTCGACGCGGGCGCCGAGACCGGCGAGGGCGTCTCGCACGAAGAGGTGCTGCGAGTGTTCGCGGCCAACGTCGACCGGCTGCGCGGTGTGCTGTTCGACGTGGTGGCCGGTCTGCCCGCGAACGAGGAGCGGGACTGCCTGTGCACGAACGCGCTGGGCGGGATGGACCCGGGCTTCGGTCTGCCGTAGGGAGCGGAAACGGGGAACAGGGGAAGGTTACGGCGGGACTCCGACAGCGCGCATGCGCTCGTTCACTTCTTCCCTCGTGCGGGTGGGCAGGTTGTCCACAACCCGTCGGTAATCCACCGGCTCCGGCGAGCGGCGGCGCGAAGCCTCATCGTGGGCTCGCCAGCCGATTCCTCTTCGCAGGTGGTGATCCGCGATGTCCCTGCCCCCTTCGCCCCTCTCCCCGTCATCTCCGTCCCTCTCGCCACCGGCTCCGTCCCTCTCGCCGCCGGCTCCGTCCCTCTCCCCGCCGCCTCCATTCCTGTCGCCACCACCTCCGTACCTCTCGCCGCCGCCTCCGCGCCCGCCCGGCGCGGACGCTCCCGCCACGTGTGAGGTGCCGCACTTCGCTCCCGTGCGGGTGCGCGGCGGGCGGTATCAGCTGCGCCGGCTCCTGGGGCACCGGAGGCGGGCGCTGGCGGCCGGCCTCGCCGTGACCGCGGCCGCGCTGGTGGCGGCCGTGCCGCGGGACGCCGACCGGGCGCGCGGGCATCCGGCGGTGGATGCCGTCCGCAGGCATCGTGCCGTCGAGACGGTGTCCGCTCCGGTGCGGATCGCCGACGCGGCCACGGTCCGCCTGCTGCGGCCGGGCGACCGGGTGGACGTCATCGCCGCTCAGGAGACGGCGACGGGCGGCGATGCCCGTGTGGTCGCGCGCGGGGCTCGGGTCGTACAGGTGCCGGAACCCCTGGACAGTGCGGCCGACAGCGGCGCGCTGGTCGTGCTCTCGGTGCCCCGGTCGACCGCGGCGCGCCTCGCGGGTGCGGGCGCGGCAGCCCGGTTGGCGGTGACGTTGTGCTGAACAGGGTCTTCCGCGTCCTGCGTGAAATGCTGTCGAGTCCCCTTTCGAAACCACCCGGCCGTACCGGCGCGCGTCGCGTTGACGTAGGTTGCGGAGCTGTTTGTTCCACAGCCTGTGCGTGCGAGGAGAGGCCCCGCGGTGAGCGAGAAGAAGAATCCGAGCGTCTGGCAGGGCTTCAAGGCCTTCCTGATGCGCGGGAACGTCGTCGACCTGGCAGTTGCGGTGGTCATCGGCGCCGCGTTCACCAACATCGTCAACTCGGTGGTGAAGGGGATCATCAATCCGCTCGTCGGTGCGATCGGGACGAAGAGCCTCGACGGTTACAGCTCGTGCCTGAAGGATCCGTGCCAGGTGGCCGCGGACGGCACGGTGAAGAGCGGAATACCGATCATGTGGGGCACCGTTCTCGGTGCGACGCTCAGCTTCGTGACCACCGCGGCGGTGGTCTACTTCCTGATGGTCCTGCCGATGTCGAAGTACCTGGCGCGGCAGGAGGCCCGCCGGAAGGCGCGCGAGGGCACGCGCGAGGTCATCGAGGTGACCGAGCTGGAGGTGCTGAAGGAGATACGCGACGCCCTGGTCGCCCAGCGCGGACGCGGGACCGGGCCCGCCGAGCGGTAGGCGCGGCGGCCCGCCGTGCCTGGCGGGCGGTGGCCCTCGCGGCTCACAGGTGGTGGGGCGGCTTCTCGTCGAGGAAGCGCTTCAGGTCCGAGACGTCACCGGCGTCAGGGCCGGGCCGCTCGCCCCACCCGCGGTCCGTGTCGTCCGAGGACTGCTGGTCCAGCGGGTCGTCGAAGATCAGCGAGGCCTTCGGCTCGCGCGGCTCGGGCTCGGGGGCGGTGCTCATGCGTCCAGGGTACGGCTCGGAGCGCGGGCCGGGACCCGGCGGCTCAGACGGCGTTGAGGCCGTGGGCCGCGAAGATGTTCCTGGCCAGAGCGGTCTGCTCGGCGGTCGGGGAGGGCGTGTCGTGCAGCACGAACGGCCGCCCGAGCGCTTGCCACTTGGCCTCGCCCAGCTTGTGGAAGGGCAGGACATCGACGCGTGTGACGTTGCCGAGAGAGGCGGCGAAGGCGGCGACTCCGTCGATGTTGTCGGGGGCGTCGGTCAGTCCGGGCACGAGCACGAAGCGGACGTGGACCTCCTGGCCCAGGTCGGCGAGGCGCCGGGCGAAGTCGAGGGTGGGGCGCAGGGGGCGACCGGTGACCTTGCGGTAGGTGGCGGGATCCCAGGACTTGATGTCGAGCAGGACCAGGTCGGTGTCGCGCAGAAGGGCGTCGGTGGCGCGGACGCCGAGGAAGCCCGAGGTGTCGAGGGCGGTGTGCAGGCCGAGTTCGTTCTTGAAGCGGTGCAGCAGTTCGCCGGTGAACACGGGTTGCAGCAGCGGTTCTCCGCCGCTGATGGTGGCGCCGCCGCCGGCGGCGGCGATGAACCGCGTGTACTTGCGGGCTTCGGCGACGATCTCGTCGGCCGTGGTGCGCTTGCCGTCGCGCATCCGCCAGGTGTCGGGGTTGTGGCAGTACAGGCAGGACAGCGGGCAGCCCGACAGGAAGGTGACGAAGCGGGTGCCCGGACCGTCGACGCCGGTCGACAGGTCCCACGAGTGGACCGTCCCGACGACCGGGCGGCGGGTCGCCGCGGCGGCCGGGGTGGCCGCCGCGGAAACGGGCCCGCCGGCCGGTGTCGGCAGAGCCGACGCCGGCGGAAGAAGCCTGGTCATCTCCATGCTCCCTTACAGCGAACCGTGGAAGGTGCGGTTGATGACGTCGAGCTGCTGCTCGCGGGTGAGGCGGATGAAGTTGACCGCGTAGCCGGAGACCCGGATGGTCAGCTGCGGGTACTTCTCGGGGTGCTCCATCGCGTCCTCGAGGGTCGCCTTGTCGAGCACGTTGACGTTCATGTGGAATCCGTCGCTGGCGATGAACCCGTCCAGGACGCCGGAGAGGTTGGCGACGCGCTCCTCGGGAGTGCGGCCGAGGGCGTCCGGGGTGATCGTGTTGGTCAGCGAGATGCCGTCCTCCGCGTCGTCGTACGGGAGCTTGGCGACGGACAGCGCCGAGGCGATGTATCCGTGCTCGTCACGCCCGTTCATCGGGTTGGCGCCGGGCGCGAAGGGGGTGCCCGCGCGGCGGCCGTCGGGCGTGTTGCCGGTCTTCTTGCCGTAGACGACGTTGGAGGTGATCGTCAGGACCGACTGGGTGTGCACCGCGTCGCGGTAGGTCGGGTACCGGCGGACCTTCTCCATGAACTCGTGGACGATCCACTGGGCGATGGAGTCGGCCCGGTCGTCGTTGTTGCCGTAAGCCGGGTAGTCGCCCTCGATGACGTAGTCGACGGCGAGGCCGGTCTCGTCCCGGATCACCTTCACATGTGCGTGCTTGATGGCGGACAGCGAGTCGGCGGCAACCGACAGGCCGGCGATGCCGCATGCCATGGTGCGCAGGATCGCCCGGTCGTGCAGGGCCATCTCCAGGCGCTCGTAGGCGTACTTGTCGTGCATGTAGTGGATGACGTTGAGCGCGTGGACGTAGGTCTTGGCGAGCCAGCTGAGCATGGCGTCGTAGCGGGCGAGGACCGTGTCGTAGTCGAGGTACTCGTCGGTGATCGGCTCGAAGCCCTCGACGACGGTCTTGCCGGACTTCTCGTCGCGACCGCCGTTGATGGCGTACAGCAGGGCCTTGGCGACGTTGACGCGGGCGCCGAAGAACTGCATCTGCTTGCCCATGGCCATCGCGGAGACGCAGCAGGCGATGGCGGTGTCGTCGCCGTACTTGGGGCGCATCAGCTCGTCGGACTCGAACTGCAGGGCGCTGGTGTCGATGGCGACCCGGGCGGCGTACTTCTTGAAGCCCTCGGGCAGGCGCGGGGACCAGAAGACGGTGAGGTTGGGCTCGGGCGCCGGGCCGAGGTTGTAGAGGGTGTTCAGGGCGCGGAAGGTGGTGCGGGTGACCAGCGGCCGCCCGTCGTCCCCGATGCCGCCCATGGACCAGGTGACCCAGGTGGGGTCGCCGGAGTAGAGCTCGTTGTACTCGGGGGTGCGCAGGAAGCGGACGATGCGCAGCTTGACGACGAAGTCGTCGATGAGTTCCTGGGCCGCGGCCTCGGTGAGCAGGCCGGCCTCGATGTCCCGTTGCAGGTAGATGTCGAGGAAGGCGTCGATGCGGCCGATCGACATGGCGGCGCCGTTCTGCTCCTTGACGGCGGCGAGGTAGGCGAAGTACAGCCACTGGATGGCCTCGCGGCCGGTCCGGGCGGGGCCGGAGATGTCGTAGCCGTAGGAGAGGGCCATCGCCTTGAGTTCCTGGAGGGCGCGGATCTGCTCGGCGACTTCCTCGCGTTCCTGGATCACCTCCGCACTCGGCCACTCGACTTCGAGTGCGAGTTTGTCCGCTCCCTTTGCAGCGATGAGCCGGTCCACACCGTAGAGGGCTACGCGGCGGTAGTCGCCGATGATGCGGCCGCGGCCGTAGGCGTCCGGGAGGCCGGTGATGATGCCGGAGGAGCGGCAGGCGCGGATCTCGGGGGTGTAGGCGTCGAAGACGCCGTCGTTGTGGGTCTTGCGGAGCTTGGTGTAGATCTCCCGCACGGCGGGGTCGGCCTCGTACCCGTAGGCGTTGAGGGCACTCTCGACCATGCGCCAGCCGCCGTTGGGCATGATGGCGCGCTTGAGCGGGGCGTCGGTCTGGAGGCCGACGATGAGGTCGAGGTCGCGGTCGACGTAGCCGGGGGCGAAAGCGTCGATGCGGGAGGGCGTCTTGGCGTCGACGTCGTAGATGCCGCGCTCGTTCTCGGTCGGGAACATGGCGAGGAGCTTGTTCCAGACCTTGGTGGTGCGCTCGGTGGGTCCGGCGAGGAAAGCGCCGTCGCCCTCGTAGGGGGTGTAGTTGTGCTGCACGAAGTCCCGGACGTCGATGGCATCGCGCCACAGGCCGCCTCGGAAGCCGGCCCAGGCGTCTCCCTGCGCCGACGGCTCCGGCGCCGTCCGGGGCGCGGCGGGAGTGACGTTGGTGGTCTCCGCAGGAGTGGCAGTCATGGCCCGCACCTTCCACATCGCTTCATGGGGTCGATTCCATTGCACGTCGGTGAGGGCGCGTCCGGGGGCAGCGTTGGTCCCCTCTCGGGGTCCAAAGGTCCTATCGATAATCGATCAGTTTCCGGCGGAAAGGGTCTGACCTGGCCTATTCGCTGGAGAAACGGCAGGCGAGCGTCTTGTGAAATGTTTCACAAGACGCTCGGCCGGACGGCATGGGTGCTGAGGTTCGCCGGAGTTCTCCTCGCCGTCCGGTGGGCGTGGACGGGCTTCGGGCTTCCCGGGGAGAGGGGCGGGGCGCGGGCAGCGGCACGGGGAGCGGGGGCGGGCGACGGCGACGGGTGAGAGGGCCGTCCGCGCGGCGGGCCGGGCCAGACTGGGGCCATGACAGTTGACGCTTTGACGGACGTCGCAGGCGTGCGAGTGGGGCATGCGACACGTATCGGCGCCGGTTGGCTCACCGGCACCACGGTCGTGCTCGCGCCGGAGGGCGGGGCCGTCGCCGCCGTGGACGTACGGGGCGGCGGCCCCGGCACGAAGGAGACCGACGCCCTCGACCCGCGCAATCTCGTGCAGAAGGTCGACGCGATCGTGCTGACGGGCGGCAGCGCCTACGGGCTCGACTCGGTGTCCGGGGTGATGGCCTGGCTGGAAGAGCAACAGCGTGGGGTGCGTGTCGGGACCGATCCCGCGCATGTCGTACCGGTGGTGCCCGCCGCGTGCGTCTTCGATCTGGGGCGGGGCGGCGACTTCTCCGCCCGGCCGGACGCGTCCACCGGCCGCGCCGCGGTCGAGGCGGCGGCGGAGAGCGGCTCGGGAGCGCGAGTGCCTCAAGGGTGCGTGGGCGCCGGCGCCGGCGCCGCCGTGGGGGCGCTGAAGGGTGGGGTCGGCAGCGCGAGCGCCGTCCTGGAGTCCGGGATCACGGTGGCCGCGCTGGTGGTGGCCAACGCGGCCGGGTCGGCGATGGATCCCGAGACGGGCATGCTGTACGGGGAGTTGTTCCAGGGCCGCCTGAACCGTCCGGAGGCGCGCGTCCATGCGGCCGCGCTCCGGCGCCTCACCGACATCGCGGCGACGAACGGGCGCCCTCCGCTCAACACGACACTCGCCGTGGTCGCCACCGACGCCGACCTGTCGAAGGCGCAGGCGCAGAAGCTGGCCGGCACGGCGCACGACGGCATCGCGCGCGCCGTGCGACCGGTGCACCTGCTCAACGACGGGGACACGGTGTTCGCGCTGGCGACAGGGGCGCGTCCCCTCGACGCCGAGAACCTCCTCGCGCTGAACGAGATCCTCGCCGCCGGCGCGGACGTGGTGACCCGCGCCATCGTGCGCGCCGTACGAGCGGCGGAGCCGGTGGACGGGCCGGGTGGCGTGTGGCCGTCGTACGAGGAGCTGTACGGGACGGCGTGACACACGGCGGGGGCGCGCTCGGCTCTCTCGCACGCCGTCCGGGGCGGAGGCGACAGGCGGGCGGAGAGCCGCGGCTCGCAGCACCGGCGTGTGCCGGCGCGCCGCACGCCTCCGATTGTCCCGGTTCTGTCACGTGTCGCCGTTCCGGGCGGGCGGCGGGAACCTCTCCGGCCGTTGCCGCCCTCTTCCTCCACGCACTGGAGCGGATCACGCACATCACACGAACCTGGAGCAGCCCGTGACTACGCCGGACATAACAGCGCGGCGCGCACTCGGGGCCTGTGCCGCCCTGATGGTCGGCGCCCTCACCCTGACCGCCTGCGGCGGGAACGCCAAAGCCGATTCCACCACCGACGGCAAGGGCGGCAAGAGCGCCTCCGAGACGTCGGCAGCGAAGATCGTCATCTCGGCGAAGGACGGATCGACCGGCGCGTCGATCAACAGGACCGGGGTGAAGGTCAGCGGAGGCAGGCTGACCGACGTGAAGATGACGGTGGCGGGGACGGAACAGACCGTACCGGGCTCGTTGTCCGCGGACGGCACCAGCTGGAAGCCGAAGGAGCAGCTGGAGCGCGGGACCAAGTACCAGATATCGGCGACCGCCAAGAATGCGGGCGGCCGCACCTCGGCGGCCAACTCCATCTTCACGACCGTCTCTTCGGGGAACAGCTTCATCGGCACGTACACGCCGGACAACGGCACGACGGTCGGTGTCGGAATGCCGGTGTCGTTCACCTTCGACAAGGCGATCAGCGACAAGAAGGCCGTGCAGTCGCACATCGACGTCACCTCGAGCAGCGGGCAGGAGGTGGTGGGGCACTGGTTCGGGTCCCAGCGGCTCGACTTCCGGCCCGAGGAGTACTGGAAGGCCGGCTCCAAGGTCACGATGAAGATCGACCTGGACGGCGTCGAGGGCGCGAACGGCGTCTACGGGGTGCAGAAGAAGACCGTCACCTTCACCATCGGGCGCTCGCAGGTCTCCACCGTCGACACCGCCACGCAGACGATGACGGTCGTGCGGGACGGCGAGACCCTCAAGACGGTGCCCGTCTCGACGGGCGATCCTCAGCACACCACGTACAACGGGCAGATGGTGATCTCCGAGAAGTTCGTGCAGACCCGCATGAACAGCCAGACCGTCGGCCTGGGCTCCGAGTACGACATCGCGAACGTGCCGCACGCGATGCGCCTGACGTCGTCGGGCACGTTCATCCACGGCAACTACTGGTACAACAGGGGCAACCCGCCGTTCGGCAGGGTGGGTTCCAGCCACGGCTGCGTCGGGCTTGCGGACGTGGAGGGCGCGCAGGGGGCCACGCCGTCGAAGTGGTTCTACGACAACTCACTCATCGGCGACGTCGTGATCGTCAAGAACTCTCCCGACAAGACGGTGGCGCCCGACAACGGGCTCAACGGCTGGAACATGTCGTGGAGCGAGTGGACCGCGGGCAGCGCGGCGTGATCGCCGCACTGCGCGCCTGATCGGCGAAGTGCCGGGCGCACTGCGGATTTTGACGGAGTCATGGGCCGCGCGGGGAACATCCCGCGCGGCCCGGGCGTTTTCCGGGCGTACGTTTTCTCGGTTCCCGGACACAATGTCCGACCGAGGGGCTACGGTATGCACCCACAAGGTGACATGCAGCAACGCCGGGAGAAACCTTGAGCGTTCCGTACGAGACGGCAGCGCACGAACCACACGAATCGCCGGAGTCTCCGGAGGAGCACCTCGCGCGACTGCTCGGCCGTGCTCTGAACTCCTTCGAGCTTCCGGACGAGACGATAAGACGACTCGACAGTGCGCTGGCGCACGACAGTTCGCTGCACTCGGCGCACCACAGCGCCGGGCTGCACCGGGAGACGTACCGGCACACCTGGCTGCTCGTCGACGGCTCGGCGCTCACGCTCTGGGAGCTCGTGCACAACAGCGCGCCGGGCAGCGCCCCGCAGCACGAGGTGTACGTCGACGAGGAGGAGCTGCGGGTCGCCACCACGCGGCTGCCGATGCCGCCGGACGCCGCCGACTTCGAGCTGCCGGTGACGGTGCAGTGGTCGTCGGTCCCGGTGCCTCGGCACGCGTACGTGCCGGACGACTCGGCGGACCACGCGCGCCGGCTGCTGCGTCGCGCGGAGAACCCGGACCGGCCGGGTGCGGAGACCGCCGCGCTGCTGAGGACGGCGTGCGCGCACCAGATCATGCAGGCCTTCGGGCGTCCGTGCCGCGCGGGTCGCAGCGGGCTGTGCTTCTCGCTGTACGAGCACGCGTTCCTGCTGCGGGACGGCGAGGAGGTGTCCCTGTGGGAGGTCGAGCACACGGCGACGCCGGACGGACGGCACATGTGCGAGGTGTACACGACGGAGGACGCGGCGCGGGACGCGATGGAACGGCGGGCGGCGCAGGTCTCCTGACCGCAGGAGCGCGCCGCACGCGGCCTCACCGGCCCGGCGCGCGCCTCAGTGGCCGTCGCTGAGCTGCCTCACCAGGCCGGCGAAGGCGTCCCGCTCCGCAGGGGTCAGTTCCACGGCCTCCAGGTGGGGTCCGGCCTGAGCCTGGTACGGGAGGGCGTCCAGCGTGGGGGCGGCGGGCCGCCTGCCCGCCCGGGTGCGGCCGCGGCGCAGGATGCGGGTCAGCAGGATCACCCAGACGACGGCCGTCAGGGCGAGGACGGCGACGCCCAGCGACCGGAGGATCGAGACGTGCTCAGGCATGCGTTCCAGTAGACACCACGGTCCGGGACTTCCGTCCCGGACCGTGACGTATCTCGCATGACACGCAGGCGTCGCACTTGCCGCAGGTGCCGTGAACGACACACAGTGCGTGAAAAGGACGTGCGGAGGGGCGGTTTCCGCGGGCGCCGCCCCCTCCGGCCGGTGTCAGGCGGCCACCGGCTGCTTCGCACCGGCCTGCGCGGTGACCGAACCGTCGGCCGCCTGCCCGGCCGCTGTCCCGGAGGCCGGCTTGCGCATGCCCTTCAGGACGACCACCAGTGCCGCGGTGACGAACACGCCCGCCGCGATGGCGACCAGGTAGAGGAACGGGTTGCCGATCAGCGGCACCACGAAGATGCCGCCGTGCGGGGCTCGCAGAGTGGCGCCGAAGGCCATCGACAGCGCTCCGGTGATCGCGCCGCCCACCATCGAGGAGGGAATGACCCGCAGCGGGTCGGCCGCCGCGAACGGGATCGCGCCCTCGGAGATGAAGGAGGCGCCCAGGACCCAGGCGGCCTTGCCGTTCTCGCGCTCGGTCTCGGTGAAGAGCTTGCCGCGCACGGTCGTGGCCAGGGCCATCGCCAACGGCGGGACCATGCCGGCCGCCATGACCGCGGCCATGATCTTCATCGCGGAGTCACTCGGGTCGGAGACCGCGATGCCGGCGGTGGCGAAGGTGTAGGCGACCTTGTTGACGGGACCGCCGAGGTCGAAGCACATCATCAGGCCGAGCAGCATGCCGAGCAGGACGGCGTTGGCGCCGGAGAGACCGTTCAGCCAGTCGGTCATGCCCTTCTGGGCGGAGGCGATGGGCTTGCCGATCACGACGAACATCAGGAACCCGACGATCGCCGAGGAGATCAGCGGGATCACCACCACCGGCATGATGCCGCGCAGCGCAGCCGGAATGTTGACCTTCTGGATCGCCATCACCACGCCACCGGCGATCAGACCGGCCGCCAGGCCGCCGAGGAAACCGGCGTTGATGGTGAGGGCGATCGCGCCGCCGACGAAGCCGGGGACGAGACCGGGACGGTCCGCCATGCCGTAGGCGATGTAGCCGGCCAGCACCGGCACGAGGAAGCCGAAGGCGACGGCACCGATCTGGAACAGCAGCGCCGCCCAGCTGTCCGCCTGGCCCCACACGAAGTGGTCCATGACCGACGGCGCCTTGTTGATCTTGTATCCGCCGATCGCGAAGCCGAGGGCGATCAGCAGACCGCCCGCCGCGACGAACGGGACCATGTAGCTCACGCCGGACATCAGCCACTTGCGGAGCTTGGTGCCGTAGCCCTCGCCGGATTCGCCGGCGCGCTCGACCGGCGTACCGGTTCCCGCGGGCGCCCCCGCGCTCACCTCACCGCGTGCGGCCTTGTCGCGCACCTCGGAGATCAGCTCGGCGGGGCGGTTGATGCCCGCCTTCACGCCGACGTCGACGGTCGGCTTGCCGGCGAAGCGTTCCTTCTCCCGCACGGGCACGTCGTGCGCGAAGATCACGCCGTCCGCCGCCGCGATGACGGCCGGGTCGAGCCGGGTGAAGCCGGCCGAGCCCTGCGTCTCGACGACGACCTCGATGCCCGCCTCGCGGCCGGCGTTCTCCAGCGATTCGGCAGCCATGTAGGTGTGGGCGATGCCGGTCGGGCAGGAGGTGACGGCGACGATGCGGAAGGCGGGGGCGTCGGCGGACTCCCTGGCGCCCGGCGCCGGAGCGGTGGCGCCCGGCGCCGGGGCCGCGCTGCCCGTGGCGGCGTCGACGGAGGCCGCCCCCGACGCCGCCACGGAGCCTTCGGAGACGCCCTCGGCTGCGCTCTCGGGCCGCGCGTCCTCGGTCTCGGTCGTGGCCGACGGCTCGGCCTCCGCCGGCGGTTCCTCGCCCCTGATGAGCGCCGCCGCGGCCGCCGCGTCGCCCGCCGAGCGCAGCGCGCCGGTGAACTCGGCGTTCATCAGCTGCCGGGCCAGCGACGAGAGGATCGTCAGGTGGGCGTCGTCGGCGCCCGCGGGTGCCGCGATCAGGAAGATCAGGTCTGCGGGGCCGTCCGGGGCGCCGAAGTCGATCCCGGCCCGGCTGCGCCCGAAGGCGAGCGTGGGCTCGGTGACGTGTGCGCTGCGGCAGTGCGGGATGCCGATGCCGCCGTCCAGGCCGGTCGGCATCTGGGCCTCACGGGCGGCCACGTCGGCGAGGAAACCCTCCAGATCGGTCACCCGGCCCTGGGCCACCATGCGCTCGGCGAGGGCACGCGCCGCCGCTTCCTTGGTATCGGCGGACAGGTCGAGATCGACCAGGTCCGCGGTGATCATCTTGCTCATCGCGGGCTCCTTCGCACGCGTGTCGCCCGGGACGTGGGGTGGGCGGGGGTGGGGACGGGGGTGCTGTGGGGGAGGGCGGCGCGGGCGGGGAGCCCCGCGCGGCAGGGGGCGGAGGCGGGGAAGCCCCGCACCCCGGGGACGGCAGGGCGGCTCAGCCGGCCCTGCCTCCCGTCGGCGGCGGCGAGCAGCGGGAAGGCTCGCCGTTCGAGACCCGGAGCGGTGGCGGGGACCGTTGGGACGGGTGCTGTGGCGGGTGCCGTCGGGACCGGCGCTGTGGCGGGTGCCGTCGGGACCGGCGCTGTGGCGGGTGCCGTCGGGACCGGCGCTGTGGCGGGTGCCGTCGGGACCGGCGCTGTGGCGGGTGCCGTCGGGACCGGCGCTGTGGCGGGTGCCGTCGGGACCGGCGCTGTGGCGGGTGCCGTCGGGACCGGCGCTGTGGCGGGTGCCGTTGGGACGGGTGCTGTGGCGGGTGCCGTGAGCGGGGTCATGACACCGGCTCCCTCAGAGCACGGTCCACCGGGACCTCGGCGGTGACGGTCACGGCCTCGGGATCCAGATCGGACGGCGTCGGCATCACGCTGCCCGGCAGCTGGACGGCCGCCGCTCCGTGCGCGACCGCGGAGGCGAGGGCCTCCGGTCCGTCGCCGCCCGCGATCAGGAAACCGGCGAGCGAGGAGTCTCCGGCGCCGACGTTGCTGCGTACGGTGTCCACGCGCGCGCTGCCGAACCAGGCGCCCGTGCCGTCCACGAGCAACTGCCCGTCGGCGCCCAGGCTCGCGAGCACGGCGCCCGCGCCCATCTCGCGCAGCTCCTCGGCCGCCTTCAGCGCGTCGCCCACGGTGGCCAGGGGGCGCCCGACGGCTTCCGCGAGCTCCTCGGCGTTCGGCTTCACCACGTCGGGCCGCTCGGCCAGCGCCTCGAGGAGCGCGCGGCCCGAGGTGTCCAGCGCGATCCGCGCTCCCCCGGCGTGCGCCCGCGCCACGACGTCGGCGTACCAGGCCGGCGCGAGTCCCCTCGGCAGGCTCCCGCAGCACACGATCCAGTCCGCGGCGCGCGACTGTTCGCGCACGGTCTCCAGCAGGAGTTCCTGTTCGGCCACGGACAGCTCGGGCCCCGGCGCGTTGATCTTGGTGAGTACGCCGTTCGCCTCGGCGAGCGCGATGTTGGAGCGGGTGTCGCCGGCGACCGGCACCGGCGCGACCTCGATGCCCTGCGCGTCGAGCAGGGTGGCCACGAGCGCCCCCGGCGCACCACCGAGGGGCAGGACCGCGACCGTGCGCCGCCCGGCGGCCGCGACGGCGCGCGAGACGTTGACGCCCTTGCCGCCCGGGTCCATGCGTTCGCCGGTGGCGCGGATGACTTCACCGCGCTCCAGTGACGGAACCTCGTAGGTGCGGTCCAGGGACGGATTCGGGGTGACGGTGAGGATCATGCGCGCACCACTTCCGTGCCGCCGCGCTCGATGGCGGTGGTGTCTTCCTGGCTCAGCCCGCTGTCGGTGATCAGCAGGTCGACGTCGCCGAGGTCCCCGAAGCGGGCGAAGTGCTCCTGGCCGCATTTGGAGGAGTCGGCGAGCAGGACCACGCGCCGGGCCGCGGCCATCGCGGCCCGCTTGACCGCCGCCTCGGCGAGGTCGGGGGTGGTCAGGCCGTGGTCGACGGAGAAGCCGTTGGCCGCGAGGACGAGGACGTCGGCCCGGATCTCGCCGTACGCCCGCAGCGCCCAGGCGTCGACGGCGGCGCGCGTACGGTGCCGTACGCGCCCTCCGACGAGGTGGAGCTGGATGCCGGGGTGATCCGCGAGGCGGGCCGCGATCGGCAGGCTGTGGGTGACGACGGTGAGCGAGGACTCCAGCGGGACCGCGGCCGCGAACCGTGCCACGGTCGTACCGGCGTCGAGGATCATCGTGCCCTCGCCCGGCAGTTCCGCGACGGCCGCCTTCGCGATGCGGTCCTTCTCGTCGGCCGCCGTGCCCTCGCGCTCGGCGAGGTCCGGCTCGAAGTCGAGGCGTCCGACGGGGATGGCACCGCCGTGCACCCGACGCACGAGGCCGGCACGGTCGAGGGCCTTCAGGTCGCGTCGGATGGTCTCCGCCGTCACCTGGAACTCCTCGGCCAGCGAGACCACGTCGACCCGGCCGCCGTCACGGGCCAGCCGGAGGATCTCCTGCTGGCGCTCCGGTGCGTACATGTCCGTTCGCCTCCGACTCATGCCCGAACGTGTGGTTTTCCCGGGAGGCTACGCCCGCTTTTCCGGGATGTAAACAGGTTCGGATGCAAGACGGACACAAACAGGCATAGGGCAAACAGTCGCCGTCCTCTCGCTCCCGCCCCGCAGAACTCCTGACGCCGTGTCACCGCGTCCGTATCCTGAACTCTCGGACACAACTTCTCGGGGGGTGTTGTGGACAGGGACGGTCTCCGTACCCACCCGGACCAGGACTGGCTGCGCGCCGCGGTGCAGGCGCTGTGCGCCTCCCCGGTCCTCGGCGACCGCGGTGCCCGGGCCACACTGGTCGAGCTGGTGGGCGACGCGCTGAGGCGTCCGGTGGTGCTGCGGGAACAGCCCACGGCACGGGGGCAGCTGCTCGAACTCGTACGGTTCTGCCTGCGCGCGGGTGCGGACGGGCCGCCCGCACTGGCCGAGGCCGTTTCGCTTCTCGAAGGGCACAGCCGCACCGCCGAGAGCATCGGTGATCTGGTGCGGAGCCTGCGGGACACCCGGGCGGCGGAACCGACGGGCGGAACCGTCACCGCCGCGGCATCCGCGGACCGCGTCCACTTCTTCGTGTCGTACGCCGCGACCGACCGCCGGTGGGCCTCCTGGATCACCTGGCAGCTGGAGAACGCCGGTTTCCGCGTTCTCGTACAGGAACGGGACGTCGCGGCCCCCGGCGGCGACGGTCCCGTCGGCACCGGCACCGGCACCGGCACCGGCGACGCCGGTCGCCCTGACGTGCGCAGCGGTGTGGAGCGGAGCGAACGCACCGTCCCCGTGCTGTCTGCGGACTACCTCTCGGGCCCGTACCCCGGCCTGGTGTGGCGGGCGGTGCACACGGGGGATCCGCAGCGCGGCAGCGGTGCGCTGCTGCCGGTCCTGGTCGAGCGGTGTCGTCCCCCATGGCCCCTGCCGGACACGGCGGACACGGCGTACGTCGACCTCACGGGCGGCCTGACCGAGGACGAGGCCCGTACCCGGCTGCTCGCGGCCGCAGCCGGCTCCCTCGCCGGCCACCCCCTCACCGGCCACCCCCTCACCAGCCACCCGCTGACCAGCCACAATCCCCCGGCCGCCATCGGCCCCGCCTTCCCCGGCGCCGACTCCCCCGACCCCAGCTCCCCCGGCCCCAGCTCCCCCGCCCCGGCGCCCACCGTCCCCGCCTCTCCCGACCCGGCGGGTCGGCGTTGACGGGAGACGGCGGCGCGGGCCGCGGCAGCCCGGCGTTACGGATACGGGAGCGGATCGGTGAGGAGACGCAGGCCGCGCTGCTCCAGGTGCCCGCCCTGCACGAGCGCTCCGCGCGCGCTCTGCTGGTCGAGATGATCGGCGAGGCGCTCGGACGCCGAGCCGACCTGAGGGAGCAGCCGACGCTGCCGTTGCAGCTCGTGGAGCTGTTCCGGTTCTGCACCCGTCACCAGGACGGCCTGTCCGCGCTGGCGCGCACCCTGGCGCTGGTGGAGCCGGGCTGCCCCCAGGCACCGGCGGTGCAGCGGCTCGCCGACGAGTGGACCGCGGTCGACTCGCTGCACGGGCTGCCGCAGGTCACCGGCTCCTGGGACTTCCTGAGCGGCGCCCTGAGCGGGCTGACGATGTCGTACGCGATGCGCACTGCCGTGGTCCGGGCGGCCACCGAGTCCAGGGTCGTCGTCCCGCCGCCGCACGCCGTGAGCTGCTGGCACGACTTCCTGCACATGGCGGGCCAGGGCACCACGCGGAACGGGCTGCCGCCGTGGATGGTGTACCTCGACCGCAGTGCCGAGGCGATGGAACCGGCCACGGCCCGGGAACTGCTGGCCCGCAACCGGCAGTGGGCGCTGAGCTGCGGTCTGGCGGAGCTGCTCGACCGCGACCGCGCCGCGAGTCCGGCCGTGCCGCCGGTGGCCCGGCCGCACCAGGAGTACCTGGCGATCCACATCGCGCCCGATCCACTGGAGGACGGTCACTACACCGTCTCCTACTCCCTCATGTCGGACGCGCGCGGCCGGATCTGGGAACTGGGCGACACGGTGGTGCGGGTGCCGACCGACCGGCTGCAGCAGACGGTGACGGACGTGATCAGGAGGGTCGAGGAGACGGGCGGCGACCGGCTGGCCGAGGTGTCGTTGGAGTTCGTGCTCCCCTTCGAGCTTCTCAACCTGCCCGTCGACCGCTGGCCCCGGGACACCTCCGAGGTGCCCGGTGTTCCGCTCGCGGTGGACTACCCGGTGGTCGTGCGCAGCCTGGACCGGCTGCAGAACCGTGACTGGTACCGCTTCTGGCGCTCCCGCTGGCAGCAGCTGGCCCAGGACGAGCACCCGTCGAAGTCGGTGTACGTCAACGTCGCGCGGACGAACGGCGACCACCTGCGCGGCCTGGAGGCACGCCTGAGCGACGACGAGCACTGCGTCGCCCTGGTGCTGAGCGAGCCGCCCGTGCCCACCCGGGCGCACAGCCGTCGGGAACTGCAGGCGGCGTTGCGCAGCGGGCTGCCGGTGGTGATCTGGCACCGCGAGGGCCGTTCGCCGCAGGAGTTCCGGGACGTCATCGACGGACTGCTCGCGGAGGGCCTGCGGCGGTTTCCGGCCAAGGTGGCGGCCTTCCGCCGCCGCGCGGCCATCGAGGACGAGGATGCGACGCACATCGGCCGGCACCTCGCGGTGCTGTGGGACGACCCGGACCGCAAGCCCGTACTCCCCGAAGCGCCATGACCACGCCCGGCGCGCCCGCGCCTGCCCCGGCCCTCCGCACCAGCACCGCTTCCAGAACCGCACACGGCCGTACGCGGACCGCACACGGCCGTACGTGACAGGCCATCATCCGAAGGGACACCGTCGATGCCCAACAGCGTGTCGTGGGGGCCGTACCGGGGCACGGGTCTGCCCGGTACGACGCACCAGCCGTGGCCCGAGGCGCCGCCCTGGCGCAGTTTCGGCGGCGGCCCCGACCTTCCCCCGCCGCCCGCAGCCGACCCGTACGCCCGCATCGTGCTGGGTGCCCCGCGGCAGCCCCTGCCGGCGCCGCCGGAGGAGGTCGACCGGGTGAACGCGGCCCTGCGCCTGAGCCGCCCCCTGCTCGTCACCGGCGAGCCGGGCACCGGAAAATCCACGCTGGCCTACCGCATCAGCCGGGAACTGGGGCTCGGCCGCGTCCTTCGCTGGCGCATCACGTCGCTGAGCACCCTCCGGGAGGGTCTGTACGAGACCGGGGACGGAGGACGGATCGGGCTGGGCCCCCTGGGCACCGCGTTCCTGCCGTACGCCAGGCCCCGGGTGCTGCTGATCGACCGGCTCGACCGCGCCGAGATCGCCCTGCCCGACGACCTGTGCACGGTCCTGGCCGCGGGCGGCTTCCGTCTGCCCGGCCCGGCGTCCGTGCCGTCCCTGCGATCCGCGACGTCCCCGGGGATCGCGGCGCCCTCGGTGTCCGACGCGTCCGACGCGCCCACCGAGCCGGACGCGCCCGCCGAGACGCGGGTGGCGACCGACGACGATCCGGCGGCCACGGTGGTGCTGCCGGACCGGTCGGTGCGGAGCCACGCCTTCCCGGTGATCGTTATCACGACCACGGGCGAGCGGGACCTGTCCCCGGATCTCGTACGACGTTGCGTCACCCTGCGCACGAGGCGACCCGGCCCCGAGCTGCTGCGCGCCATCGCCGCGAACCACTTCCCGCCCGGGCCCAGCACCCCCACCTCGCTCCCCGGCCCCATCCCCGCCTCCGCCTCCGCCTCCGCCTCACCCGCGCCCGACCCGGCGCCCGCCCCCGCACCGGACGTCGTGGACGCCTTCCTGGACCGGGCCGTCCGCAGCGAGGGACCGGTCGTCGAACGGTTCCTGGACGCGCTGCGGCTGGCCGCCGACGGCGTCCTGACGACGCTGGCCGAGGACGGCGGCTGGCAGGAGGCCGTGGACACCGTATGGGAGTGGACCGCGCCGGAGGAGCCGTGACGGGGCCACGGCCGGAGCCGCTCCCGGACAGAACTCGGACCGGCGGTAGTCCGTCCTGGACGTCCTGGACGTCCTGGACCTCCTTGCCCTCCTGGACCTCCTTGCCCTCCTTGCCCTCCTTGCCCTCCTCCCGGAGCAGCGTCGGCTTTCCCCCCGCCCTGCCGCCCGGCGTCCCGGCCGCCCTGCGGCGCCTGGGCGGCACGCTCCGGCGCGCCGGCGTCCGGGAGGTGGCGGTGGTGGCCGACACCGGTCCGACGATGGGCCTCTGGCTGCCGACCGTCGGTGAGTTCGCGACCGCCCTGCAACAGACCGGCGCGGCCCGCCGCGTCACCGTGCACCGGCTCCCGCCCACCCGCAGCGCGGGCCCGGCGACGCTGCCGCGCCGGCCCACGGCGTCGCGGCTGACCCTGCTCCTCACCGACGGCGCGGGCCCGCGCTGGCGCACGCACGAGGTGGAACCTCTGCTGCGCCGCTGGGGACAGTCCGGGCCGACCGCCCTGATCCACCTGCTGCCGCACCCGGTGTGGCGGGCGACGGGACTGCGCGGCTGGCAGGTGCTGCTGCGCTCCCCCGGGCCGGGCGCGCCCAACCACCGGACACGCTGGCGGCCTCGCGGCCTCGGTCCGGACGTGCGGGACATGCCGCCCGACCGTCGGCCCGACGTGCCGGTCCCGGTGCTCGAACTGGCCCCACGCTGGCTGGACGCCTGGTCCGGGCTGCTGAGCGCGGCCCCGCCGACGTGGCTGCCGCTGACGGTGATGTTCCCGCACGCGCGCGTGCCCGTCGACGCCGGCGAGGGCGAGGCGGCTCTCACGCCGACTGCGCGGGTGGCGGGTTTCCGGTCGTCCGTGCCGCGCGACGTGTTCACGCTCGCGACCATGCTCGCCGCCGTCCCCCTCACCGCCGGGCTGATCACCGAGATCCAGCAGGCGCTGCTGCCCGGCACCTCCCTCACCGACTTCGCCCAACTGCTCGTGTACGGCCTCGTCGTGCCGGTGGGCCGGGAGGCGGGGACGTTCGAGTTCGGCGCCGGCATCCGGGACGAGCTGCTGGCCGCGGCACGGCGACCGGATCTGGTGCGGGTCGTCGAGTTCGTGGGGGATCGCAGGGGATCCGGCGGGGAACACTTGTGGCGACTGCCCCGGTTGCTGCGCGAGGCAGCCGAGCACCGGCTCCCTCCGGTCGACGAGGAGTCCGGGCCGTGGCTCGTGGCGGAGAGCGCCGTGCTCCACGCCCTGTCCGGACCGTTCCTGAAGCCGGCCAGAGAAGTGGACGAGGCCCTCGCGGCCGACGCAGCGCTCGCGGCCCGCCGGGACGACGCGCGGCGGGACGACGCGCGGCGGGCACCGCGGCACGGCACCACCGCACCCTCGCCACGCACCGACGCCGCCGCCCGGCCCCCCGGTGACGGCGCCCCGCCGAGCAGGCATGGAACGACCACTTACGGCACCACCGTTCACGGCACCACGGCCCACGGCACCACCGCTCACCGCACCACGGCCCACGGCACCACCGCTCACCCAACCACCGTTCACGGAAGCCCCGTTCATGAGACGACCCTTCACGGGAAGAGGAGGCCGGTGATGCCGCAGCAGGCCCCGGCGGACACGACAGGCGACGGACGCGCCGGTTCCACGCCGACGATCTGGGGCAACATCCCGCCCCGGAACCCGAACTTCACCGGCCGTGAAACGCTGCTCGACGCGCTCCACCAGCGGTTGCTGCGGGAGCGGGCGACCGCAGTACTGCCCCATGCCCTGCACGGCATGGGCGGCGTCGGCAAGAGCCTGCTGGCGGTCGAGTACCTGTACCGCCGGATGAGCGAGTACGACGTGGTCTGGTGGATCTCCGCGGAGCGGACCGCGCAGATCTCCCTGTCCCTGGTGGAACTGGCCCCGAGACTCGGCCTGCCGACCGGCTCCGACGCCTCCTCGACCGTGGCCGCGGTCCTGGAGGCGCTGCGCATGGGCGTGCCGTACTCGCGCTGGATCCTCGTCTTCGACAATGCCGAAAGCCCCGAGGCCGTGCGGCAGTTCTTCCCAGCGGGCGGGCCGGGCAACATCCTGGTCACCTCGCGCAATCCCCAGTGGGCGTCACTGGCACGCCCGTTGGAGGTCGACGTCTTCCTGCGGGAGGAGAGCAAGCAGCTGATACGGGCCCGGGGCCCGGAGATCGAGGACGTGGACGCCGACCGGCTCGCGGAGGCGCTGGGCGATCTGCCGCTCGCCATAGAGCAGGCCGCGGCGTGGCACGCGGAGACCGGCATGCCGGTGGAGGAGTACCTGCGGCTGCTCGACGAGAAACGCGTCGACCTGCTGCGCGGCACCGCGCCGCTGGGGAACCAGCACCCGGTGATCGCCGCCTGGAACATCTCCCTGGACCAGTTGGAGGCGAAGAACCCGGCCGCCTACCAGCTCCTTCAGGTGTGCTCGTTCTACGCGCCGGAGCCGATCGCGCGCAGCATGCTCTCGCGTGTGCCGCCGGGTCCCGTCACGCCCGAGCTCGACGCGGCGCTGGACGACCCGATCCGCCTCGGTCAGGCCATCCGCGACATCGGCCGGTACTCCCTGGCCCGCTTCAACCACCGTACCAACACCCTTCAGATGCACCGGCTGGTGCAGGCGGCACTGCAGTTCCGCATGACCGAGGAGGACCGCGCCACGATGCGGCGCGGCGCCCACCTGCTGCTGGTGGCCAGCGACCCCAACGATCCCAACGACGCCCTGCGCTGGGACCGTTACGGGGCCCTGTATCCGCACGTCGTCGTCTCGGAGGCGGTGCGTTCCGACTCGGCCTGGGTGCGCCGCCTGGTGGTGAACGAGGTCAAGTACCTGCTGCGCTGGGGTGATTACGAGTCCTGCCTGGAACTGGCCCGCTCGGCCTACGAGACCTGGTCCCGCGACCTCGGCGAGGAGCACACGCACACCCTGCAGATCGCCCGCTGGCTGGGCTTCCTGCAGTTCAACATGGGCCGGTACCAGGAGGCGACCGAACTCAACGCGGCGACGCTGGAGGCCCACACCCGGGCGCTCGGCCCCGGTCACCCGGACACGCTGGACGCGCTCGGCAACGTCGCCATCGACCACCGGGTGCGCGGGGCCTTCACCGAAGCCCTCGAACTCGCCGAGTCGGTGCACCGGCAGTATCTGGAGCTCCTCGGCCCGGACGATCCCGAGACCCTGCGGGCCGCGCACAACCTCGGGGTGAGCCTGCGGCTGGTCGGCCGCTTCTCCCGGGCCCTGGAACTGGACGAGCAGACCTGGCGCAGCCGCATCCAGATCTTCGGCCAGGACCACATCGGCTCGTTGCGCACCTGGCTCGGCCTGATCGTCGATCTGCGTGAACTGGGCCACCATCAGAAGGCGTTGGCCTATAACCACCAGATCACGCAGCATGCCACGACGCTGCTCGGCGACACCAACCCGTTCACGCTGTCCTGCGTCCGTCTCCTCGCCGTCGCACTGCGCAAGGCCGGCGAGCACGAGGAGGCCGCGGCGACCGCGGAGCGGATCCACGCCGAACTGGTGCGCCGGTACGGCGAGCACAACCCCGAGTCGATGGCGGCCAGCCTGGAGATGACCATCCACCTGCGCCACCGGGGCAGTCTGCGGGAGGCCTTGGACCTCGGCACGGCGATCTGCCGGCGCTACGAGGAGACGTACGGCGCGTATCACCCGCACGCCCTGTCCGCCGCGGTGAACCTCGCCGTCATCCACCGTCTGCTGGACGACGCGGCGACCGCGCACCACGTCGACACCGTGGCCCTGCAACGGTTCACCGGGCGACTCGGCGAGAACCACCCCTCCACCCTGATCTGCCGCACCAACCTCGCCAGCGACTGCTACGCACTGGGCGACGCGGCGGCGGCCCTGGAACTGGACACCGAGACGTTGCGCCGGTCGCGGGAGGTCTTCGACGACGACCACCCGTCCACCCTGGCCTGCGCCGCGAACCTCGCCATGGACCTGCGGGCGGTGGGACGGGAGGAAGAAGCGCAGGTCCTGCGCCAGGACACCCGCGAACGCCTGCGCCGCACCCTGGGCGGCGATCACCCGGCCGTGGTCCAGGCCGCCGACTGGGGTCATCGCGCGGACTGCGACATGGACCCGCTGCCCCTGTGACCGACTGCCGCTGGACCACCGGCACCGGGGCAGCCGACGGACCGTTCAGCCGGCCGGCCGGCGGGCCGGCCAACTGGCCAGCCAGCGGGCCAGCGCGAGCGGGTCCGGCGGGACGGACAGCGCACGGCTGACCGCCACGGCCAGTTCCGGGTGGTCGGTCAGCGCGGTCCCCGCCGCCGGCTCGCCGCACTCGCTCAGCGCCAGGCCGAGCCCCGCCCAGGCCGCGGGCCGTGCGTCGGGGCCGCGCAGTTCCTCGCCGTACAGCTTCGCGGCGGTCACGGCGTCGCCGTCCACCAGTGCCAGGTCGGCGGGGAGGGCACCGGGGACGCTGCTCGCCGGGTCGTCCGCGGCGCGCAGGGCGCGGAACTCCGCGGGCGCGATGAGGCGCAGGCGTGCCAGCAGCGTGAAGGTGTCGAGCCGGCAGGCGTGCGGGTCGGCGCGCAGCGCGGCCTCGGGGCGCGCGGTGTCGTCCGGGCGCTCCGAGGCGCGCTCCTCGGCGCGCCAGGCGCGCGCCAAGTGCGCGGCGTACGCCGTGGGCGGGTGCATGTGGTGTGCGCGCCAGGCCGCACGGTGGTGCGCTGCCGCGAGCGACGCGAGACGCTGCTCGCGCGCCCCCACCGGCTCCGCCTGCCAGCCCGCGGTCTGCTCGTCCAGCGCGTCGATCAGCGCGCGCCCCGGCGCGGTGAGCGCCGGGTGCCCGCACAGCGTCCCGATGACCTCGCGCACGGCGCTGCGCCACAGCGCGAACTCGAATCCCGCGAGCCCCTCCGGGCCGCGTGTGCGCCAGTAGTGCACGACCCCCGAGAAGGCGTACGCGCCGTGCACCAGGCCTCCGAGCGGGCGCGGGTCGTCGCGCCACGGGGCGTGGAAGAGGTCGTCGCACTCTTCGAAGAGCGGCGTGAGGAAGATGACGCCGTTCAGGAGGGTGTGCCGGAACTCGTGCAGGACGGCGACGCCGACCTGGGCGGGAAGGACCTCCGTGTCCTCGTCGGGCTCGGACAGCAGCACGCACCCGAAGGCGTCGCTCGAGGACGCCGCCCGGGCCCGCAGCCGCTCCCCGCGCGGGAGCGGAACGATGGAGCGCAGCCCAGCGGCCAGCGCGCGGGCGCCCGCGGGACGGTCCTCCACCATGACCGGCCACATGCGCTCGAACCAGCGCTGCCAGGCCGCATGGCGAGCGGGAGAGAGCCGGCCGGCCGCGGGCAGCGCAGGCACCGGCGGGTACGGTCCCAGGTCGTCCAGCACCAGGTCCAGGGTCGTCCCGGCGTGCTCCGCGCGCAGCCGGCGCTGGCCCTCCCATCCGGGGCCGTCCCTCTCCGGGTCGACGGGCAGCGTGACGGTCACCCCGCCCGCCGCTGCGCGCACCACCCCGTCCTGCGCCCACACCCGGGCGGTGCCCCAGGGATCGCCGCCGACGCTCGCCCGGCCGAGCCCGGGGAGGAAGACCCGCCCCTGCCGTACGGGCACGCGCACGTCGAAGTCGGCGCCCGCGGCGACGTGCACGACCGCCGCCAGCTGTGCGAGGAAGCCGAACTCCACGCCCAGCGGCGCCTCGTCCGGCGTCGCCCGTGGATCCGGCCGGGCCAGCCTGCGCACCAAGGCCGCCGACCACACACCCACCTGGGGGTCGAGCAGCACGGTGCGGAAGGCCGCGGGAGCCGCGCGTTCGGCGGCCTCCAGCAGTTGCCAGTGCCCCCGCACGGCGCCGGTGTCGCAGTGCGGGGTCTCGGTCGCGGCGTCCAGGAGCGCCCGCAGCAGCAGGAGCCGTCGGCTCACCTCCGCCTCCAGCAGAAAGGCGACGGACTCCTCGTCCTCGGTGACGGAACTGAGCGACCGCAGGACGGGGTCCGAGAGGTGGTGAAGGCGGATGGGCACGACGTTTCCTCGTTCACAGGGGCCGTGACGTGGGGTGCACGCCGCGCCGGATCGGGGCGTCGGTCCCGGGGCCTGTCCGGCGGGGCGGGCCGGCTCCGGGCGACGGGGGCTTGCGATGGCGTGCGCCGAAACGCAAACCGGAAGGCCAGGGCGCAGGCCGGAAGGCCAGGGCGCAGGCCGGAAGGCCGGGACGCACGCCGGAAAGAGGGCACGGACGCGGAACCCGGATCCTCGACGGCAGGTCGGCGGTCGAGCGTGGCGGGCGCCGCGGTTCCGGCAGGTCGGCCGGACGGGCTAGCTGCCGTCGCTGCCGGCGATCGTGGACAGCGGACGGTCGACACGCCGGCGCAGCCGTTCGACCGACGGGCGCAGGACGGCGTCGTCGAGGGCCGCGATCTCCGCGAGCGACAGTCCTGACAGGGCCGGCAGCCAGGATCGCGGCGCCTCGGACTGCGTCACTTCACCGGAGGTGGCGTGTTCCGTCGATGACATGGCGTCACCGTATAGCAAAAAGCGCCGGCCGCCGAGCCTGCGCAGGTCGAACGGGTTCCTCGCTCGCGCCGCGACGCCGTGCCACCGCCGACACCCCCGCGGCTCCCGGCCACCGCAGTCAGTTGCGGTGGCCGGGAGGCCGCGGATCACCGGGATCCCCGGGGTGTCAGCGCTGCCGCACCCGCCGCCTCCACACCCGCCGCCTCCGCACCCACCGCCTCCACGCGGTCCGCCTCCGGGCTCACGCCCTCCGCTTCCCTGGCCGCCGCGCCCGACGTGCCCGTAACGCCCCCGGCGGACGCGCCCTCTGCGGACGTACCTCCGGCGGACGCGGCCCCCGCACCCCCGGCCGACGCACCCCCGGCCGACGCGGCTTCCGCACCCCCGGCTGACGCGGCCGACGCACGCTTGGGCAGGGCGAACATCAGCAGGAAGATCACGGCCATCACCGCGGCCACCCACCCCATCGCGTGCCGGAAGGCGTCCACGAAGGCCGGGCCCACGGCCTGACGGCTCAGCCGGTCGGGGATCTCGCCGAAGAAGACCACCGACACCAGCCCGAGCCCCAGCGCGTTGCCCATCTGCCGCACGGTGTTGATGAGCCCGGACGCCGAACCGGCGTGCTCGCGCGGCACCTCGGACAGGTTCGCGTCCGTCAGCGGGGCGATGATCAGGCCCATGCCGGCGCCCATGACGACGAGGGGCGGCGCCATCTGCCAGGGGGTGATGCCGAGGCCGTAGCGGCCGGACTCCCAGATGTAGAGCAGCACGCCCGCCCCCATCGCCAGCGCGCCCGCCTGCAGCACCTTGCGCCCGAAGCGCGGAGCGAGCTTCTGCACGGACAGCCCGGCCGCAACGGACACCGCGATCGAGAAGGGCACGCCCGTCAGCCCCGCCCGCAGCGGGCTCCAGCCCAGGCCGGTCTGCATGTACAGGGTCCACACCAGGAAGAAGACACCGAGCCCGGTCCCGAACACGGTCTGCACCGCGATCCCGGCAGCGAAGCTCTTGACCTTGAACAGCGACAGTTCGACCAACGGGGAACCGTCCCGCGCCGCCTTCCGCCGCTCGTACGCCACCAGCGCCGCGAAGACGGCGACCGAGCCGGCCATCGACACGTGTCCCCACAGCGGCCAGCCCAGTTCGAGGCCGCGGGTGAGCGGGTAGAGCAGCATCAGCAGCGCGAGCGTCGCCAGCGCGACGCCCACCAGGTCCAGCTTCAGCGCCCGCGGCGCCTTCGACTCGGTGATGAAACGGCCGCCGAGGAACAGTCCCGCGATGCCCACGGGCAGGTTGATCAGGAAGATCGGCCGCCATTCCAGACCGAACAGGTTCCACTCGGTCAGCAGCGCGCCCAGCAGCGGACCGGAGACCGCGCCCAGCCCGACGACGGCACCGAACATGCCGAAGACCTTGCCGCGTTCGTGCGCCGGGAAGGTGGCGTGCACGATCGACAGGACCTGCGGGACCATCATCGCCGCCATGCCGCCCTGCAGGATCCGGGAGGCGACCAGCATCTCCGGGCTCGCGGCGAAACCGCACAGGGCCGACGCGAGCGTGAAGCCGCCGATGCCGACGAGGAACAGCCGCTTGCGGCCGTGGATGTCGCCGAGCCGGCCGCCCGTGATCAGGCCCGCCGCGAAGGCCAGCGCGTAGCCGGCGGTGATCCACTGGATCTGGCTGAAGGAAGCGCCGGACTCCTGCCGGATCGACGGGATCGCGATGTTGACGATCGTGACGTCGACGAGGTCCATGAAGGCCGCCGTCATCACGATGGCGAGCGCGAACCAGCGGCGTCGGTCCGCTGGTGACTCCGCGGCGGTGTCGGACGTGTCCCCACGGGATTCGGTTGAGGTCATGTGCTGGAAGCTAGGGCGGCAATAGGTCAGGTCATGTCCTACTTCTCCGGCATCCTCGAACGCATGACGACGGACACCCCGGCCCGGCTCCTACAGCTCCTGTCGCTCCTCCAGACACCTCGTGAATGGCCCGGCGGCGAGCTCGCCGACCGGCTCGGCGTCTCCCGGCGCACGGTCCGGCGCGACATCGACCGGTTGCGCGAGCTGGGCTACCCGGTGCGGGCCACCAAGGGGGCCGACGGCGGCTACCGGCTGGTCGCGGGCAAGGCCATGCCGCCGCTGCTGCTCGACGACGAGGAGGCGGTGGCGATCGCGGTCGGCCTCAGGGCCGGCGCGGGGCACGCGGTCGAGGGCGTCGAGGAGGCGTCCGTACGGGCCCTGGCGAAGCTGGACCAGGTGCTGCCCTCCCGCCTGCGTCCCCGCGTCGCCGCCCTCCAGTCCGCGACGACGCCGTTGACCAGCGGGGACGGGCCGAGCATCGCCTCGGAGACGCTCACCGCCATAGCGTCCGCGGTGGCGGGACGGGAGCGGCTGCGGTTCGCCTACCGGGCCAAGGACGGCACCGAGTCGCGGCGCGTCACCGAGCCGCACCGGCTGGTGTCGACGGGACGGCGCTGGTATCTCGTCGCCTACGACCTCGACCGCGCCGACTGGCGCACGTTCCGCGTCGACCGGGTGAGCCGGCCGTTCGCGACCGGTGCGCGGTTCGCTCCGCGGGAGTTGCCGACGGGGAGCGCGGCGGAGTACCTGCGGCAGTCGATGCAGCGACGGCACGAGTCGTACGGCTACGAGTTCGAGGTCACGTTCGCCGCGCCCGTCGAGGCCGTCGCGGCGCGCGTGCCGTCCTGGCTGGGGATTCCGGAGCCCCTCGGCGCCGCCGGCTGCCGCCTGCGGGCCACGGTCGGCGACTCGGTCGAGTGGCTGGCGGCCCGGCTCGCCATCCTGGGGTTCGACTTCACGGTCCGGGAGCCGGAGGAACTGGTCGCCGCCGTGCGGGAGATGGGCGCGCGCCTGACGCGGGCCGGACGCGGGGGCGCTCCCGAGCCGGACCGGGAGACGGGGTAGGCCGCCCGGTCACCCCGGCCACCCCGGTCACTCCGGCCGCCATGGTCACTCCGGTCGCCCCGGCCACCTCGGTCACACCGGTCACACCGGCCGCACCGGCGATCCGTGCTCGTATGGAAAAATCTGCCGTCCGGCGGGCCACCCCGGGGTTCAGGTCCGGGGTGACCCGCCGTTCCGAGCGCAGGGCGAAAGAGGAGCCGGGCCCCGGCGCCCTGGGGGGAAGGGCGCCGAAGCCCGGCTCGGGGAGAGTCCCGGCGCCGGGGGGTTGCGTCGGGACCGGGTGTGGTCCGTGGGGGTGGAGGGTGTGTCCCGCCGACCCTGGTTCGCGGGCCCGGAGGGCCCGAACTCTTGTGCCCTGAAGTCTTTTTCCCAGGGCCCAGCCGCTTGAAGCAGCGTCCTGTGGCCATTGTTTGCGCGGTCTTTCGCCACCCGGCGTACGCGGCACGGCCTGCCGCACGCCGTCCGGGACACCGTCCGGGACACCGAGCTTCGTAGCCGCGCCGGACTACCGGAACCGCGCCCGCATCGCGCCGACCTCACACCGGCCGCACACCGGCATCGCACCGACGACAGGCCGGCCGCGATCGGCCCGATCCGCCGGCCGACCACAGCCCGCCGCCGGGCGCCCGCCAGACCACCGCTGAACCGCTGACCCACCGCTGGCCCACCGCTGGGCCGTCACGCCACCGCCGGGCCGCCGAGGGCGACCGGCCGGGCCGCCGTCAGGCGACCGCTTCGAAGCCGGTGTCGCGGGCCAGCTTCTTCAGCTCCAGCAGGGCGTGCTTCTCGATCTGGCGGATGCGCTCGCGCGTCAGACCGTGCTCCTTGCCGACCTCCGTCAGCGTGCGCTCGCGGCCGTCCTCGATGCCGTACCGCATCTTGATGATGGAGGCCGTGCGCGGGTCCAGGCGGCCGATGAGGTGGTCGAGTTCCTCGCTGCGCAGCAGGGTGAGGACCGACTGCTCCGGGGAGACCGCCGAGGTGTCCTCGAGCAGGTCGCCGAACTGGGTCTCGCCCTCGTCGTCCACCGACATGTTCAGCGACACCGGGTCGCGGGCCCAGTCGAGGACGTCGATGACTCGCTCCGGGTTGGAGCCGAGCTCGGCGGCGATCTCGGCGGGCTCCGGGTCCCGGCCGTGCTCCCGGTTGAACTCGCGCTGCACGCGGCGGATGCGGCCCAGTTCCTCCACGAGGTGGACGGGCAGGCGGATGGTGCGGGACTGGTCGGCTATCGAACGGGTGATGGCCTGGCGGATCCACCACGTCGCGTACGTCGAGAACTTGAAGCCCTTGCGGTAGTCGAACTTCTCCACCGCGCGCACCAGACCGGCGTTGCCCTCCTGGATCAGGTCGAGCAGGGGCAGGCCGCTGCGCGGGTAGCGGCGGGCCACGGCCACGACCAGGCGGAGGTTGGAGCGGATGAAGATGTCCTTGGCGCGCTCGCCCTGGGCGACCAGGGCCGCCAGCTCCTCGCGGGTCGCGTCGGCCTTGGACTCCTCGTATCCGTCGAGCACCTGCTGTGCGAAGACACCCGCCTCGATGATCTGGGACAACTCGACTTCCTTGGCGGCGTCGAGCAGCGGCGTGCGCGCGATCTCGTCGAGGTACATGCCGACCAGGTCGCGGTCCGCGATCTCGCCGCCGTGTGCGCGAACACTGCTGGCCTTGTCGACGGTCCCACCGGAGGCGGACTGACGACGGGCGACGGCACGGGTTGCCATGCGTGCTCCCTTTGCGTTGCGGGTCCCCCGCTCGATCGAAGTCGAGAGTGGGGAGGGCTGGCGGGTGTTTCTTCGGATGCCCGGTACTCGCCTTCGAGTACGTCTCGACACTTTCCTCGGGTGCCCGGCATCTGATGGGCACAACGACTGGAATCCGGACAGAATTCCCAACCCGCCCTCCGATTTTTCTGATCATGCAGTACCCTGTGCCGCTCCGGGAGGAGACGCAGTGCCGTCAGAACATGCAGAGGTGCAGGTCAGGCCGGGTGCCGAGAGGGACCTCAGGGCCCTCACCGAGATCTACAACCACTATGTGCGTGAGACGCCCATCACATTCGACACCGCCACCTTCACCCCTTCGGAGCGACGCCCCTGGCTGCTCTCCCACCCCGAAGACGGACCGCACCGCCTGATGGTTGCCGCGGACCCGGACACACAGGAGATTCTGGGCTACGCCACGTCCGGCCCCTTCCGCGCCAAACCCGCGTACGGGACCTCCGTCGAGACGACGGTCTACGTGGCGCCGCACGCGGGCCGCAGGGGCACAGGCACGCTGCTGTACCGGGCCCTCTTCGAGGCCCTGGCGGGCGAGGACCTGCACCGCGCCTACGCCGGCATCGCCCAGCCCAACGAGGCGTCCACCCGGCTGCACGAACGCTTCGGGTTCCGCCACCTCGGCACCTACCGGGAAGTGGGCCGCAAGTTCGGCCGCTACTGGGACGTCGCCTGGTACGAGAAGGAGCTGTAGAAGGACCTGCGGCCGCCGGCCGGGCAGACCGGAAGGGGCCCCCTACCGCCGTCGGCCGGGCGTAGCCGCAGAAGGAACCACAGCCGTCGGCCGGGCAGGCACCCCGACCGTCGGCCGGGCAGGAACCCCGACCGTCGGCCTGGCAGGCGCCGCGGCCGCCCGGGGGTCAGCCGAACTGCACCGACCGCTTGGCCAGCCCCATCCAGAACCCCTCGATCACCGACTTCTGCGCGTCCAGCTCGCCGGCCGCGTCGGCGGCACCCATCGTCACGAACAGCGGGGCGAAGTGCTCGGTGCGCGGGTGGGCGAGGCGCCCGGCCGGGGACTTGCGCAGGAAGTCGAGCAGCGCGTCCACGTCACCCGTCTCCAGCATGCGGTGGCCCCAGTCGTCGAACTCGGCCGACCAGGCGGGCACTCCCGCGCCGAGGTGCCGCAGGGCGGCCAGGTTGTGGGTGAAGAAGCCGGAGCCGACGATCAGCACGCCCTCGTCGCGCAGCGGGGCCAGCCTGCGGCCGATCTCCATGAGCTTCACCGGATCCAGGGTCGGCATGGAGACCTGGAGGACCGGGATGTCGGCGGCCGGGAACATCTCGACGAGCGGCACATAGGCGCCGTGGTCGAGGCCGCGGTCCGGCACGTCCTGCACGGGCATGCCGGGCGCGCGCAGCAACGCACGGACGGACGCGGCGAGTTCGGGGGCGCCGGGAGCCTCGTACCGGACCCGGTAGTAGTGCTCGGGGAAGCCCCAGAAGTCGTAGACGAGCGGGACCGTCTCGGTGGCGCCGACTGCGAGCGGGGCCTCCTCCCAGTGGGCGGAGACCATGAGGATCGCCTTGGGGCGCGGCAGGGAGGCGGACCAGGCGGCGAGTTCGCCGGGCCAGACGGGGTCGTCCGCGAGCGGCGGGGCGCCGTGACTGAGGTAGAGGGCGGGCATGCGCTCCGGCATGCGCTCCTGGGTGGCGGCGGACATGGCGGCGACTCCCTGCTTTTACTTTAACTCTCAATGTCTTGCGGCCACCCTACGCCCGATTTGTTTAAGATTCAAGGAGATTCCTCGTACAGTGGAGCACATGAACGCTTCCGCACCCGCCGACGAGACCACCGGGCCCCGTCGCCCCCCCGAGGCACCTGAGCCCCGCGAACCTCGTGAGCCTCGTGAGGCCCGCGAGCCCCGCGAGCCCCGTTGGCTCACCGACGAGGAGCAGCGCATCTGGCGCTCCTACCTGCACGCCACCACGCTCCTGGAGGACCACCTCGACCGCCAGCTCCAGCGGGACGCGGGCATGCCGCACATCTACTACGGCCTCCTCGTCGGCCTCGCCGAGTCCCCGGACGGCCGGCTGCGGATGACGGAGCTGGCCATGCAGGCCAAGATCACCCGTTCCCGCCTGTCCCACGCGGTCGCCCGCCTGGAGAAGAACGGCTGGGTACGGCGCGAGGACTGCCCCTCCGACAAGCGGGGCCAGTTCGCGGTGCTGACGGACGAGGGGTACCACGTGCTCCGGCGCACCGCGCCGGGCCACGTAACGGCCGTACGGCAGGCGGTGTTCGAGCGGCTCACCCCGGAACAGCAGAAGTCCCTCGGCGAGATCATGCAGATCGTCGCCGAGGGACTCCAGCCCGACGAAGCGGGCGCGGACCTGCCCTGGCTGCGCTGAGCCGTTCATCCGGCGGGCAGCCGGGCAGGTCCCGGGGCCCGTGCGCACGAGGCGTCCCTTCCTCGTTCCGCACGGGTAGTACCGAGTGGCACCGATCGGTACCGATCAGTGCCGATCAGTGCCGAGTGGAACCGAGTGGTACCGAAGGGGGTACGACCGACGGTCACCGTCAGTGGACGACCACCGGGACGGCCACCTCGTCCTCGACGCCCTCCGCGGCCCCGGACACGGTGGTGGCACCGGGACGGCCGGCGTTCACGAAGGTCACCACGATCACCGCGGCGAGCACCAGCATGCCGACGGCGAACCAGATGGCGTTGGTGTAGCCGTGCACCGCGCCCTGCATCTGGACCAGCTGCGCCTGCTGCTTGGAGGTCGCGGTCGCGATGTGGTCCTTGATGTACGCGGTCGTCGCGGACGCGGCGATCGTGTTCAGCAGGGCCGTGCCGATCGCGCCGCCCACCTGCTGCGAGGTGTTGACCATCGCGGAGGCGACACCGGCGTCCCGCGGTTCGACGCCCAGGGTGGCCAGGGACATGGCCGGCATGAACGCCGTACCCATGCCGAGGCCGAGCAGCAGCATCGCCGGAAGAATCGTCGAGACGTACGACGAGCCGATCTCCAGCTGCGTCATCAGGAGCATGCCGGTCGCGGCGACCAGGAAGCCGGGGCCCATCAGCGTCCGGGCCGGGACCCGGGTCATCAGGCGGGTGCCGATCTGGGTGGAGCCGATCATCATGCCCGCGACCATCGGCAGGAAGGCGAAGCCCGTCTGGATCGGCGAGAAGTCCTTGATGACCTGCAGGTAGTAGGTCAGGAAGAGGAACGTGCCGAACATCGCGATGATGGCGATGCCGAGCGAGAGGTAGATGCCGCCGCGGTTACGGTCGGTCACCACCCGCAGGGGCAGCAGCGGGGCCTTGACCTTGGACTCGGTCACGGCGAAGGCCAGCAGGAGCAGCGCGGAGGCGGTGAACAGGCCGACCGTCAGGGAGTCGCCCCAGCCGTCGGACTCGGCCCGGGTGAAGCCGTAGACCAGCGAGACCAGGCCGAGGGTGGACAGCAGGACACCGGGGATGTCGAGCGGGTTGCGGTTGCGGCCGCCCTCCGGCTCACGGATGACGAAGTACGCGCCGAGCGCGGCGACGATGGCGAACGGGATGTTGACGAAGAACGTCCAGCGCCAGTCCAGGTACTCGGTGAGCACACCGCCGAGGATGAAGCCGACGGCGCCGCCGCCACCGGCGATCGCACCGTAGATGCCGAACGCCTTGGCGCGCTCCTTGGCGTCCGTGAACATCACGGCGAGCAGGGACAGCGCGGCGGGCGCGAGCATCGCGCCGAACACACCCTGCAGCGCGCGGGCGCCGAACATCATCGCGCCGGTGGTGGCGGCACCGCCGAGCGCGGAGGCGCCGGCGAAGCCGGTCAGGCCGATGACGAAGGCCCGCTTGCGGCCCCACAGGTCGGCGATCCGGCCGCCGAAGAGCAGCAGACCGCCGAAGGCGAGCGCGTAGGCGGTGACGACCCACTGGCGGTTGCCGTCGGATATGCCCAGGTCCTGCTGCGCGGACGGCAGTGCGATGTTCACGATGGTCGCGTCGAGGACGACCATCAGCTGGGCGAGCGCGATGAAGACGAGCGCCTTCCAGCGGTTGGAATCAGGGGCCTTCTGGAGAGCGCTGGGAGCGCTCCGGGCTGTTTCAGACATGGAGGTACCCACTTCGGAACTTCGGGACTTCGGGACTTCGGGACTTCGGGCGGACGTAAGAACGGGACGGCGGTACAGGTGTCGTAACGGAGGAACTCTGAGGACGTCGCGAGGGCGTAGTGAGGGAACGACTCGTCCACGACTCGTCTGCGGCTCATCCACGGCGACGGCCGACGAGGCGTTTCGCGGTCCGGTGGCTAACGCTCAGGCGCTTGGTGCTTCGGTGCGTTCGGTGCGTTCGGTGCGTTCGGTGCGTTCAGTGCTGAACTCATCGGTCAGGGCCGGCGCAGATCCTCCATGGTGGCCGCCGCCCCCGGCAGGACAGAACGGGCCGGGGCCCGCAGTCCGTCCAGGAACAACTGCAGATGACGGTGGACGAAGCGGTCGACGCTGAGACAGTCGGTCCCGGCCGGCGGCCGGCTGAGCTGGGCCACGGCGACCATCAGGTCACCGACGCCGACGTCGGGGCGGAGTTGGCCGGCCTTCCTGGCCCGCTCCATCACACTCGCGATGATCTGCTCGCAGCGCCGGCGCGCCGCTTCCAGATCGGGATGGTTCTCGTCGAAGGCCGCGGCCACCATCGGGCACAGCGCGCTGATCCGTTCGTCGGCAGCGGCGTGCACGAAGCGCTCCAGCGCCTCGAAGGCGTCCCCGGTCTCCGCCAGCGCCTGCTCGCCCGCCTCGGACGTCCGGTCCAGCACGGAACAGACGACCTCACGGACCAGCGCGTCGCGGTCGGGGAAATTGCGGTAGACCGTGGCGTTGCCGACGCCGGCCCGGCGGGCGATCTCGTCCAGCGGCACGTCCGGGCCGTACTCGGTGAACATCTCCCGGGCGGCGGCGACGATCCGCTCGCGGTTGCGCAGGGCGTCGGCACGCGGCCGGCTCACCTTCCGCTGCACGCGGGTCGCGGTCGTCATGGCCTGCACGGCGGACTCCTCAGCTCGATCGGGTGACTACAGGTACTGCGAGTTCCACGACTTCTACGAGAACTGCAGCCAATGCGGTAGTGCGGTACTGCGGCGATCCGGGGACCGAGTCCCCGTTTCGGTCGGACACAGGTCTAAACGGGGAAACGATCCCCGGTTATTTCCCACCCGGAGGGAGATTGCATGTGACCTGAGTCACACAAAAACGCACGATCGGCCCCTTTCAGCGCGCGTGCGCACATCACCCGACACAGGGTGATCAGAAAGGAGCAGTCCGTCACCGTCGGCTGCCGTGGACGAAGGACCCGTGCATGCAGCATGAGCGCCCCCGCCCCCAGGCTCCGCTCCGCCGTCGGATACGCCCGCGCCGTGCGGCCGCCTTCACGGCCGTGACCGCGCTGACCCTGACGGTCGCCACCTCGGCCGGCACGGGCGACCTCACGTCCCGCTCCACCACGGCCGGGGCCGGCCCGGTCTCCCTGGCCCGCGGCTCCGCGCTCAGCCCCTGCCTGATCAGCGGCGGCCGCTCCGTCCAGATGTCGGAGGGCGTGCCGACCGTCAGCGGCTACTCGCGCTCGACCGGCACCGTACGGGCCCTGAACCTGATGATCGACTTCCCCGACGCGCACGGGAAGGGGGACGCCCTCGACCGCTTCCGCGAGTTCTTCCCCCAGACCCAGGAGTGGTTCCGCACCGCCTCCTACGGGCGGCTCGTCTACCGCCCGGAGGCGCCCGTCCCGCGCTGGCTGCGCATGCCGAAGCCCTTCCGGTCGTACGGCATAGAACGCGGCGCCCCCTTCGACCCCGGTTACCGCGAACTGGTCCAGGACATCGTCACCGCGGCCGATCCGCAGGTCGACTTCCGCGCCTACGACTTCCTCAACGTGCTGATCACCCCGAACGCCGGCCCGTCCGCCCTGGACACCGTCCTGTCGGTGACCTTCGCCGGCAACAAGGAGGCCCCCATCGCCGACGGCGTCCCCGTGGCCAACGCCTCCTTCGTCTACTCCCGCCAGGACGACGGCTCCGGTTCCTACGGGCGCACCGGGTACCGCGTGCTGCCGCACGAGAACGGCCACGTCTTCGGTCTGCCCGACCTCTACACCCAGGAGGGCGGGGGCGCCGTCGGGCACTGGGACATCATGAGCGAGGACTGGGGGGCCAACAACGACACGCTCGGCTGGCACAAGTGGAAGCTGGGCTGGCTGGACCCCGGCCAGGTGACCTGCGCGGCGACGCACGGCACCGTGCGGTACACGCTGACCCCGCTCGCCCGCACCGGCGGCCCGAAGCTGATCTTCGTGCCCATCGACAGCCGCCGCGGCTACGCCGTCGAAGTACGCACCCGCGAGGGCAACGACGAGGCCGTGTGCCGGCCGGGCGTGCTCATCTACCGGGTCGACGCCGGCGTGGACACCGGCATGGGCCCGGTCACGGTCTACGACGCCCAGCCCGACAGCGGCGGCTGCGCCCACGCCCCGAACGTCCACGCGGAACTCTCCGACGCCCCCTTCACTCCCGGCGAGGAGTTCCGCGCCCCGGACGCCGACATCCGGATCACGGTGACGAGCCGGGACGGAGCGGGGGACTACCGGGTGGCGGTGACCCGGGGATGAACGACCGGGCAGGGCGAGGCGCCGCCCCTTCGATCGCCCCGGCCCAGCGCTGACGGACGCGCGCATTACGGTAGGCGTGCCGAACCGACGTACCAGAAACCGAAACCCGGTGCCCCCGCTCCCGCCCCCGCCCCCGCCGCCCCCGTCCTCGCGTCCGCCCTCGCTCCCGTCCCGGCTCCCGCCCCCGATACCGCGATGAACGCCGCCCGCCCCGCCGACGCCTCCCCCGCCCCGACCGAGCCGTTCCCACCGGCCGAGGCGGTCACGCCGCTGATCCGGGGAATCGGCGTGCTGCAGCGGCTGACGGAGGCGGGCGGCACGCTGAGTCCGAGCGGCCTGGAGCGGGCCACCGGCCTGGCCCGCTCCACGGTCGACCGCATCACCATGACCCTGGGCCGCATGGGCTACGTCCGCCTGGACGGCCGTGACGCGGTGCTGGCCCCCGCCTGATGGAACTGGGCAACGCCTACCTGGCCGCCCTGCGCCTGCCCGCGCTGCTGGGCGGGCACGCCGACGCGCTGGCCGACGAACTGGACGAGTCGGTGTCGCTGGCGGTCGCGGACCGCGACGGCATCCGCTTCATCCACCAGGCCACCCGCCGCCGCGCGATGTCGCTGAGCTTCCGCATCGGCGACCTGCTGCCGGCCGAACGCACCGCGCCGGCAACGCTGTTCGCGACCGAGTGGACGGAGGCTGATTGGCAGAGGTGGCGCGCGCCGCGCGGCGGACCCGCACGACCACGCCTTCCCGGCCGTACCCCCGCGCGAACACCCCTCGGCCGACGCCGACTTCGAGCACCGCACGGCGCAGGCGGCGGCGCGCGGCTGGGCGCTGGACGACCAGTTGATCGAACCCGGTCTGTCGCCGTCTCCGTACCCGTACGAGATCCCCGCACCGGCCGGATCGCCTGCGTGGCGAACGTGGTGAGCCACACCAGCCGGCACACGGCGGCGGACCTGCGGGACACGCTGCTGGAGCGCCTGCGCGCGACGGTGTCGCGGATGGAGGACGACCTGCGCACCGCGCCCCCGCCCGAGCCCGAGCCCGCGCCCGAGCCCTCGGGCCTGGCGGCCTGGACGGGCGCGTCGAAGCAGCGACTGGGCCGCGAGTTCGTGGAGTCGCTGGCGCGGGGCCTTACGGTCCTGACGGCGTTCGGCGAGGGCCGCTCCGCGCTGACCCTGACGGACGTGGCGAACGCGACGGGCCTGGCGCGGGCGACGGCCCGCCGGGCCCTGATCACCTACGAACACCTCGGCCTGGTGACGCCGGGCGACGATCCGCGCACCTTCACCCCGACGCCCCGGGTCCTCTCCCTGGGCTTCCCCCCGCTCTCCCGCACGACCCTCCCCGAGCTCGCGACCCCGCACCTGGCGGAGCTGTCGGCACGCGTCCACGAGTCGGCGTCCCTGGCGGTACTGACGGACTCGGGGTCCGGCCCGGAGATCCAGTACACGGCCCGGGTGGCCACGACCCGCGTGATGAGCGTGAACATCACGGTGGGCACCCGGCTGCCGGCGTACGCGACATCACTGGGACGCGTGATGCTGGCGGACGCGCCACCGCCGCCCCACGCCCTCGGCACCCCGCAACCGCTGACTCCCCGCACGGTCACCGACCCGCAGACCCTGACCCGCCTCCTGCCCCGGATCCGAACCCAGGGCTACGCCCTGACCGACGAAGAACTGGAGGAGGGCCTGCGCTCGATCGCGGTCCCGATCCGCGACCGTACGGGCCACGCGGTGGCCGCCGTGAACGTCGCGACGCACGCGGCCCGGCGCACGGTGGAGGAATGCGTCCGGGACATCCTCCCCGAACTGCGCCGCACGGCGGACCGCATCGAGGACGACCTGTCGGTGGCAGGCCGCTTCACCCGCGTCCCACCCTCCTGACCCCCATCGCCCACACCGAATCCGGTACGCTACGCCTGTGACCTTCACGGCCACGTCCGCCTTCGTAGCTCAGGGGATAGAGCACCGCTCTCCTAAAGCGGGTGTCGCAGGTTCGAATCCTGCCGGGGGCACCAGGCAAAAGGCCCACCACCTACGGAAATCCGTGGGTGGTGGGCCTTTGACGGCAGTGGTTGACGGCAGTCGCCTCTCAGACGGCGGGCAGACGGCTCTTGAGCAGCCGGTCCATGTGGCCGATCGCCCCCGCGGGGTGTCGTGCACGACGTGCGTGTACATGCCCATCGTGATGCTGATCTGGCTGTGCCCCAGGATCTCCATGATGACCCGTGGCGCGACGTCGGCCGCCGTCAGCGGCGTGGCGCAACCGTGCCGCGAGTCGTGCACCGGACCACCCGCAATCCTCCGTCAGCCGCCACCCGCGTGAAGGTCGCGGCGGAGGTCTCAACACGGATGGTGCTCACAGGTACGTGCCCACCCACTCGTCAGTACACGCTGAACGGGGCGCGAGGCACCTGGGCGGCGCCGAGCCCCAGCACCGCGTGGCGCGGCGGCCGGGGGCGGGGCGGACATCGGGTTGGGACACGCTGCACCGCGCCGAACCGGAACCTGACGCACTGGTCACCCGCGCCGACCGACTTATGCAGAACGTCAAAGTGCGACCCGCGCGGTTGTACACATACGGCTCATGACGGGGCCCCGGGAGAATCCCCTACTCTGACCTCATACGTCAGGCACTCCTGAACTCACGGGCAAATGACGGCAGTTGGGAAGCCCCGGACCGTGAAAACGGCGTGTCAGGATGCCTGCACGACGGCTGTCCGGCCCCTTACGTCCCACGCTCCGACGCCGCGACGCAGCACATCGGTCGCGCCTGCCCGCCCGGGATCCTCACCGGACACCGGCGGGCAGGCCCCGATCCTCGGAAGGCCCGGCAATGACACTGCACATGGACGGCACAGCAGTCCTGATCCTGCTGGTCGCGACGGCGGCGGCGGTGGCCGTGTACCGCCTCAGGGACCAGGCCGCGACGGGCGGCGGCCCGCATGCACGCGATCTCGTGGGTGCGATCTGCGTCTGGGGGACGGTGGTCGCCGCGTTGGTGGCCCTGTTCGCGTTCTCACCCCCGGCGCCGACGGACGGCAACTCACGGGCGCCGACGCAGACCACGTCCTCCGCCCCGTGAGTTCCGCGGGCCCGCTCGCCGGGAACCACTGGCTCGTACGCGGCGGTGACACCCGGAGCGGCCGCTCGTCAGCATGTCCGCCGTCCCCCGCGGCGTGTGCGCGTGCTGGCGACCTCGCGGGCGTCACGCGTCGGCGGACCGAGCCGGTCGCCAGTCACCGAGGAGCCGCTACGGGCTGCATACGGCCGGGAAGGATCGACCGGGTCACGTATTGGCCGGCAGACACGGGGTGGTCGCACGGACGAAGCCGGGCGTCACAGCGTCGTATCCGGCGGCGGGCTCAATCGCCTGATCGACTGCCAAGATCCGCGGACAGCGCCGCGTAGATGTACTCGCTGCCCCAGCGATCCCCGTCGAGGTCGTTCTCGACCAGGTGCGCCTCCCGGCGCATCCCGAGGCGCTCACAGACCCGCACAGACCCGGTGTTCTCCACATCCAGCCGTGCGTAGAGCCGGTGCACGCCCAGCGTGTCGAAGGCAAACCCAGCCAGCGCCGCGGCCGCCTCGGTCGCGTAGCCGTGCCCTTGGTGACCTGGGTCGAGAGTCCAGCCGATCTCGGCCTGGGCGGCGCGGGCATCGGCCAGGGCGAGGCTCACCTCGCCAAGGACGCCGGGCTCATCGCGTCGGCAGACGGCGAGCGCCAGCTTGTCCCCGTCGGCGCGCCAGGCCGTCTGCGCGGCGCGCTCTGCGGCAACCTGCTCGCTGCGCTCACGAGTGTGCGCCGGCCGGTACAAGTAGCGCGCCACGCTCGGCAGACTCTGGTAGGCGTACAGGTCGTCGGCGTCGCCGGGAGTGAACAGACGCAGCGACAACCGGGCCGTGGTCAACGGCAGCAGCGAGGCGACGTCCATGCGGACCTCCGGGACGCGGATGTGGATCAAGTTGCGGACTGATTTTCGCATCACAACCGCCCGGCAGCCACGCCTTTTCAGGAGCAGCGCTCGGCAGCCGCACTTCACCACGAGGCGCGGCATTCCCGGAGTTGTTTACTGACCCACGCTCCTGACTTGAGGAGAATTCATGGACGAGCAACCGTTGATCGCCCAGCTGCGGGATCTCATGCCGCCACACGACGGTGCGGGAGACTCGGTCGACTGACAGAAGGTCGAGCACGTCTGGGGAGTCACGTTTCCCCAGGCCTACAAGGAGTTCGTGGCCACATACGGTGACGGTGAGACCGACGCGTTCCTCGCCTTCCTCGTCCCCGGCCCGGCCGAGGGCCCTGTTCCCTCCGGTGACATGGCGGAGGAGACGGCCGAGGCGCGGCGGATGTGGCTGGAGAAGCCCCCGGCCGGTTACGGCTCGCCGGCCACACCGCCGGTCATCGCCTGGGGCGTGAACGCGCGTGCCGACCTGCTGTGCTGGGTGATCGACGAGCAGGATCCCCGGCGCTGGCCGGTGGCCGTGTGGAGTCGAGGTGGTCTCTCCTGGAGCGTCCACGGCTGCGGAATGCTCGAGTACCTCGTGCGTCTCTTCCGCGGTGAGATCGACCCCATGAGGGCGGATGACGACGGCGTACGGCGCTTCGTGCACGTCCGGGAGGCCCAACGCCTCCTCGCGCTCGGCATCAGCCCGGACACGGGAGAGCCCAATCCGTACGCGGACATGGTCGGTCCCCCACAGCCCAGGCTGAGTCAAGGCGACTGACCGCATGATGCCAGGGACCGCCGCCTCCTTCCGTCCGGCACTCACACCGGCCGGAGGGGGTGGCGGCCCCGCTCGTTTTCGCCGGCACGGTGAGAGGCGGACGAGTGATAGGCGTCGGCGGCGATCCGAGGAAACACACTTCGCGAAGTCCTCACCGGACAACGCGGGCGAGCTGAACCACTTCATGTCCGTGGTCCTTCGATGCGCCGGATACCAAGAGCTCCGTAGGAAGGTCGCCTTCACCGAGACGGGAGGGAGGCCAGGCCGGCGGCAGACTGACGTGACTCGCCACCCCGGTGCTGTCGGCGGCGAGTTCCCCGCGCATGACAGCGAGACGCAGACCGGACATTTCGCGAGAACGCCGGGGCCCTGGTCAGTCACCTCGCGGTCCCCCGCCACCCCGACAGGTGAAGCACCAGGTCGAACCTCAGCATCCGCACCCCTCCGGCCTTTTAGGTCAGGATCTGACCTTCATGCCCTCTAGCGTCCTCCTTGCCCGGCGATACACGAAGCACGGAAGGCAGAGCGACCATGAGCGAGAGCGTGACTGTCAACGAACCGGCCACCCAGGGCTCGGCCGATGAGCCCACCGCCACCGGCGAGCGCGCCGACTTGCTGGAGGCCCTGGCCAAGCACCGGCACTTTTTGCGATTCACCACCCGTGACCTCACCGATGAGCAGGCCGGGCGCCGGACCACCGTCAGCCAGCTGTGCCTGGGCGGCCTGATCAAACATGTCACTGTGGTCGAGCGAGCCTGGGCGCGGTTCATCCTGGACGGCCCGTCGGCGATGCCGGACTTCACCTCCATGACCGAGGCCGACTGGGCCCGACGGGCCGACGAGTTCCGGATGCTGCCCGGCGAGACGCTGACCGGCGTACTCGCCGACTACGCCGAGGTGGCCCGCCGAACCGACGAACTGGTCGCCACCCTCCCCGACCTGGACGCCACACAACCCCTGCCGAAAGCCCCCTGGTCGGAGCCGGGCGGGCGGTGGTCGGCCCGCCGGGTACTGATGCACATCATCACCGAGACCGCCCAGCACGCCGGCCACGCCGACATCATCCGCGAGTCCCTCGACGGCGCCAAGACCATGGGTTAGCCAGCGGCGCGGCAGGGCGTATCGCCCCTTGCATGGGGGCGATACGCCCTGTGACCCCGCAAACACCTTTGCCTCACGGTCACAGGACAGGGAGGCCAGCGTGCGGCAGCCGACATCGAACGCCTGGCACGAGGGCTGCGCGGTGCCTCGATCGTGGGAGTGCAGCTCGGCCGGCCGCCGCATACCTGCCCGGTAATCCGTTGCGGAGGGCGGGTTGGATTGGTGCGGGAATTTCTTTTCGCCTGATCGGGTGCGGGACCAATCCGCTTGGGTGGCGGAGACGGATTCCCCGCGTGAGGGATGAGGAGAAGGAACCGCGGGTGAGGCTGGGGCCGCTGCGCCTGGCGCTGGGTGCGCTGAGCGGGGCTCTGGCCGGCGTGGCCGCGCTGGCTGTCGCCGAACTGGTGGCGGCGGCCGTGCGTCCGCAGGCCGGTCCGGTCGTCGCGGTCGGAGGCGCGGCCATCGACCGCACTCCCGCGCCGGTGAAGGACTGGGCGATCCGCCGCTTCGGCACCGACGACAAGTTCGTGCTGCAGTTGGGCATCCTCGCCGTGCTGACGGTGCTGGCCCTGGCGCTGGGTGTGCTGGCGGTGCGGTTCAGGCGGGTCGGAGCCGCCGGGGTCCTTCTCTTCGGGGTCGTCGGGGCCGGTGCCGCCGTCGGTCGGCCCGACTCCGGCGGCGTCACCGACGCCTTGCCCTCCGTCGTGGGTGCCGTTGCCGGGGCACTTCTGCTGCACGTCCTGGTGGGACGGTCGGCAGCGGTGGGGCGGCCGGCTGCGCCGGAGCCCGGGGCCTCGGGTCGGGCGACGGACAGCGGTCCTGGCTTCCGGGCCTGGGATCGTCGGGGGTTCGTCCTCGCGGCCGCATCCACCGCCGCCGCTTCCGCCGTGGTGGGCGCGGCGGGCCGTTCGCTGAACGGTGCGCGCGGGCAGAACGCGGTCGCCTCGCGCGAGCGGCTCGTGCTGCCGGTTCCCGGGTCACCGGCGCGACCGGTACCCGGGAGGGCCGGGCTGCGGATCGCCGGAATCAGTCCCTTCGTCACGGCGAACGAGGACTTCTACCGGGTGGACACCGCTCTCGTGGTCCCGAAGGTGGATGCCACGAGGTGGCGGCTGCGGGTCCACGGCAAGGGAGTGCGGCGGCCCGTCACCTACTCGTTCGACGACCTGCTGCGCAGGGAGTTGATCGAACGGGACATCACCTTGACGTGCGTGTCGAACGAGGTCGGCGGGCCGTACGTGGGCAACGCCCGCTGGATCGGCGTACGCCTGGCCGACCTGCTCGCCGAATGCGGTGTCGAACCGCCCTCCCGGGGCGGGCCGGCGGATCAGCTGGTGGCCCGGTCGGTGGACGGTATGACGATCGGCAGCCCGCTCGAGGAGGTGATGGACGGCCGCGACGCGATGCTCGCCCTCGGCATGAACGGCGAGCCGCTGCCCTTCGAGCACGGCTTTCCCGTCCGGATGGTCGTCCCCGGCCTGTACGGGTACGTCTCCGCCTGCAAGTGGATCGAGGACATCGAGCTCACCACCTTCGACGCCTACGACCCGTACTGGGTCGAGCGGGGCTGGGCGCGCCGGGCCCCGGTCAAGACCGGGTCACGGATCGACACCCCCAGGCCGTTCGCCCGGCCCAGGTCCGGCACGGTGATGGTGGCCGGCGTCGCCTGGGCGCAGCACCGCGGCATCGACAGGGTCGAGGTCCGCGTCGACGACGGGCCCTGGCAGGAGGCTCGCCTGGCCGCCGAGGACTCCCGCGACACCTGGCGCCAGTGGTCCTTTTCCTGGCAGGCCACCAAGGGCGGTCACACCCTGACCGTGCGCGCCACCGACCGCACCGGCAGCGTGCAGACGGAGAAACGCACCCGGACCGTTCCCGACGGCGCCAGCGGATGGCACTCCGTGGTCGTGACCGTCGAGTGATCGCCGCTGAACAGCGCCTTGTGGCCGTCCGAACCACCTTTCCGTTCCACCGAACGCAGCCGGACCGTGCTGCGCCGTTCGACAGGAGAAGATGATGAACATCCGTTTCCGCCTGAGCACTGGCCTCCTCGCCGCCGTGACCGTGCTCCCCCTGACCCTGACCGCCTGCTCCGGCAGCAGTGACTCGGGCACGTCCGACTCCTCCGGTTCCTCGGACAAGGCGTCGGCCTCGGCCTCGGCCTCCAAGAGCGGCTCGGCCTCCAAGAGCGGCGAGGACATGGGTGGTTCGGGCAGTGGGGCGACCGGCATGGACCAGCCCTTCGGTCCGGCCTGCTCCGCGGTGCCGGAAGACGGTGCGGGTTCCTTCGACGGCATGGCCAAGGACCCGGTGGCCACCGCGGCGTCCAACAACCCCGCGCTGTCCACGCTGGTCTCGGCGGTGAAGAAGGCCGGGCTGGTCGACACCCTCAACAACGCCCAGGACATCACCGTGTTCGCGCCGACCGACGACGCCTTCAAGAAGATCCCGAAGGCGACCCTGGACAAGGTCCTCAACGACAAGGCCCAGCTGACGAAGATCCTCACCTACCACGTCGTCGGCCGGAAGCTGGCCCCGAAGGACCTGGAGAACGGCTCCTTCGACACGCTGGAGAAGTCGAAGGTGACGACCTCCGGGTCGGGCGAGTCCTACAGCGTGAACGGCTCCGCGAAGGTCGTCTGCGGCAACGTCAAGACCGCCAACGCCAACGTCTACATCATCGACAGTGTCCTCATGCCCGGGAGCTGACACACCGGCCGGCCGGGGAAGCGGGCCTCGGGCGGTCGGCCCGACGGGAGCGACCGCCCTGCGCGCCCCTCGTGCCGGGGCGTCGCCCCTCGTGCCGGGGCGTCCGCCGACCGCCCGACCGGCAGGACCCGGCGGATGCCTCTCCTCGGGGCCGGTCCGCAGACGACAACGCCTGCGGACCGGCCCTTGCGCGTTCTTCGTCCGTCCGTCCAGGGCGGGAAGAGCGCACGTCGTGGAACGACCGTCCGGCCTGGCATCGAGCTGACCGGCGGCGGCGGGCGCGGAAGGCCCGCTGCCGCCGCCGGTCAGCTGTCATCGGCGGTGGAGTGGCGGGACCGGCCGACAGGCCGGAGGGACGGGCCGACAGGCCGGAGGGACGGGCCGACAGGCCGGAGGGACGGGCCGACAGGCCGGAGGGACGGGCCGACGGGACCGGTCGACAGGCCGGAGGGACCGGTCGACAGGCCGGAGGGACGGGCCGACAGGCCGGAGGGACCGGCCGACAGGCCGAAGGGACCGGCCGACAGGCCGGAGGGACCTGTCGGCGCGCGCATCCTCGCCCGTGCCCGCCACGTCACCCGTACTCCGCCCGGCCGGCGACCGGCTCGGCCACCGCGCCGGTGCCAGCGTCAGCACCGGTGCCGACACCAGCACCGGCACCGGCGCCGACAGGCGCGTGGGAGTCCGTCGGCGGGCGGTCCCCACGCGCCGGCACTACGTCGGTACGCCGAGCAGGGCGACCGGTGCCGAGGTCGGCTGCTTCGATCCGCCGGCCGGCTCCACCGTGATGCCGACTCCGGAGGCGCCGTCCACCGCACCCCGCATGAGCACCGCCTGGCTGCCGCGGCCGGGGTCCATCAGGCCGGCCGAGCGCATCTCGCCGCCGTCGGAGAACCACAGCTGGTAGACCTTGCCCCGCGGTGGCTCGTTCATGTCCGAAGCCATGAAGACGGCCCGGTCCCGCTCGGCGGAGACCACCAGCGTTCCGGTGCCGCCCGCCAGGCGTGCCGAGCGGGACTTGGCGTCGGGTGCCGTGAGCACACTGGTCAGGTCCCCGACGGCCCGCCGCGCCTGGGCGGCCTCGTGCCGGGCGTCCTGGGCGCGCTCGTACTGCCACACGGCGGTTCCGCCGAACACGGTCGCGGCGGCCACGCCGGCGGCCAGCGCCCACCGGATCGGACCGCGTCCGGGCCGCGCGCCGCGGCGTACCCGTTCCAGGGACGCGACTGCGGGCGACACCTGCCGCACGGTGGTGATGCGGGTGAGAACCTGCTCCCGCATGGCGGGGCGCGTCGGCACCGTGGCGGCCAGGGCCAGGCGTCCGGCGGTGGCCGTGAACTCCGCGACCTCCTGCGCGCAGGCGTCGCACTCGGCCAGGTGACGCTCGAAGGCGGCACGCTCGTCGCCGGGCAGCGCGTGCACCGCGTAGGCGCCTGTCAGAGCATGCAGGTCCGTCGTGGTCATGCGGTCACCCCCAGGCAGTCCCGGAGCCGGATCAGCCCGTCGCGCAGCCGGGTCTTCACCGTGCCGAGCGGCAGCGTGAGCGCCTCGGCGACCTCCCGGTAGGTCAGTCCGCGGTAGTAGGCGAGAGTGACCGACTGCCGTTGCAGCTCGGTCAGGGTGCGCAGGCAGCGCCGCACCTGCTCCCGCTCCAGCCGGCTCTCGACCTGCTCGGTCACCTCGTCGTACGCGGGCTGCTGCTCGAGCAGCGCGGCCTTGGTGTCACGGGCCGCGGCGGCCTCCACCGACCGCACCCGGTCCACGGCCCGCCGGTGGGCGAGGGTGAGGATCCAGTTGATGGCCGTGCCGCGCTCGGGCCGGTAGCGCGGGGCGGTCCGCCACACCTCCACCAGCACCTCCTGCGCCACCTCCTCGGACTGCGCCTGATCGCGCAGAACGGCCCGCGCGACGCCGAGGACGGAGCCGGCCACGGCGTCGTAGACCGCGGCGAAGGCGTCCTGGTCGCCGAGCGCGACCTGGTGCAGCAGTTTCTGCAGATCAGGTCCAGCTGATGGGCGTCTGCCGATATGTACGGCTTCCTTCACAATGGCTCTCCCGTAGGCGTGACAGGCCGGAACATCCTCTGTAATCCGAGGCCGACCGGCCCGCGGATTGGCGTCACGGCCTGCCGGAGACGTACGACCTTGCCGCAACCGGCGCGCCGCGACGTGGCCGCACCGTGGCGGGTGGCGGTTTCGGCGGATCTGCCCTGGACGCCCACGCCCACGGTTCCGAACCCGGCCGGCAGCGGCGGGAGAGCGGAGCGCGCGATCTCGCCCCGTCCGGGCCGCGGTCGGGTACGGCCCGACACCGGAGGTCGCTACGATGCGCCGGGGCCGCGCCCTGGGCGGCGCGGAGCGTTTTCGGAGGGGGACACCTGTGTTCGTGCTGTGCATCCTGCTGCTCATAACCGCGGCAGTGCTCTTTCTCGTCGGCCGCGGCCGCACCGCCGCGGGCCACTGGAGGCTCGGGGCGGCGCTCAGTGCCGTGACCGGCCTGCTGGCAGGCGCCTTCGCCTGCATCTACGTCGTGAGCGCCTACGAGGTCGGCGTGCCGGTGACCTTCGGCACCGTCGGCAAGCCGCTGACCTCGGGCATCCACTTCACGTCACCGTTCACCGACGTCACGCCCTTCTCCACCCGCCCGGTGGACCTCGACCTCAACGACAAGGACGTGGTCGAGGTCCGCTCCTCGCAGGGCGGTGTGCTCTACGCGGACGTCACCATCAAGTGGGCCGTGGTGCCGGGCAAGGCGGTCGCGCTGTACCGGCTGGCGGGCAGCGAGGAAGCCGTCGAGGAGCGGCTGGTGCTGCCGGACAGCCGCGAGATCATCCGCAACGTCTTCGCGAAGCACACCAGCGAGGAGGGTTACGCGTCCGCCCGCGAGCAGATCGGCTCGGAGATCGCCGGTCTCGTCAAGGAGCGACTGGCGCCGCGCGGCATCGACGTCACCTCCGTCAACCTGCGCAATGTGCGGCCGTCGGAGAAGCTGCAGGAGCAGATCGACAAGAAGATCCAGCAGGAGCAGGCCACCGAGCGGGCCACCGAGGCCGTGCGTACGGCCAAGGCGCAGGCGGAGCGCAGGCGTATCGACGCGGAGGGCATCGCCCGCGCGAACAAGATCCTCGCGGGGTCGCTGAGCGACAAGGTGCTGTACAACCAGTGCCTGGAGGCCTACAAGGAAGCCGCGAAGGCCAACCCGGTGTACGCGGTGCCGTGCGGTACGGGCTCGGGTGGCACGCCGGTCATCGTGGACAGCGGCAAGAACTGAACCGGCGCCGCCGCAGGGCCGGCGTATCGTCAACGTCCGTGTACCGGTGGCCAGGCCCGGCCGCCGGTCCGCGCCAGCCAGTCGTCCAGCAGGGCCGCCAGGATCCCCGGCTGCTCGTGGGGAAGCGCGTGGCCGGCGCCGTCGAGCACCGACAGGGTGGCCCGCGGGTAGTGGTCGAGCAGGTCTGCCGCCGCCGCGTACCCGACGACGGAGTCCTGCCGGCCGGCGACGACGAGCGTGGGCCCCTGGTAGGCCGGTCCCTCGGTAGCTCCGAGTTCCCACCGCTCGCCGATCCGCTCCATGGCGGCCTGGTCGGCGAGCGGGATCGCCGGGGCGACGAAGCGCTCGTAGCGGTCCAGCATCGCCGGCGTTCGCACCACGAAGTAGCCGCGGAACCCGTCGTCGCCCAGATCATCGGCCGCGACCACCGGCCGATGGTCCGGGACGTCGCGGACGCCCGCCAGCAGAGGACAGACGAGCGCGAGCCCGGAGACCCGGTCGGGACGCCGGGCTGCGATCCCCTGGGCGTAGTGGGCGCCGGCCGAGTGGCCGACGACGAGGAAGGCGTCCGGCCCGGCGACCTCGTCGGCGAAGCCGAGCAGCACGTCGAGGACGTCGTCGGCGCCGCGCAGGGACGCCGGCGCCGGCGTGCGGCCCATCCCGGGGAGGTCGGGATAGATCCGCCGGTAGCCGTCGCGCGCGCCCAGCGCCGGCTCGAAGCAGGCTTCGGCCTCGCGGTGATCGACCATCGCTCCGTGCAGCACCAGCACGGGTCTGCCCTCGCCGTGCGCCACGTAGTGCACCGGTACGTCGTCTGCGGCACGCTCCATCCGGTCAGCCTAGTGACGCGGGGCTCGTCCCGTGCCCCGGACGTGCGGACTCGGCAAGGGCCGGACCGGCGGTCTCGGCAGGGGCCGGACGTGTGGTCTCGGCAGGGGCCGGACCGGCGGTCTCGGCAGGGGCCGGACCGGCGGTCTCGGCAGGGGCCGACGGCTGGCGTTCCCCTCCTGGCCGGCGGCGGGATCACGTACGTGCCGGCGCGCGTCGTGAGCGGCGGCGGGAAGAAGCCCGCCTCGTGCGGCGTCCGCCGCTCGGCGTCCGCGGCCCCGCGCCGGCCACCAGGCCGGACCTCGCGCTACAGCCGGCCACGCCTGGTGGTGCCCGCGACGTGTGGCGCGACCGGCCCGGCCGGATGAACCGGTCACACGAACCGGAGCAGCACCACCAGCACGACCGACGACCGACGCCGACGCCGACGCCGACGCCGACGACACGGTACGGACCACGCCCCACGGAGCGCCCCCGCGCGCGGCGAGCACCAGCAACGCGAGCGGGTACGGAGCCGCCGACGGAACCGCCGAGATCAGGCCCACGGCCGACGGCCCAAGGTGCCCGAGGACCAGGATCGCCCGCAGGGCGACCCACCCGGCCGTCCCGGCCGTCCCGGCCGTGAGTATCCGAAGCCTGAGCAGCCGGGGCCGGGCGGGGCCCGTGGTCACCCGGGGAGTCGGCGACCGTCTCGCCAGTGATCACGACGCCCGTCCGTCCGAAGAGCGTGCCGACGGCCAGGACGATCAGCAGCCCGACGGCGGCGAGCCCGCCGTCACCCAGGATCGAGTCCGGGTGCCAGAAGATCTCGATGACCGTCCAGGCGGGGAGCCCAGCACGACGCCCGCGCCCCAGACGGAAACGATCTCCTGGCCCAGGCGGTCCGACCACCACCCCCGCAGGGTCCTCCCCCACGGCACGGCCTTGCGCGGGCTCTCGTCCATGTCCTCGTCCTCCCCCGATCGCCCGGCGAGCTCAGCACGGCCCCCAGGGGCGCAGCTTGTCCGGGTTGCGCACCGCCCAGATGTGCGTGATCCGGGCGTCGTCGGCGACCTGGAACGCGAACACCGTCTCGACCCGTCCCCCGGACTCGATCACCAGGCCCGGCAGCCCGTTGACCGTGCGTTCGAGGAGCGTAAGGCGCGGCGCGAACCGGGCGATCGTCAGGTAGAGGTGGGCGATCCGCTCGGCGCCCTCGACCGGCAGCGGGTGGGCGAGGGCGCGGCCACCGCCGTCGGAGACCGCGGTGGCGTCCGGGTCGAGCAGACCGATCAGGGCCTCGATGTCCTGTGTCTGCCAGGCCGCCCTGAACCGCCGCACGACGCTCGCCTGCCGGGCCGTGTCCGGGCTCGCCCCGGCGCGGGCGCGGGCGATGCGGCGGCGGGCGGAGGACGCCAGTTGGCGGCACGCCGCCGGGCTGCGGCCGACGATCTCGGCCACCTCGGCGAACGGGTAGCGGAAGACGTCGTGCAGCACGAACGCGACGCGCTCGGCGGGGGTCATCGACTCGAACACGACCAGGAAGGCCATGGTCACCGACTCGTCGAGGGTGATCCGGTCGGCCGGGTCGACGCCGGCCCCGCCCGCCGCCCCGGCGATCCACTCGGCCGGGTCGGGCAGCGGCTCCGGGACCCACTGGCCGACGTAGGCCTCGCGCCGGGCGCGGGCCGAGCCGAGCAGGTTCAGGCAGATGCGGCCGGCCACCCTCGTCAGCCAGGCGCCCGGGGACTCGATGGCCTCCCGCTCCGCCCGGGACATCGCGTACCAGCGGGCATAGGCCTCCTGGACGACGTCCTCCGCGTCGGCCAGGGACCCGAGCAGCCGGTAGCCGAGATTCAGCAGCTGCCGCCGCTCGCCCAGGATCGTGCTCAGGCCCGGGTCCCGCTGCTCCGCCGCCTGCCGCCGCGCCTGTTCCGACGGAGTGGTCATACGCCCTCCGGCCCCCTCGTCCACGCGCCCTCTCCCGCCCTCTCCCGCTGTCTTCCGCTGTCGTCCTGTCGTCCTGTCTTCCTGTCTTCCTGTCTTCCGTACGACGGAGCGGAGCGGCGGAATGTGACGTCGGCGGCTCGCCTCACATTCCGCGGGGCCGCGTTGTCGGAACGGTGAAGACCACTGCCCCTTCCACACGACGGGAAGCCCCGCATGAACGACTTCCAGGAGACCGCCGACCGCGTCGAGATCGAGGCGCTGCGCGGCGAGTTCACCGACGCGGCGATGATGCGCGACCGCGCCCGCCTCGCCGGGCTGTTCACCCCCGACGGCGTCCTGCGCATGCCCAACGTGCCGGTCGAACTGGTCGGCCGGGAGGAGATCCGGAGCGGAGGCGAACGCCTGCAGAGCCAGTGGGACTTCTTCGTGCAGAACAGCCACCCGGGCGTGATCCGGATCGACGGCGACACCGCCACCGGCCGCACCTACATGCAGGAGATCGCGCGGCTGCTGGACGGCCGCTCGGGCCAGAACTTCGCGATCTACCACGACACCTACCGGCGTACGCCGGAGGGCTGGAAGTTCGCCGAGCGGGTCTACGAGGTCCGGTACGCCGACACCACCCCGCTGCCGGGTTCGGCGCCCGGCCCCGACACCCGCGCGCACGACTCCGGCGGGACCGGGGACGCCGACCGCGCGCACGACTCCGACCGCGCGCACGGCTCCGGCCGGGCCGACAGGGCCGGGGACATCGGCCGGGCCGACAGGGCCGGGGACTCCGGCCGGGCGCCGGGTGCCGGGGAGGCGGGTGCGCCGGTCACGCGGGGAGCCGACGACTTCGCCCGGCCGGCGTCCGCCGAACGGCTGGACCGGGCGGTCGCGGCGCTGCGCGCGAACGGCTTCACCGCCGAACTGCTCGACGACGCCGCGGCGGCCCGCGCCCGCGTCAGGGACCTGATCCCGGAGGGCGCGAGCGTGTTCACCGGGGCGAGCGAGACGCTCCGGCTCTCCGGCATCGCCGAGGACATCGAGGCGGGCGACCGCTGCCTCGCCGTCCGGCCGCGTGTGCTGACGATGGACCGCGCCACCGAGGCCGACGAGATCCGCCGGCTGGCGGCCACCCCCGACGTCTTCGTCGCGAGTGTCGCCGCCGTCACCGAGACCGGCTCGCTCGTCATCGCCTCGGCCACCGGCAGCCAGCTGCCCGCCTCCGCCGGCGGCGCCGCGAAGGCGATCTGGGTCGTCGGGGCGCAGAAGGTGGTGCCCGACCTGAGCAGCGCACTGCGCCGGGTCGAGGAGCACGCCCTCCCGCTGGAGACGGCGCGCGCCCTGGCGGCCTACGGGCAGCCGAGCGCGGTCGGCCGTCTGCTCGTCCTCAACGCCGAGCCGCAGCCCGGCCGCGGCACCGTCCTGCTGCTGCGCGAGGCCATCGGGTTCTGACCGGCGCGGCCGGGCCGCGCTGCCGGCCGGCAGCGCGGGCGTCCCGGTCACGGCTCCGCCGGATCCGGAGACGAGGACGCCGGGCCGGGAGACGTCGGGCGTCTCCCGGCCCGGCCGGGAGGCTCGGTCGGAGGCGGCGAGCGGGGCTACGACGAGGTGACGAGCGCCTCGCGCCGGCGGCTCATCCGCCGGCGGACCAGGGCCACCGCCACGACACCCGCCGCCACCGCCGTGGACAGCACCACCTGGTCGCGGCCGCCGCCCGCCGCGGTGTCGGTCAGCATGTAGACCAGAACGAAGGTGATCAGGGCGATCGTGGCCCAGGTCAGGTAGGGGTACAGCCACATCCTGACGACCAGCTTCTCCGGCGACTCACGCTGGATGATCTTCCGCATCCGCAGCTGCGAGAAGCAGATCACCAGCCACACGAACAGGGCGATCGCGCCGGAGGAGTTGAGCAGGAACTGGAAGACGGTGTCCGGCCACAGGTAGTTGAAGGCGACCGCGACGAAGCCGAAGGCCACCGAGGCCAGGATGGCCGTGCGCGGCACGCCGCGGCCCGTGGTCCGCCCGAAGGAGGCCGGGGCGTCGTTGCGTCCGCCGAGCGAGAAGGCCATGCGCGAGGCGGTGTAGAGGCCGGAGTTGAGGCAGGACAGCACCGAGGTCAGCACGATGGCGTTCATGATCTGCGCGGCGTGCGGGATGCCGATGGAGCTCAGGGCCGCGACGTAGGAGCCGTCCTTGAGGATCGCCGGGTCGTCCCAGCGCAGCAGGGACACCACGATCAGGATGGAGCCCAGGTAGAACACCGCGATCCGCCAGATCACGCTGTTGGTGGCCTTGGTCACCGCGCCCCGCGGGTCGGCGGACTCACCGGCCGCCAGGGTGACGATCTCGCTGCCCATGAAGGAGAAGACCACCATCAGCACGCCGGTGAGGATCGCCCCCGGCCCGTGCGGCAGGAATCCGCCGTGTGCGGTGAGGTACGAGAAGCCGGACGCCGGGTGGTCCGAGCCGGGCAGCAGGCCGAAGATCGCGAGTCCGCCCAGCACGATGAACGCGGCGATGGCGACGACCTTGATGCCGGCGAACCAGAACTCGAACTCGCCGTAGGAGCTGACGGAGGCCAGGTTGCTGGCGGTCAGGACCACCATGACGATCAGGGCCCAGCCCCACTGCGGGACCGCCGGCACCCAGCCGGTGAGGATCTTGGCGCCGGCGGTGGCCTCGACGGCGAGCACCACGACCCAGAAGAACCAGTACAGCCAGCCGATGCTGAAGCCGGCCCAGCGGCCCAGCGCGCGGTCCGCGTAGGCGGAGAACGAACCGGAGGTCGGGTTGGCGGCGGCCATCTCGCCCAGCATCCGCATGACGAGGACGACGAGGACGCCGACGAGCGCGTACGAGACGAGGATGCCGGGGCCCGCGGCGGCGATGCCGGAGCCGGAGCCGACGAACAGGCCGGCGCCGATGACACCGCCGATGGCGATCATCGACAGGTGGCGGTTCTTCAGACCCGCCTGCAGGCCCGAGCCGCCGGCCGGGGCGCCCTCGGCGAGGGGCGCGGTGGCGGTGGCCGTGGCGGTGGTCTCGGGGGCCGCGGTGGGGACGGGAGGACGTGTGGTCATTCGACATCCAGGAGGGGAGTGCGGAAGAGGGCATGCGTCGGCGAGCACGGGTGCATGGGCCGCCCGGCGGTCGCCGAAGGGGGACGAGCCTCGTGTCCCGGAAATTAGTTCAGTACGATCTAAAAGAACAAGACTTGTTTAAGTGTTCACCATGCTCTATTTTACGTGCCACGCGGAGCCCCCCGTTCCGTGGTGACCGTCACCACGCCCTCCCCTCCGCGCCCCGTCCTCCGTCCCCCTCTTCCGGCCTCCATGGGAGCCCCCATGAACAACCGCGCCGCATGCTCGCGGCAGCCACCGGCGCGGACGGCGTCGCCGCGGACCGTGACGCCGTTCAGCAGGCCGTTAGGGTGGCGTCGTGGTGAATCCAGGGGGCAAGTTCGGGCCCTACAGCCAGCCGGGGCCGACGCGGACCGGCCCGGTCGCCGCGGTGCGGGACGTGCGTGTCCTGCCCGGCAGCGGTCAGACCGGGGCGGAACTCGTCCGGTCGCGGATCGCGCTGCGGGTGCGCCTGACGTCCGTCTCACCGGGGGACCGGCTGCCGGACGCCGGCGTGCTGGCCGAGGAGCTGGGGATCAGTGAGATCACCGTGCGCCGCGCGCTGGAGGCGATGTGCCAGGACGGCCTGCTCGACCGCCGGCGCGGCCGGGCGGGCGGGACCTTCGTCGCGCCCGAGTGGCACACGGTCGTCGCCCTGATGCACGACGCCGAGGAGGCGGCCTCGCTGGAGGCGTTCCACCAGCTGCTCGAATGCGGGCTCGTGGCGCGCGGTGTCGACGAGGTTCCGGCCGACGGGCTCGCGGAACTGCGGGCGCTGGTCGACGAGATGGACCTGGCCGACGATCAGGAGCGGCTGCTCGAACTGGAGGCCCGTTTCCACCTCGGCCTCGCGGAGGTGCTCGGCGGCGCCGGGATCCGCGAGTTCGCCGCGGACCTGCTCGGCCGCCTGTGCCTGCTGATGCCCGCCCCGGCGGCCGACGCGGTACGGGCGCGGAACCGCTGCCACGCCGACCTGCTCGCCGAGCTCGGCCGCGGCGCGATGGACCCGGCCGTGCGGGCGGTGAAGGCGCACCGCCTGGCCCACACCGGCCGGACCGACCACACAGCCCACACAGACCTCACAGGCCACACAGGCCACATAGGGCACACAGGCCACACCAGTGACGGCGAGCACATCGACCACAGCGACCGCACGGGCCGCAGCGAGCACACCGACCGCGCCGACCGCGCCCTCTGACTGCCCCACTCCCCCGCCACTCGACGACTGCCAGCACCCCGCTCACCCCGCGTCATCGCACCGCAGAAGGAGTCGCCGTCATGCCCGATCCCGGAGCGGCCGGTCCCTCGCCGGCGTCGGGTGCCGTCCGCGGCGCCCCCCAGCGGCTGCGCGGCGGGGTGCTCGGCATGGCGGACATCGCCGCCGCCACGATGGCCAACGTCGGCCCGGCCATGAGCTTCTTCTTCGGCTTCGCCTTCCTCGGCACCACCGCGGGCATCGCCTCCCCGCTGACCATCGTGGCGGCGGGCGTCGCGGTCGCGCTGCTGGGCAACACGCTCGCCGAGTTCTCCCGGGCCCACCCGTCGGCGGGCAGCTTCATCACCTTCGTCGGAAAGTCCTTCGGGCCGGTCAGCGCGGTGACCACGGCGCTGCTGGCCGGGCTGGGCTACATCATCGGGATGGCCGCCGTGATCGCGATCTCGGGCGGGTTCGTGCAGATCACCCTGGAGCACTACACGGGTGTCGAGCTGCCGTGGATCATCTGGACGCTCGTGCTGACCGGGGTCGCGGTCGGGCTGATGCTGCGCGGGGTGGTGGTCTCCACGAAGTGGGCGGGCTACTTCTTCGGCGTGGAGATGCTGGTGCTGGTCGTCGTCTCCGTCGCGGCGATCGTCGAACACCACGGCAGCCTGTCCGCCGTCCCGTTCCTGCCGGGCCACGTCAGTCATGGCCTGAGCGGTCTGGCGGCCGGTTTCCCGCTGGCGGTGTACCTGTTCATCGGCTGGGAGAACTCGGCGGCGCTCGCCGAGGAGACGGAGAACCCGCGGCGCAACGTCGGCCGCGCCGTGTTCTTCTCCATCGCGGTGATGACGGTGAGCTACATCCTCTTCTCCTACGCCACCGTGACCGGCTTCGACTACGACATGGCCAAGCTCGGCGCGGCCGGCATCCCCTTCATCGACATCGCCCAGCAGACGCTCGGGGCGCTCGCGTTCGTGGCCTACATCGGCGGCCTGACCTCCACCCTCGGCGTGCTGATCGCCGGTATCAACTCCCAGGCCCGCCTGGTGTTCAACGCCGGACGCGAGGGGCTGCTGCCGGCGTTCTTCGGGTACGTGCACCCCATCCGCCGTACGCCCAACAACGCGATCGTCACCTTCACCGCCACCGCGCTGGTGATCATCGGAGGCTGGGGTCTCGGCCATCTGCTCGGCTCCGGCGGCTCGATGGACCCCGTGGTCTTCTTCACCGAGGCCTCCAGCCTGGGCTCCATCCTGATCCTGCTGGTCTACCTGGCGTCCAACATCGCCCTGCCGCTGTACTACCGCCGGTACCGTCCGCAGGAGTTCCGCACCGTCCGCCACCTGGTGCTGCCCGCCGTCGGTGTGCTGGCCATCCTGGTCCCGCTCTACTACCTCGCCAAGCCCGGACAGCCGGCGCCCTACAACTGGTTCCCGTACGCGGCGCTGGCCGCCCTGCTCGCCGCCGTCGCCTACGCGACGCTCCTGGTCCGCCGCGACCCGGGCCTCGCCGACCGAGTCGGCTCGGTGGTCGCCGACGCGGAGTGAGACGCGGCAACGGCGGGCCCGCGGTCCGCAGGGCTCGGCGACAGCGGTAGGCCCGCGGTCCGCAGCGCCGGCCGCGGTGGGCCCGCGGTCCGCAGGGGCTACGCCGGCTGCGTCCGCGGGGCGTACCGGCGGGCGGACGACGCCAGTGCCAGGGTCGTCGCGGCCGACGCCGCCGCCGTGAGGGCCATCGCCGCGGCGGGGGACGTGAGCTGGGCCAGGGTCCCCGCCAGGGCCGCGCTCACCCCCTGGAGGGTGAGCATGCCCGACGAGTGCAGGCCCAGGGCGTGGCCGGACAGCTCGTCCGGGGTCAGCGCCAGCAGGCGTTCCTGCTGGACCAGGCTCGCGCCGAAGCCGGCCGAGGCCACGGCGACCACGACGGCGCACACCGGGACGGCCGGGCGGAGGGCGAACAGCAGGTACGGCGCGGCCAGCAGCAGGAGCAGCGGGGTGGCCAGTCGCTGCCGGACCGCGGTCGGCACCAGCCTGCCGACGGTCACGTCGCCGGCCAGCATGCCCAGCGCCGCGCAGGCGAACAGGGTGCCGGCCGCGTCGGGGGCGTAGGAGACGTAGAGCGACTCGCAGCCGACGATCAGGCCGTTGGGGAGCCACAGGCCGAGGTAGGTGAGGCGGCGCGGGCGGTCGGACAGCAGCAGCCGGTTGGCGTGCCAGGTGGCGGAGACGGACGGGCGGCCGGCGGACCGGGGCGGGCGACGGGACAGGCCCAGCCGCGTGCCGGCGGCCGCCGACAGGTACAGCGCCGTCGCCAGGAGCAGGCAGGCGCGCGGTGACAGCGCCGCGGTGAGGACGCCGCCGGTCGCGAACCCGCCGATCTGCGTCAGCCCGTTGCTCATGTTGAAGACCGAGCGGCCCGTCAGGTAGCCGTCCCTGGGGAGGATCTCGTTCAGCAGCCCCCAGCGTGCTCCCCCGCCCAGCGAGGCGGCCAGGCCCTGCGCGAGGACGACGGCGAAGACGCCCCACATCGGCAGGCCGGGCAGCGCCAGGACGGCCGTGCCGGCCGCGAGGACGAGGCAGACGCCGGTCAGCGTCCCCCGCGGCGGCAGCCGGTCGGCGCCGGACAGCAGGACGGTCGCGCCCAGCACCTGGGCCAGCGACGGGCCGAACATGCTCAGCGCCGACAGCAGCGGAGAGCCGCTCGCCCGGTACACGAGCGTGCCGAGCGCGAGCCCGCCCACCGTCTGGGCCGCGGTGTGGGCGGTGGCGGACAGGAAGAGGGGCGTGAACTCCGGGGTGCGGAAAAGGTCCTGGTAGCTGCGCATGCACGGAGTCTGGGAAGGCCGCGGAAGCCCCCGTTATTGTTTCGCGCGAGGGCGAAAGGTGGCGGAGCGCGTGGGCTGGTGGCAGATCAACGCCGACACGCTCGCCCGCAGCCGCTTCGTCCTCTCCCCCTTCGCCGAGACCCTCGCCGCCCTGAAGCTGCTGCACACCGCGGCGCCGGCCCACCCCGGCGAGCAGGCCTGGCTGCGGGCCCACCTGCCCGGCTACCGCGGGCTGCTGGCCGCCGACCCGGTCACCGCGCGGCTCGTACGCACCGGGGTGGGCACCATCTGGAACGCGGACTTCCTCACCCCGACCCCGCTGGACGGGGAGAACTTCGAGCAGGCCGTCGCACGGGTGCGGGCGACCGGCGCCGCCCGGGCCCGCGCCGATCTCGTCGTCTCCCTGACCGGCGAACCGCTCCCGGCCGAGCTGGACCGCGACGACCTGCCCGAACGGGCGGCGCGCGTGCTGGAGTACGTGTGGACCGAGACCGTACGGCCGTACTGGGACCGGCGTCGGCGCGTCCTGGAGGCCGACGTCGTCGCCCGCACCGCGCGGGTCAGCCGGGGCGGCTGGGCGGCGGTGCTGGACGAGTTGCGGCCGGGGCGGACCCGGTGGCTCGGCGAGAACCGGCTGCAGGTCAATCCGCTGGAGTTCCCGCCGCGCGACCTGGCCGGCGCCGAGCTGGTCTTCGTGCCGGTCACCCCGCAGCGCGTCGGCTGGGTGTCCTGGGAGGAGCACGAGCGGTACGCCGTCGTCTACGCGTGCCGGGGCGCCCTGGCCGACGGTCCCCGCGGGGCCGTGCCGGAACCGCTCGGCGCGCTGCTGGGCACCGCGCGCGCCGCGGTCCTCGTCCTGCTCGGCAGCCCCCTGAACACGACCCAGCTGACCGCCGTCACCGGGCAGGGGCTGGGCTCGGTCGGACGGCACCTGAAGGTGCTGCTCCAGGCGGGCCTGGTGGAACGGCGGCGGGCCGGGCGGTCGGTGCTGTACTCACGTACCGCGGCGGGGGACGTCCTCGTCCGGGCGGGCAGCCCGGCGTCCGCCGGCTCCGACCGGCCGTGGGCGCCTGCCCTCGACCGGGCGGACCCGCACCGGCCGTAGGCCCGCCCGCCCGGCGCGGACCGAGGTTAGGCTCGCCTCATGACGACTGCAGACAGCAACGGCGCCGCTCCCCTCGACGTGGAGATCGGCGCCCTCCAGGGCGGCAGCGCGGACCTGGCCCGGTACAAGGGCCAGGTGGTGCTCGTCGTGAACGTGGCCTCCAAGTGCGGGCTGACCCCGCAGTACGGCGGGCTGGAGCGCCTCCACGAGCGCTACGCCGGCCAGGGCTTCACCGTCCTCGGCGTGCCGTGCAACCAGTTCATGGGCCAGGAGCCCGGCAGCGCGGACGAGATCGCCGAGTTCTGCTCCGCCACCTACGGCGTGACCTTCCCGATGACGGAGAAGGTCGAGGTGAACGGCGAGGGCCGGCACGCGCTGTACGACCGCCTGGTCGGCTTCGCCGACGCCGAGGGGCACAGCGGCGACATCCGCTGGAACTTCGAGAAGTTCCTGATCGGCCGGGACGGCGAGGTCGCCGCCCGCTTCTCGCCGCGCACCGAGCCGGACGCCGCGGAGGTCGTCACGGCGATCGAGGCCCGGCTGGCCGGTTGATCCTGCCCCCGGTACCGGTGACCGAGCGTCTTCGGTCACCGGGCAGGGACGGACCGCCCGGGTCCGCGGCCCGCGCTCCTCACCGGTCCGCGGCCCGCATTCCTCACCGGTCCGCGGCCCTCACTTGAGTTCGTCCGGGCAGGGCGTCCCCCGCGGCAGCTGGTAGGGGGCGCCCAGCCGGTAGGTGCCGGCCTTCGGGGCGACCAGGATCGTCCACCTGTCGCCCTTGTCGTCCTCCTCGGTCTGCATCAGGCAGCCGTTGACGTTGTCGTACGTCTTCGGCGTGCCGTCGGCGCGGTGCCGGGAGGCGTCCGTCTCCTGCGGGGGCTTGACGCCCTTGCCCTCGGCGTCGACCAGGCCGAGCCACGGTGAGTAGGGGACCCGGATGAGGACCCGGCCGGGCTGCTTGACCTCGATGGTCAGCTCGCCCTGGTCGGCGCGGTCGACGGTGGCGGGCGGGTCGGCGAGCGGGGTGGGGTCGGTGACCCGGAACAGCTGCCAGTTGGCGTCGCCCCAGATCTGCTTCAGGTACGGCATGCCCCGCTGGACGAGTTCGCGTTCGCGTTCGCCGCCGTCGCCGTCGGGCTCGTCCTTGGGCAGCACGACGAAGTGGACGGCCCAGCGCTGCAGCCACTCGTGGTAGTTGGCCGAGTTGAGGGTGTCGTCGTAGAAGAGGGGGTTGCGTTCCATGTCGGCCTGGCGGTTCCAGCCGCGGGCCAGGTTGACGTAGGGGGCGAGCGCGGAGGCCTCGCGGTGCGAGCGGGCGGGGACCACCTCGACGCGGCCCTTCTCGGCGCCGACCTTCTGCAGTTCGTTCACCAGCGGGGCCAGCTCGCGGGCCCAGGAGGCGGTGGGGGTGGTGTGGACGACGTCGTCGACCGACTTGAAGCCGATCCAGAAGACGAAGCCGCAGGCGGCCAGCACGGTCAGGTACCAGGTGCGGGAGCGGGGGGCGTGGAAGGGCAGGGCCGCCACCAGCACCACGCCCGCGAACAGCATCGCCAGCCGAGTGATGTTGGAGCCGATCTGCGAGCTGACCAGCCAGACGGCGACGACGGCGAGGCCGTAGACCGCGGACGTCAGGCGGACCGTCGTCCACTCCCTGGGGACGAGGGCGAAGACGAGGATCGAGTACAGCAGGGGCAGGACGACCGATCCGAAGGTCATCGGCTGGGTCCCGGAGAAGGGGAACAGCCACGCCGACACGGCCACCACCGCGGTGGGGGCCAGGCCGAGCGCCCATGCTCCGGGGCGGCGTTTCTGCAGGAACAGCGCGACGGCCACCAGCCCCACGAACAGGCCCGCGACCGGCGACGACATCGTGGCCAGGGCGGCCAGCGGCGCCGCGCACAGGGCCTTCGCCCAACGCGCGTAGCGCCAGCGGTGGGGCCAGCAGTGGACGACGGCGACCGCGCCCAGCGCGAACACCGTGCCCAGTCCGAAGGTCACGCGTCCGGAGGCGGCGTTGCACAGGAACGCGAAGACGCCCGCCAGCGACGCCCACAGCGGGTTGCGGACGGACCTGCTGCGGATGAGGATCATCGTGAGCAGCCCGGCGGACACCGTCCCCGCGATCATCATCGTCGTCCGCACGCCGAGGACCGACATCAGGTACGGCGAGACCACGCTGTAGGACACCGGGTGCATGCCGCCGTACCAGGCCAGGTTGTACGCCGAGTCGGGGTGCCGGCCGACGAACTCGGCCCACGCGTCCTGCGCCGCCAGATCACCGCCGCTGTTCGCGAACGTGAAGAACCAGACGACGTGGAGGACACCCGAAAGGGCGGTGAACGACAGCGCCGGGTGACGCAGGACACGCTCGCGCAGGACGAGTACGGCGCGCTTCAGACGGCCCGTGCCGTCCGGGTGGTCGTCACCGGGCGCGTCGGCGCGCGGCGCGGGTACGCGTATTCGCGGGCCGGTCCCCGGTCCCTGATCGGCGTCGTCGGCGCGTGTCGGCTCCGCAGTGGCCACCTGAAGGCACTCCCCGTGGTGTCCCGTCCTGTGTTCCGGGGCGCGTGCCGTCGCCCGCCCGTCTCGGCCGCGTTCCCGGGGGTCTCCCGGCCACGCCCCGCCGGCGGCGGCCTGCCCCGTCTCGTGACGCTAGCACGCGCCCCGTCGGCAGGCGCCCGGGCGGGCGTGCGCCGACGGGGCGCGGACGTGCGGCTACGGCTCGGTTCAGGCGACGCGGGTCAGCTTGTCCGTGAAGCCGGGTTCGGTGAGGTCCTTCTGCAGGGCGACCGGGACCTTCACCGCGCCGCTCGTGCCGTCGCCCACGGTGAGCGTGCCCACCTTGGTGCCGGCCTTCGCGGTGTGCGGGACGTCGTCGGGCGCGAAGGACAGCTTCACCTTCAGACCGGACCAGCCGACGGCCGTGACGTCCTGGGTGAGGACCACCGGGGTCCGCCCGCCGAGCTGGTCGTCGACGTATCCGACGACGTCGCCCTTCTTGAGGATCTTCGCGGAGGCCAGCCCGTCCTGGGCGGCGATCATCGCGGTCTTGCTGACCGCGTTGACGGTGTCGATGATCGGCGCCGTGTGCTGGCCGAGGATCGCGCCGACCACGGTGACCGTCTCGCCGCCGGTCTCCTTGGTGGCGGCGAACAGCAGGTTGCCGCCGGCCTTGGTGGTGGTGCCGGTCTTGATGCCGATGGAGCCGTTGAAGGGCACCAGCGAGTTGTAGTTGCGCCACTTGCGGCCGGAGGGGTCGACCCACTCGGGCAGCCTGGTGATGTCCGTCAGCGCCGGGATCTTCACCAGCTCGTTGCCGAGCTTCACCTGGTCCTCGGCGGTGGAGACGGTGGTCTCCTTCAGGCCGGAGGCGTCGGTGTACGTCGTGTTCTTCATCCCCAGGTCCTTGGCGGTCTCGTTCATCTTCTTGATGAACGCCGCCTCGGACCCCGCGTCCCAGCGCGCCAGCAGGCGGGCGATGTTGTTCGCGGAGGGGATCATGATGGCCGACAGTGCCTGCTTCTCGGTGAGGACATCGCCCTGCTTGACGGTGTTGAGGGTGGACTCGCCGTCCTTGTCGTAGCCGCCCTCCTTCTCGGCCAGAGCGTCCACCGGGATCTTCGCGCCCTCCTGGCCCGACTTGAGCGGGTGGTCCTTGAGGACGATGTACGCCGTCATGGCCTTGGCCACCGAGCCGATCGCCACCGGCGTCTGCTCGCCATAGGTGTCCATCGTGCCGATGCCGTTGACGTCCATCCAGCCCTGCCCCTCCTTCGGCCAGGGCAGGCCGGCCTTGTCGCCGTCGAAGGTGTACGACTCGTCGGCGGTCAGGGTGAGGGTGGGCGTCGGCAGCGGACGTACGGCCTGCGCGACCGCAAAGATGACCGCCAGGAGCAGGACCAGCGGGGTCCAGATCTTGACCCGGCGCACGACCGTGCGGACCGGCGTCTGCGGGGGCGGCGGGGTGTTCGTCAGCTCCGCGAGCAGGTCGAGCGGGGGCTTCGGCGGCAGCGGCTGCTGCCTGGTGCGCTCGGGGCCGACCTGGGGGACGAACGCGGTGGCGTCCGCCGGAGACGTCGGCTTGCTCGTCGCGGGGTCGTCGAGGGGCTTGAGCGCGACGAACCTGCTGGTCCGCTCGGATTCGCCGCCCACGGGCGCCTTGGGCCCGGAAGTCTCCGGGGCCTTGGGGGCCTTGGGGGCCTCCGGGGCCTCGGGGGTCTTGGAGCGCTCCGGGGTGCCGGCCGGGGCGGCCTTGGCGGCGCCGCCCAGCTTGAGCATGGTGGTGGGCTGGTCGACCTGGAACTTGGGGCGCTTGAAGACGGCGGTCGGCTGGTCCACGGGCTCGGCCGGGGCGCCGCCCTTGCCGTCACCGTCGCTCTCCCCGTCGGCCTTGCCGTCGCCGGTGGCGGGGGCGGGGGCGGGGGAATCGGCGGGTGCCGGTGCTTCGCCGTCCGCCTCCGAACCGTCCGGCTCGTCGTCGGCGTCCGGCTCGTCGTCGGCGTCCGGCTCGTCGTCGGCGGCGGCCTTGGACGCGTCGGTCACCGCGGACTCGTCGTCCTGGACGTTGCCGTCCGCCGCCTCGTCGGCGTCCGTGACGGCGTCCGCATCCGTGGGGGCGTCCGCATCCGTGGGGGCGTCCGCATCCGTGGGGGCGTCCGCGTCCGCCTTCGCGTCGGATTCCGGCTCCGCGGCCTCGGCGCGGCCCTCAGCGGCCGTGGGGGCGTCTTCAGCGGCCGTGGAGGCGTCCTCCGCGCGGTCCGAGGCGTCCGAGGCGTCAGAGGCGCCCTCAGCGCCTGCGGAGCCCCCTGGCCGGACCCAGGCCGCCAGCAGTCCCGCGTCGCCTCCCGTACGGCCGTCGGCCGCGTCGGCCCCGGCACGGTCGTCGCCGTCCTCGTCCGCCCCGGTCTCCTCGGCGTCCTCGGCGTCCGCCGACCGGTCGCGGGCCGGTACCGAGAACGCCCGGGTCGTGGTGTCCGCGCCGTCACGGGAGCCCACGCCGTCCTGGGCCTGCTCCGCGGTCGCGGTCTCGTCGGCCCCTTCGGTCGCCCCGGCGTCCTCGGCCTCCCCGGCGTCCTTCGCCGCGTCCCGTACCGAGAACACCCGGGTGGCCGTGTCCACGCCGCCGCGGGGCTCGGACGGTGTCTCCCTGTCGCGGGAGACGGCCAGTCGCGGGTCACGCTCGGCGCGCTCCCCCGGCCTGGCTTCGGGAACCGGACCCGCGCTCCCCGACGTCGGTTCTGCCGACGACTCGCGCTGCTTCGACCTGTCGGGGGACTCGCCCGCCACCGATGCCTCCTCCATCTGCCGCACGCCCCGCGTGCTGCTGCCGAACCGTGAACCGCCGCCCGGAACACCGCTCCCACGCGCTGTCCGAACCATGTACCAGTGTCCTGTGTGCGGGCTTGGCCCCCGTGGTAGACGAGAACGACATACCTGCCGGTTCCCTTACAAAGAGGTCACGCACCCTCGACAGACCAATGTGAGAGGGGTCACCCTGTCATTCATCCACGCGGGGAGGCATGGATGGGCAGGAGCCGCAGAACACTTCCGGAGGAGCTTCTGCTGCTGGCACTGGACCCGGCCACGGGTACCACTGCACAGCCGCAGTCGCTCGACCTCGGTCTGGCCGGAGCACAGCTAGTGGAGCTGGCGCTGGCCGGACGGATAGCCCCAGACGGGGATCGTATCGCCGTGGTGGTGCCACGGCCGACAGGAGATCCAACACTGGACTGCGCGTTGGAGTTGCTGCGAAGGCGCGGCGCTCCGGTGCGTGCCGTGCACTGGATCGGCGGGCCGCGTCTCGGGCTCCGCCAGGTCTACCTCTCGCATCTGGAGCGGTGCGGCATGGTCGCCGCCGTGCCGGGACAGATGTGCGGGGTGCTGCCGACGACTCGCTACCAGGCGACGGACAACGAGATCAGCCGGGAGATCAGAGCCCGGCTGGATTCCGCGATCCGCACCGGCGTGCCACCGGACCCGCGGACCGCGGCGCTCGCCGCACTGGCCCACGCGGTCGGCCTCGGCAAGCACCTGTACCCGGGGAACGAGGGACGCTCCTCTCGCTCCCGGCTCAGGGATCTGATCCGGCACGACCCCATGGGCGGACTCGTGGCGCACGCCGTGATGGACGTCCAGAACGGTGCGGCCGCCCCGCCGCGCCGCAGCCCGGCCCCGGCCCCGGCCGGCCGTCAGGCAGCCGGTCCCGTCAGGGCCGCGCCGGAACCCGCCCGCGGTGTGCCGATGCAGCCGCGCCACGGTTCCATGGCGCGCGTGGTGGCGCACTGAGCCACGGCCCCTCACCGGGCGCACGCACCGCGCCAACGCGGGAACCACGCACCACCCACGCACGACCCCTCGTACCGCCGCAGCACTCGCACCGCCGCACCTGAGTCCCCAGACCCGGTCCGGGAGCCGTTGGTTCGCGCGGGGCCGCGGTACCGTACGCCGTCCGTCCGCCCGGACGACGGCGCCACGGTTCCGCGGCCCCGCGCGGCCGTCCTCCCGGCCGTGCGCGCCGCCGTCCGCGCGGCCCGGCCGTGCGCGCTCTCGAGGCCCGTGCCGCGAACTGGCGTGCGTCCTGCGCATATCCGCGGTTCGCCAGCGGTAGAAAGCACCTTGGTGGCAGTCTGCTCAACAGCAGATACGCAAAGTGGCTAGTCGAAGCACGCAGCCGGAGGTGCACGTCCGTGGCGTCCAATGTCAATCCCACCGTCCGGCGACGCCGGCTGGGCCAGGAACTGCGCCGGCTCCGCGAGCTCAAGGGCATGACGGCCGAGGAGGTGGCGGAGCGGCTGCTGGTGTCGCAGTCGAAGATCAGCCGGCTGGAGAACGGGCGGCGCAGCATCAGCCAGCGCGACGTCCGCGACCTGTGCGGGGTCTACGAGGTCGAGGACCACCGGATCGTCGACTCGCTGATGCAGATGGCCAAGGACTCCCGCCAGCAGGGCTGGTGGCACTCCTTCGGGGACATCCCCTACAGCGTCTACATCGGCCTGGAGACCGACGCGGCCAGTCTGCGGGTGTACGACCCCCAGGTCGTCCCCGGCCTGCTGCAGACCCGGCAGTACGCCGAGTCGCTGATCGCGGGCGCGCTGCCGGAGACCGCGGCCGCCGACATCGACAAGCGTGTGCAGGTGCGGATGCGCCGGCAGGACCGCATCACCGCCCCGGAGAACCCGTTGCGGCTGTGGACCGTGATGGACGAGGCCGCGCTGCGCCGGGTGGTCGGCAACCGCTCGTTGATGCGGGACCAGTTGGAGCACCTCGTCGAGCACTCCCAGCTGCCGCACGTCACCGTGCAGGTCATCCCCTTCGACATGGGCGCCCACCCGGGTCTGAACGGCCAGTACGCGATCCTGGAGTTCCCCGACGCGGCCGACTCCAGCGTCGTCTACATCGAGGGCGTGACCAGCGACCTGTACCTGGAGAAGGCGAACGACGTCCAGAAGTACAGCGTGATGTACGAGCACCTCAGGGCGCAGGCCCTGAACCCGGACCAGTCGCGTCAGTTCATCGCGGACATCGCGAAGGAGTACGCCGCCGAAAACCGCTGAAGCCCGCTGAACCCTGCTGAGCCCCGCTGACGCCTGCTGAACCCTGCCGAACCCTGCCGAACCCTGCTGAAACAGTCTTGGACGAAAAACGCAGCACAGTACACCGTTTCCAGGTCATGTCGGAAGACCACCTGGAATATGCCATCCAGTCGAGTGAATAGTCTCCTCGGATGCCGGAATGGGCGAGTAGCGTCGATCACGCCGACCGAGCAATGAGGTTGGCGCAAACCGCGCGGTGGTCCGCCGATGGACGCGTCGCGCGGTGACAGCGACTCAACAACTGGCACTGCGGAGCAGAAATGGCAATTCGACAGGGCGCCACGGACACGTGGACCAAGTCCTCGTACTCCACGGGAAACGGCGCATGCGTCGAGATCAAGTCACCGGTTCTCGCGGCGATGGCCGTGCGGGACTCCAAGATTCCCGACGGCCCCGTCCTGGACTTCCCGGCCGAGGTGTGGAACGCCTTCGTCACCTCGATCAAGGCGTGAGGGGAGGATCTTTCTGATCCTCCGCCGACTCACCGACCACAACCGCACAAGCACCACAAGCATCACGAGCAGCATGAGCACCACGAGCACCACGAGCGGCACGTGAAAGAGCCCTCTCGACCAGTTCGCCGTCCTTGCCGAGGGGGCTCCGCTCGTACCCGGAAAGCCTCCGGGCCCCGCTGACGGTCCTCAGCGCAGCCGGTCGACGTACATGTCCGTCCCCGGCACCGTCGGAACGAACGGCGCCACCAGCTCCACCCTCCCCAGCCCCGCCTCCGCCACCGGCGCGTGGAGGCCGCCGAACCACTCCTGCCAGCACTCCCGGGGGTCCGCCTCCAGGAACCACAGCAGCGTCAGCCTGGTGTCGACACCCTCGACCTGCTTCACGTAGGTCATGCGGTCCCCGGGCAGCGGCGTGGGACGGAAGACCGTCACCATCGCGGCCGGGGAGCCGGCCAGCCGCCGGGGCAGGTGCCGGGCGCGCAGCCACTCCAGGAGTTCGGCGCGCCGTCCCGCCGACTCGGCGTCGATCACCTCGAGGACCAGACCGGCGTACGGGTGGTCGAGGGCGTGGAAGTCACGGGGCCCCGCGGCGCCGTCCCGGTACACGGTCGCCTCGTGGTCCTGGAACGCGGTGAAGACATGGGTGCGGTCCCGGTACACGCGCGCGTCGCGGTTGAGGCGCTTGTTGATCGCGACGGTCCACCTCATGTGGTCGTCGTAGCGGCCCTCCGTGACCCAGTACGTCGACAGGTAGCAGCCCGCGGTGACCGGCCGGGCGACGGCCGACTTCTCCGGGTAGCGCAGGAGTTGCAGGTCGCGGGTGGCTACCCAGCGGCGCCCGGCGTACATCCAGGGCATGGCCATCGCGCCGGCGTAGTAGTGGTCGTCCTCGTACCAGCGGTTGTAGGCGTACTCGTGACCCGGGTGCGGCTCGACCATGGTGATCAGGGCGTGGCCCGGGCGGACTCCGTACGGTCCCACCGCGGCCAGTTCGGCGTACGTGTCGCTGCGGGTGTCCTCGGCCATGGGCGCTCCCCTTCCGTCCTCCTGCCGACGCCCCTACTCTGACGCTCCGTCAGATCAGGCGCCAGATGCGGGAGGCACCGGATGTCACTGCTCGCGGGCAAGACCGTCGTCGTGTCGGGAGTCGGCGCCGGGCTCGGCCGTCAGGTCGCGGCGGCGGTGGTGCGCGACGGCGGGAACGCCGTGCTCGGGGCGCGGACGGAGGCGAACCTCGCCGAGAGCGCCGCGGACCTGGATCCGGGCGGGGCGCACACGGCGTACCGGGCGGCCGACGTCACCGACGAGGCGCAGTGCGCGGCGCTGGCGGCGCTGGCGCGGGAGCGGTTCGGCCGGATCGACGCGGTCGTGCACGTGGCCGCCCTCGACCGGCACTTCGGCGGGCTGGAGGACGCGGACTTCGCGGCCTGGCGGGCCGTCCTGGACGTGAACCTGCTGGGGACGCTGCGGATGACGCGGGCGTGCCTGCCGGCCCTGAAGGAGCGCGGCGGCTCGGTGGTGTTCATCGGGACGCAGTCCTCGGTGGCCGCGCCGACGCAGGTGCGGCAGGCGGCGTACGCGGCCTCGAAGGGCGCGCTGACGAGCGCGATGTACTCGCTCGCCCGCGAGCTCGGCCCGTACCGGATCCGGGTCAACACCGTGCTGCCGGGCTGGATGTGGGGTCCGCCGGTGCGGGCGTTCGTGCGGTCGACGGCGCGGGCCGAAGGGGTGCCGGACGACGAGGTGCTGGCCCGGCTGACGGAGCGGGCGGCGCTGCCCGACCTCGCGACGGACGCGGACGTGGCCGACGCGGCGGTGTTCCTGGCCTCGGACCGGGCACGGGCGATCACCGGGCAGTCGCTGCTCGTCAACGCCGGGGAGCTGATGCGCTGAGGGGTCCTCCCCGGTCAGGAACCAGCCGAGATCCACCGTTCAGCCGGACCTGCACCCACGGATGCCGGACCCGGCTGACGGGCCTACGCCCGCGGGTACCGGGCCAGCCAGCCGGGGGACGAGCCGGCCGGGCCGTGCAGGGCGGGGCCCTGGGTCATCTCCATGGCGAAGTCGTCCGCCAGCTCCAGGATCGTGGGACGGCCCTCCAGCTCGGCCAGCCAGGCCGGCGGGAGGGCCGTCTCGCCGTGCAGGGCGCCCAGCAGGCCGCCGGTCATGGCGCCGGTCGCCCCGGAGGGCCCGTCGTGGTTGACCGCCAGGCAGAGGCCGTGCCGGACGTCCTCCCCGACCAGCGCGCAGTACACGGAGGCGGCCAGCACCCCGTCCGCCGTACCGTCCGCGGCCAGTCCGGCCACCCGCGCCGGCGCGGGCATGCCCTGGCGGACGGCGCCCAGCGCGTGCTGCAACGCGTCGGACACCGGCTGGTGCCCGGGCCGCACGGACAGCAGCGCGAGCGCCCGCTGCACCGCCCCGTCGAGGCTGTCGCCGCGGGCCAGCCCGTGCACGATCACGGCGTAGGCGCCGGCCGCCAGGACCGCCGTCGGATGGCCGTGGGTGTGCGCGGCGCACTCCACGGCGAGCTGCACGACCAGTTGCGGCTCCCAGCCCACGAGCAGCCCGAACGGCGCGGAACGCGCGGCCGCCTCCGGCCCCGGCGCCTCCGGGTTCTTCGGCGCCTCCAGCGTGCCCATCCGGTCGTCGCCGAGCCCCATCAGCAGCGTCCGGGTCGGCGCCCGGCGCGCGTACAGCCATTCCTCCCGCGCCAGCCAGCCGTCCTCCTCGCGGCGCAGGTCGGGTCCCCAGTCGCGCTGGGTGGCCGCCCAGCGCAGGTACGCCCGGTGCAGGTCGGTCGGCGGGTGCCAGGCGCCGGTGTCACGGCGCACCTGGGCGCGGATCAGCCCGTCGACGGAGAACAGGGTCAGCTGCGTGAGGTGGGTGACGGAGCCGCGCCGCCCGTAGCCGGGGGCGAGGTCGAGGAGCCCGTCCGGCCCGTACGCCTCGCGGATCTCCTCGACGCCGAGCCGGTCGACGGGCGAGCCCAGCGCGTCGCCGACCGCCGCCCCGAGCAGCGCCCCGCGCACCCGGCTGCGGAAGTCCTGCTGTTCGGTACGGCCCCAGACGGCGCCGGCTGTCGCACCCACCCAGACCTCCCCGCCCGTTACCCGCCCGTACGGTTCAGCACTGTAATCGAATGGGAACGGTCGGTTGAGGCCCCGCGACGGTCCGCGCACCGCCGTACCGGGAGCGGCCGGGCAGCCGGGCAGCCGGGCGGCCGGGCAGCCGTCGGGGCGGTCCCCGGGTGGAGTGCTTCCCCGCCCGCCGCGGTTCTGGCTCGATGTGTACGGGAGACGGGGGGCGCGGGCGGGAAGGAGGCCCGTATGTCGGCAACCGCAAGCGCAACCCCCGCCGCACGGGCGCTCTCCCTCACCGCCACCCTCCTCACCGGGACGGTGGCGCTCTACACGACGCTCGTCGCGTTGGGCAACATCACGGACTTCGGCACCAACCGGCAGTTCGTACGGCACGTGCTGGCCATGGACACCACGTTCGGGGACGACGACCTGATGTGGCGGGCGATCACCGGCCACGGCGTCCAGGACGCCGTGTACGTCGCGATCATCGTGTGGGAGACCGCCGCCGCGCTGGTCCTGATCGCCGGTACGTGGTTCTGGGCACGCCGGGACCACGACCGTGCGCGGCGGATCTCCACCTACGGTCTGCTGATGCTGATGCTGCTGTTCGGCGCCGGGTTCGTCGCGGTCGGCGGGGAGTGGTTCGCGATGTGGCAGTCGCGGGACTGGAACGGGCTGACCGCAGCGACCCGGGTGTTCCTGATCAGCGGGTTCGTGCTGCTGGTGATCCACCTGCCGTCCGGCGGCCGGGAGGCTACTGGACGACCATGACCCTGGTGCCCGCCGAGCCGAACGTCCACAGGGCCGCGCCGTCCGCCGTGCGCATCCGGATGCCGCCGGTCTGCGCGCCCGACGCGGGCGGCGGCGAGGAGCCGTCCACCGCGTTGGAGAACGCGATGTTGACGCCCGACTTCACACTGAAGTACAGGATGTGCTCGATCTTCACCCCGTCCGAGCCGGTGATGACGCCCCGGGTGCGCACGCCGACCGTGTAGCTGCCGGGTTCGGGGCTCACCGTGCCGGGCCACACCGCGAACGTGCGGCGCGGCGCGTCGCTCGCGTCGACCAGCCAGACGCGCTTGTCGCCGAGGGAGTAGACGATCCGGCGGCCGGTGCCGGAGCCGTCCGGCACCGCGGCCGGCGCCGCGGAGGGGGTCGGGGTGGCGGTGGGGTGCGCCTTGGCCGACGCCGAGGCGGCCGGCCGTGCGTCCGCCGCGGCCGACGGATGCGCGCCGCGGTCCGCCTGTACGGTCAGGGCGGCGACCACGGCTATCGCTCCCACCGTCAGACCGGTCACCCAGACCTTCGGGGCTGGCACGGGCACGCATCTCCTCAGCTACGGATCCCCCCTCGCACGAGGGTCGGATCATCGTACCGGCCCCTTCGGTGCCCGCTGTCTCAGTCCAGCACCGGCAGCAGCTCGGGCAGATGGCCGTCCGAGGCGGTGGCCGCCCGCTGCCGTTCCTCGGGGACCTCGCCGTACAGCGTGGTGCGGGGGCGGGCCGGGCGGCCCGCCGCCTCCGCCACCGCGATCAGGTCCCGCACCGACTTGTAGGAGCCGTACGACGAACCCGCCATGCGCGAGATGGTCTCCTCCATCAGGGTGCCGCCCAGGTCGTTCGCGCCGGAGCGGAGCATCTCCGCCGCGCCCTCGGTGCCGAGCTTCACCCAGCTGGTCTGGATGTTGGGGATCCAGGGGTGCAGCAGCAGCCGGGCCATGGCGGTCACCGCGCGGTTGTCCCGCGTCGACGGGCCCGGCCGGGCGATGCCCGCCAGGTACACCGGCGCGTTGGTGTGGATGAAGGGGAGCGTCACGAACTCCGTGAAGCCGCCGGTGCGCTGCTGGATGCCGGCCAGGGTGCGCAGGTGGCCGAGCCAGTGCCGCGGCTGGTCCACGTGCCCGTACATCATCGTCGACGACGAGCGGATGCCCAGCTCGTGCGCCGTGGTGATGACCTCGATCCAGGTCGCCGTCGGCAGCTTGCCCTTGGTGAGCACCCAGCGGACCTCGTCGTCGAGGATCTCCGCCGCGGTGCCGGGGATCGAGTCGAGGCCGGCCTCCTTCGCGGCCGTCAGCCACTCGCGGATCGACAGGCCCGTCCGGGTGGCGCCGTTGACGACCTCCATCGGGGAGAAGGCGTGCACGTGCATGCCCGGGACCCGTTCCTTGACCGCCTTCGCGATGTCGAAGTACGCGGTGCCCGGCAGGTCCGGGTGGATGCCGCCCTGCATGCAGACCTCCACCGCGCCCACCTCCCACGCCTGCTGCGCCCGGTCCGCGACCTGCTGGAGGGAGAGCGTGTAGGCGTCGGCGTCCGTGCGGCGCTGCGCGAAGGCGCAGAAGCGGCAGCCGGTGTAGCAGACGTTGGTGAAGTTGATGTTGCGGGTGACGATGTACGTCACCTCGTCGCCGACCGCCGAGGCGCGCACGTCGTCCGCGACCCGGCACAGCGCGTCCAGCGCGGGGCCGTCCGCGTGCAGCAGGGCGAGGGCCTCCGCGTCCGTCAGCCGCGTCGGGTCGTCGGCCGCCGTCGCCAGCGCCGCCCGCACGTCGGTGTCGATGCGCTCCGGCGCCATCCCGGGCGCGGCCGCCTCGCGCAGGGCGCCCCAGTCGCCGTACACCTCGTCGAAGTCCTCGCGGCGGTCGGCGGTGCGGCCCTCGGTGTCGATGGACGCGTGCAGGTCGGTGCGCCCGGAGGAGACGAACGCCTCCTCCGGTTCCTGCCACGGCAGTCCCGCCGGGAGTGCCCCGGGGCGGGCCAGGCCGGTCTCCGGGTCGGCCAGCGCCCGCACGTGCGGGAGCAGCCGCGGGTCCAGCCAGGGCTCGCCGCGCCGCACGAACTCGGGGTAGACGCAGAGCCGTTCCCGCAGCTCGAAGCCGGCCGCCGCGGAGCGCCGGGTCAGCTCCTCGATCTGCGGCCAGGGGCGTTCGGGGTTGACGTGGTCGATGGTGAGCGGGCTGACCCCGCCCCAGTCGTCGATGCCGGCGGCGATGAGCCGCTCGTACTCGTCGTCGACCAGGTTCGGCGGGGCCTGGATGTTGCCGGCCGGGCCCATGATGTGCCGGGCGACGGCGACCGTGGCGACCAGTTCGTCCAGCTCGGCGTCGGGCATGCCGCGCATCGCGGTGTCCGGCTTGGCGCGGAAGTTCTGGATGATCAGTTCCTGGATGCCGTGGTAGGCACGGGAGACCTTCCGCAGCGCGAACAGCGACTCGGCCCGCTCCTCGTACGTCTCGCCGATGCCGATGAGGACGCCGGAGGTGAAGGGGACCGAGGAGCGGCCGGCGTCCTCCAGGACGCGCAGCCGCACGGCCGGTTCCTTGTCCGGGGAGCCGTGGTGGGGGCCGCCGGGCTCGGACCACAGGCGGGTCGCCGTGGTCTCCAGCATCATGCCCATGCTCGGCGCGACGGGCTTCAGGCGCTGCACGTCGGTCCACGACATGACGCCGGGGTTGAGGTGGGGCAGCAGGCCCGTCTCCTCCAGGATGCGGATGGAGATCGCGCGGACGTAGGCGATGGTGTCGTCGTAGCCGTGCGCGTCGAGCCACTCGCGCGCCTCGGGCCAGCGGTCCTCGGGCTTGTCGCCGAGCGTGATCAGGGCTTCCTTGCAGCCGAGGGCGGCGCCCTTGCGGGCGATGTCGAGCACTTCGTCCGGGGACATGAACATCCCGTGCCCGGCGCGCCGCAGCTTGCCGGGCACGGTGACGAACGTGCAGTAGTGGCACTTGTCCCGGCACAGCCGGGTGAGGGGCACGAAGACGCTCTTCGAGTACGTGATGACGCCGGCGCGGCCCGCCGCTTCGAGGCCCGCGTCGCGGACCCGGGCGGCCGACGCGGCGAGATCCTCTAGGGCCTCGCCGCGGGCCTGGAGCAGCACGGCGGCCTCCGAGACGTCGAGGGCGACACCGTCCCGGGCACGTTTGAGGGCGCGACGCATCGAGTTCTCGGTGGGGCCGCCGGTACCGGAGCTCGCCGCGGAAGTCGTCATCCTCCGAGCATACGGAGGGGCTTGAGCTGTTCAGCGGGGGCGGGGGCGGTACCCGTCCGTCACAGATGCGCCGCGTACTCGTCCAGCGCCCGGAGGACCTCCGCATCCCCCGCCGGCGGCAACTGCACCACCACCTCCTCGATGCCGAGGTCCGCGTAGTACGCGAGCTTGCCCGGGGTGGGGTGGACGGCGTACGGCACGACCTGGAGGGCGGCCGGGTCGCGGCCGGCGTCGGCCCAGGCGGACCGCAGCGCGGGCAGCGACTCGGACAGGCCGCGCCCGCCGATGGGCAGCCACCCGTCGGCGTACTCGCAGATGTGCGCGAAGAGCTTCGGGCCGGCCGCCCCGCCGACCAGCGTGCGCGGGCCGGTGACCGGGCCGCGCGGCTCCCGCACCGGCTTGGGGTACGCGAAGGAGGCCCGCACGCTCCCGAACTCCCCCTCGTAGGCGGTCGGTTCCGGCGCCCAGAGGGCCCGCATCAGGGCCATCCGGTCGCGCACCAGCTCCCGCCGCGTGTGCCACCGCACCCCGTGGTCGGCGGCCTCCTCGACGTTCCAGCCGAAGCCGAGGCCGAGGGTGAACCGGCCGCCGGACAGGTGGTCCAGGGTCGCGATCTGCTTGGCCAGGCCGATGGGGTCGTGCTGGGCGACCAGCGTGATCCCGGTGCCCAGGCCGAGGCGCTCGGTCACCGCCGCCGCCTGGCCGAGGGCGACGAACGGGTCGAGGGTGCGGCCGTACTCGGGCGGCAGCTCGCCGCCCGCCGGGGAAGGGGTGGTCCGCTCGACGGGGATGTGGGTGTGCTCGGGCAGGTACAGCCCGGCGAAGCCGCGCCGTTCCAGCTCGCGCGCGAGCCGGACGGGGGCGATGGTCTCGTCGGTCAGGAAGATCGTGACGGCGATGCGCATGCGGTATCTGTACCGGCGCGCGACGTGAATGTCGATACCGACCGGTCGGCATCGGCGGGCGGGGTGCTGCGCGCGGTCGCTGAGGCGGGCGGCCTACGCCCCGCTGCACCTGCCCGATGCCTACGGCCCACTGCCCCCTGCCCCCTGCCCCCTGCCCCCTGCCCCCTGGCCGATGCCTACGGCCTGCTCCCCCTGCCCGATGCTTTCTGTCCGCGGCGCCTTCCCCCGAGGCGACTGCCCGCTGTCGTCACCGTGTGCCTCCCCTGCCTCGCCAGGAGGGAAGACGGTCCTCGGCGTCGAACACCGCCAGGGAGCGCGCTCCGTGCAGAAGCGCTCGTTCCAGGGAGCGCAGGAGCGCGTCCTCCAGGCCGCCCAGCTCTTCGGCGAGGTCTTCCGAGACATCACGGGTGATCTCCTCGGCCACGGCGTCCACCGGAGTGCGCGGACCAAGCTTGCTGACCACGGCGGCCGCGCGAAAGGACAAGGCCGCCACGGCAGGTGCGGCAAAGCAGCCGGCCGCCGAGGACAAGTGCCAGAGCAAGCTGCCCGGCACCACTCAGGCCCGGGCCTCCGCCGACGAGGTCGAGACGGCCCGGCAGATCACGGCCTGCTTCCGGAAGAACGGCGTACCCGAGTACCCGGACCCGGACCCCACGACGGCGGAGATCAATCTCAGCGATGAGCTGGCCGCGAAGGTGAAGCGGGATCTCGCGGATGTGGCGGCCAAGTGTTCGCCTGCCGACGGGCCGGGGATCGTCGGCGGCTGACCCCGCATGGAGTCCGATGAGGTTGCGGGTCGCGGGGCGTGACTCAGTCCACCACCTGTGGATCACGGAAATAGTAGACGACCGTCACTCCCATCCCAGGCGTATGCGTGTACACGACCGTGATTGCCTCGGCCGAGTCACGGGCGAGGGGTGTGGTGTACGTGTACTCCACTACTCCACGGACGGAGGCCGCCAGCCCGGGATCTCGCGTCCCACCGCCGGATCACCGCTGATCGTCGCGAGCGCGTCCCGGACGACGTCCCGTTCCCCCTCCGTCAGGTCGCCGAACGCCTTCCTTGCAGGCTCGGCCTCCTCCAACGGGACTCCGGTCACGCGCCGCCCCCTTTGGCTCGCGCGTCTTCCAGAGCGGTCATGATCTCGGGCGAGTTCCTGATCAGGACCCGGTGCCGGTAAGACCGGACCACCGCCGCGGCGCCCGCGAAGTCGTTGGCCGAAGCGGCTCCTATGGCAGCCGCCAGCTCCTCCTCGAACCGCTCCCGGTCACCGGGAAAGCCGTAGCGGCTGAGCGCACTGCGCAGGTCGTCCACGGTCCGGATCGCGGGCAGCGGCATCGCTCCCCAGCCGTGTTCGGGCTGTGCGCTCATGATCAGCTCCTGACGAACGGACATCGCTCCGCCTCCCAGTATGGCCCTGGTCACCACGCCGCCGTCCCCGCTCCGCACTCGGCCCACAGCAGCTTGCCGGCGCTCGACGCGTCCGGCCTGCGGAGCACCGTCGCGCCCCACGCGTCCGCGCAGGCCCGCACCAGGGGCAGTCCGCGGCCGTGCTCGGCGTCCGGTGGGGGCACCGGGGCGCCCGCGTTCGAGAAGCCGGGCGGGACGCGGGGATCCGTGTCCCATACGGCCACGCGGAGGCGGCCGGGCTCGGCGCAGCGGAGCCGGAGGGCGTAGGGGCCCTTGGTGTGACAGTGGGAGTTGGCCAGCAGTTCCGCCGCCACCAGCTCGGCGGTGGAGGTGAGGTGGGGCATCTCGTGCGCGGCCAGAATCAGCCTGAGCGCACCCCGCGCGATTCCCGGTGCGCGCGGATCGTGCGGAAGATGCAGGGTGTAGTTCCAGGACGGGGATACGGTGGCCAACGGAATTCTCCGGTCTCTGAGGGGAGTTGAACGGGTGCCTGGTGTCTCTGCCGCGGCGTCCCGCGGTGCGCTTCCGGGCGGGCTCCTGAGGATCAAAATAGAGGCTTGGCAAATGTCATTTGCGGAATCTGGAGATACCCCGCACGACTTCCCTCGCATGAGTGACCCGCCAATGGAACACACGTTCAAGAGGAGCGCACATGCCCGCAAGACCGCCGATGACGGCCCGCCGTCTCCGGCTCGCCGTGGAGCTGCGCAAAATGCGCGAGCGCGCGGGCATGACCGCCACAGAGGCCGCTCGCGCGCTCGGCACGAGCCAAGGGCAGCTCAGCAACGTGGAGTCGGGCAGGTTCGGAGTCAGTCCGCAGCGCATCCGAGCCCTGGCCCGCATCTACTCCTGCCCGGACCAGACGTTCATCGCCGCACTGATCGACCTGGCGACCGACAAGACACCCGGCTGGTGGGAGTCGTACCGCGAGGTCCTGCCCTGCGGCTTCCTGGATCTCGCCGAACTGGAGCACCACGCCATCGCCGTACGCACCGCCTACACGTCGCACATGCCAGGGCTGCTCCAGACCGCCGACCACGCGCGTGAGATCTTCCGGCACGTCATCCCCGCGCCCACCCCACCCGAGGTCGAGCACCGCGTCTCGCACCGAATCAAACGGCAGGGTGTGCTGTACGGTGCCGACCCGACCCCGTACCGCACCACCGTGCATGAGGCCGCCCTGCACATGCGCGTCGGCGGCCGGAGCGTGGCCCGCGCCCAACTGCGTCATCTGCTCGACATGAGCGAGCGGGAGCACATCACCATCCGCGTACTCCCCTTCGACGTCGGGGCGTTTCCGGGATCAGGCCAGTCCATCAACTACCTGTACGGCGCCGTCCCGGGACTCGACACCGCTCAACTCGACCAGTTCCACGGCCCGGTACTCCTCGATGCCGAGGCCCTGCTGGACAAGTACCGAAGCCTGCTGGACATCGTAGAAGCCACCGCCCTCACCCCCGAGAAGTCCCGGGATCTGATCCATTCGATCGCCCAGAACCTGTGAAGGAGCCGAGACATGTCCCCGTACCGCTGGCAGAAGTCGTCCTACTGCCAGGAAGGCGACGCCTGTGTCCACATATCCGCCACCCCGGCTGCCATACACCTCACCGACCGTGCCGCCCCGCCCCGCCCCGTGCTCACCACCAGCCCCGCCGCCTTCGCCGCGCTGCTCCGGGCGGTGAAGACCCGCGCTCCCCTGATACCCGTCACCGGGCGGTGACGTCGGCGACGACCGCCGCGTGATCGGAGGGCCAGACCCCGTCGACCGGGCCGTGGCCGGCCCGCCGCACGTGCCGTACGGCGCCGGTGCCTGCGGGTGCGGGTGCGGGTGCGGCGGGCGCGCCGACGTGGACGTAGTCGATACGGATGCCGGGGCCGGACTCGACGTAAGGGCTGCCCGCGCCCCACGTCGCGGACGGGGCGGCCGGGTCGGCGTGGTCCCAGGCGTCGGTGAAGACCTGGCCGGGCACGGCGGGCGCTGCGCCGCGGCCGGTGAAGCGGCGGATCTCGGCGGAGTCGGGTGGGGCGTTGAAGTCGCCGGTGACGATGGGCGGGAAGCCGGTGCCGGCGCGGTGGGCGGCGACGAAGCGGGCGAGGGCGGTGACCTGTTCGCCGCGCACGGCGGAGGCGTCCCGGCCGGACGTGAGGTGCACGGTGAAGAAGGGCACCTCGTGGCCGGGGGCGGCCAGCCGGGCGTGCAGGGCGAGCCGGCCGTCGTCGACCTCCTCGGGGGCCGGGAGGCGCAGCACCGCGCGGTCCACGACCGGCCAGCGGCTGAGCACCGCGTTGCCGACCTCCACACCGGGCCGGCCGATCCGCCGCTGCCAGCGGTCGGAGGCGGGCGAGGCGGCCCAGGTCCAGTGCAGGCCGAGCTCACCGGCCAGCCACTCGGCGAGGTTCTCGCCGTCGGCGGCCCACACCTCCTGGAGTCCCACCACGTCCGGCCGCAGTCCCCGCAGCACCGTGCGGATCGCCTCCTGCCGCTCCGCCCAGGGGCCGAAGCGCCACCACAGGTTCCAGGTCACGACCCGCATGGGCGCACCGTCCCTCGTACAGGAACGTTCGCGGTGCCGCGAACCGTTCGAGTGTTCGTCAAGAGACATTGAAGAACACCGTCGCCGCCGCACGAGAGGAGATCCGGAAACCATGCCCCGCGACGCCGAGACGAAGTACCGGACCGTCCGCGCCTTCCAGCGCAGGCTCAACGCCGTGATGCGCCGGATGCCGGGCCAGACCCTGCTGGAGACCACGGGCCGCGTCTCCGGCCTGCCCCGCCGCACTCCGGTCGGCGGCCGCCGGGTCGGTGACGCGTTCTGGCTGGTGTCGGAGTTCGGGGAGCGGTCCCAGTACGTGCGCAACATCAAGGCCGACCCGCGGGTGCGGGTGCGTATCCGCGGCCGCTGGCACACGGGGACCGCCCACCTCCTCCCCGACGACGACACCGCCGCCCGCCTGCGCGCCCTGCCCCGGCTCAACAGCGCGGTGGTGCGGGGGGTCGGCGCGGGGCAGCTGACGGTGCGGGTCGACCTGGACCGATGAAGAGCGGCAGCAGGACAGGATTCCTGGACGGTGCGCCGACAGGTTCGGACCTGCGACACCCGCTTCAGGAGTTCGATCTGCACCGGCTCCTGGGGCCGTCGACGACTGGTCCGACAGTCGTCCGGGGAGCTGCCGTATGCCGCCGTCCGGCCCCGCTGATGTCAGCCGTGGATGTCAGAGGGCTCTGCCGTCCTGCGCCGGTGAGAATGACATGGGCCGCCTTCTGGGCGCTGACCCTTCCTCCATCCCTGCACATCGACCCCGTTCGATCCAGACCGAGCACACGAACGGATGGAGAACGGCCAGTGAGACGGTCGTCCATGGTCCTAGACCTGACCTCGCCACCATGGCACGTCCGGGCTGTCAGCGGGGATCACCTTGACTCTGGCCAGGATCTTCCTGTCGAGGGCCCATACGAGGGCGCGTAGCTCACGCGCGCTCTTCCTCGGCAGGGCGTGAAGGACGGCTTCGAGGTGGCCGCGGACGTCGACGCCGTAGCACCCGCACTCGAGGATGCCGCAGGCAGGACCCGCGAGTGGGTCCGCAAGTCGTCTGAGAGGGCCGTTGGCCAGGGCCTTCCAGTGCCAGAACGCTTCTTCCGTGGCTTCGGGCCAGAAGCGGGTTCGCTCAAGCCGACGCAGGTCAGCTGTGCAAGATCCTGAGAGGCGATCGATGAACGGGTACCGTCGCTGCCTCGGCCGGCGAGCAGGAAGGTCACCCCGCAGGGATGAGGGGCGCCTACGCGGCATTGCCCCTTCGGTTGTCGGTCATGAGGGCAAGGTACAGAACGACGTGTCCGGTGGCCACCGCGTATCCGGCGGCGGTCCGGTCGGTTGATGCCCTGCGTCGCGTCCTGCCCTTCAGCTGCGTCGACAGGCACCGAAGGCTACCGTCGGCGTCCGGACCCTGCTCATTCGGGACGACGCGGTCGCTCCGTTGAGGTGCGCGTGCACGTCAGCACTCGCTCACTCCTGGGGAGGCTCAGCCGAACAGCTCCAGTCCGCTCCAACTGCGTTCGCCGCCCGTCGCCCACGCGTCGAGCAGCCGCCGGGCCTCGGTCTCGGGGGCGGCCAGCCAGACAGTCTGTGAGCCGCCGTGTGTGGGGGCGCCGGCCTCGTCCCAGTCGACTCGGCCCTCGCTGCAGCACGCGCACAGCATGTGGAAGCTGCTCGCCGGCTCCGCGCCGAAGTCCTGTGCGAAGAACGAGGCCACCAGGGCGTCGACGTCGGATGCATCCGCTGCGTTCACGGTCGCGTGCAGCGTCGGCAGAGGAGAGGCCTCGAAGAGCAGCAACTCGTCGAAGACGGCGACGCTCTGGCCGTCGTACGTCCGCTCGCCGGTCGGCTCCCCGTCGTGCACGATGATCTCGCCGAAGCGACGGCCTTTCGTGGCGGGCACGTTCATCACGCGTCCTCGCGTCGGGCAGAGCCGCTGGATCCAGACCACCTCGCGTTCGCCGCCCGTGTCCAGTCGCACGCACGCCGGGCCGAAGGAGCCGTTGATCTCTCCCTCGCCCTCCGGCATCGGGATCCCGAAGCCTTCCCAGGCGTCACGGGCGGTCGCCCAATCACGCTGGATCGTCGCAGCGATCCCCAGGTTCCAGAACGCCGGGTCCTGCTCGCCGCGCGGCGAGCGGGCGGCAGCCTCACGGCCGAGTTCACAGGCCTTCGCCCAGTTGCGCAGAAACTTGTACGCCAGTGCCGCGTCGTACCACCACGCCGCGCTGGGGCCCTCGTCCGGGTAGTGAGCAAGGATCCGCTCGTACAGCTCGGCGGAACGCAGCCACTCCTGCGCATCCCACATCTCGCGAGCCCGTTCCAGCAACTGCTTCGCCTCGGACTTCTCCATGCCCCTGCCCCTCCCTCTGACCAGGGAGGAAGTCTCGCACGACGACTGAAGGCCGCTCAAAAAGGGCCTGATCCGCAGTCAGCGAATCAAGCATTCGGTACCGGCGGTCTGGCCCTCTGCTCCGGCGTCGGGACGACCGCGCTGCCTCAAAGGCCCCTCGGCTCATATGTCGCCGCCGTCAGCAGCACGGTCGATGCCAGGATCACAAGGGTGAGGACGCTGTAGAGCCAGACGGCCGAGAGGCGGTCCATGGTGACTTTGCCTCCGGGATTCTGCAGTTGGGCGAAGTAGTGCCGGTACATCCGACGCCGTATCGGAAGCAGCGCGATGGGCATGCTTCCGATCCCGACGCTGTACAGGAACAGGATGAGTGCTGCCGGTTCCGGCCGGAGCAGGGCTGTCAGGCCGACCACGGCGTAGAGGACAGGGGCTCCCACGTAAGCGGCCCACTTGCTGTTCTTGCTGAGCTGCCGGAACGTGGCTCTGGCCGCGTCCGGTACCTCGTCGGGCTCAGGCGGCAGCGCCACCAGCGTGATCATGAACATCACGGTCGCCGCAGCCGCGATCAGCCACCAGGTTTGTTCCGGAACCGAGAACAGCATCGTCCGTAGCTCTTCCTTCGCCGACCCACGCTGAACGACAACAGCATCCACCTTCGTCGCGTGCCTCCACATTTCCCGTACCCGGCAGCCTTCGCCCCGGCTCCCTGCCCGGCTCGGCCCCCAGGACGGCAGAGATCGATCTCAGCGATGAGTCGGCCGCGAAGGTGAAGCGGGACTTCGCAGATGTGGCGGCCGAGTGTTCGCCTGCCGAGGGCCGGGGATCGTCGGCGGCTCACTGGAGATCACGGCTGGCAGGGGCGGAGCCTCCTGTGAGTGTCAGACCTGACTGCTACTACTGACCCGGCGGCAACGGACGATCCGGAAGGACAGCGATGATCACGCGCGGCACCGGCAACCTGCTTCTGGCAGATGTCGATGCCCTTGTTAACACGGTCAATACCGTGGGCGTCATGGGCAAGGGCATCGCCTTGCAGTTCAAGCGGGCCTATCCGGAGAACTTCAAGGACTACAAGACGTCCTGCGATCGTGGCGACGTCATGGTCGGCCGGATGCACGTACACGAGGTCGAGCAAGTGGGCGGCCCAAGGTTCATCGTCAACTTCCCGACCAAGCGCCACTGGCGCGCGCCGTCACGGATCGAAGACATCGCCTCCGGGCTGGTGGCACTGCGGGACGAAATCGTTGAGCGTGGGATCAAGTCCATCGCAGTGCCGCCCCTGGGTTGCGGCAATGGCGGACTTTCCTGGCGTGACGTCGAGCCAATGATCCGTCAAACTCTGGGGACTATTCCCGGGGTCGAAGTCCGCATTTACGAGCCATCCGGAGCGCCTAACGCTTCATCGATGCCGAACGCCACTCAGGCGCCCGTGATGACACGTGAACGTGCAGCTTTTCTCGCCGCGCTCGATCGGTACATCAGAATTCGAGAAGGGCATTTACGGCCCGTATTCGCAGCCTCTGGACAGGGCAGTCTCCGCGATGGAAGGTCACTTCGTCACGGGTTTCGGCGACGGCACCAGCGGAGCCCAGGCAGTTCTGGAGCTGAATAAAGACTCCGTCAACGAAGCTGAGCAGTTCTTGAAACAGCACCCAGAGTTCGAAGAAATCGCGACCAGGTTCGCAACTCTGACAGCGGGTTTCGAAGACGCTTTCGGCATGGAGCTCTTGAGTACCGTTCTCTTCGCTGCGGAAGAACTGGTGACGCCTCCGCCAAGCCCCGAATCGGTAACGGCATGCATCAGGGCGTGGAATCACCGAAAGGAGCGTCTTTTCACGGAGACCCACGTCCGGACCGCTTGGCAACGACTGTCCGAGGCCGGACTGGTGTAAGGGCTTGGGGGCATGACCACGCCCTTGCCCGGGAGGCGTACCGGATCGGTGTCCGGCGGGGCGGTGACTCGCACGCGGCTGCGGGGCCCGTTCAGCCCGGCCAGACGATCGTCTGTACCTCCCCGTAGGCGTGCAGGGCGTAGCGGCCGACGTCGCGGCCCACGCCGCTCTGCTTGAAGCCGCCGAAGGGGGCCTCCATGTTGCGGGCGACGGTGTTCACGCCGACGCCGCCCGCGCGCAGGCGTGCGGCCACCCGGAAGGCCCTCGCGACGTCGCCGGACCAGACGTAGTCGATCAGGCCGTAGTCGCTGTCGTCGGCGAGGGCGATGCCCTCCTCCTCGTCGTCGAAGGGGACGACCACGACGACCGGGCCGAAGATCTCCTCGCGGGCCACCCGCATGTCGTTGGTGCAGTCGGCCAGCAGGGTGGGGGCTACGTAGAAACCCCGGTCGAGAGGGGGGCGTCGGCCGCCGGTCAGGAGTGCCGCGCCCTCCCTGCGGCCGAGTTCGACGTAGGACTCCACCCGGTCCCGGTGGGCCGCGGAGATGACCGGGCCGACGACCGTGTCCGGCTGCCTCGGGTCGCCGACCTTCAAACGGCCTGCATAGGCGGCGAGTTGCTCGACCAGTCGGTCGTGGATGCCGCGCTGGGCCAGTACTCGCGTCGGGGCCGTGCAGATCTGGCCTGCGTAGAAGGAGAACGTGGTGCCGATGCCGGCGACGGCCGAGCGGAGGTCGGCGTCGTCGAAGACGAGCGCCGCGCCCTTGCCGCCCAGTTCCATCAACTGGCGTTTCATGCCACGGCCGCACACCTCGGCGATGCGCCGGCCGACGGCCGTGGAGCCGGTGAAGCTCACCATGTCGACGTCGGCCGAATCCACCGCCGCCTCACCGACCGAGACCGACCGGCCGGAGACCACGTTCACCACCCCGCGCGGCACACCCGCCGCCTGAAGCGCCTCCGCCATCCGGAACACCGACAGCGGGTCCTGCGGGGCCGGTTTCACCACCACCGTGTTGCCCATGGCGAGGGCCGGGGCGACCTTGCCGGCCGGGTTGGCCCAGGGGTTGTTGTACGAGGTGATGCAGGTGACGACGCCGACCGGCCGGCGTGCCGCGAGCGCGCCGGTGACGCCCGCCCTGCCCAGCGGGCCGGCCTCGTCGATCTGCGGTGGGATCGCCCACTCGTGGGGCTCCACGCGCGCGTACCGGCGGAAGCGGGCGGCGGCGACGCCGACCTGCATGGCCCGCGCCGTCGCGGTCGTCGCGCCGGTCTCCGCCTGCGCCAGCCGCGCGTACGGCTCCCGGTGGGCGCGGATGGCGTCCGCCGCCCGCGCGAGCACCGCCGCCCGTTCCCCGGGCGGGGTGCGCGACCACGGCCCGAAGGCCTCGCGGGCCGCGGCGCAGGCCGCGCGCACCTGGTCCCGCGAGGCCTCGGGGGCCCAGCCGACGGTCTCCTCGGTCGCCGGGTCGACGACGGCGTAGTGTCCGCCGTCCGGCTCCACCCACTCGCCGCCGACGAACAGCCGCTGCCCCTCGCTCGCCCGGCGCTCGCCGTCGTCCGCCCGGCGTTCACCGTCGCTCACCTGGTGCTCACCGTCCTGGTGTCCCGCCCGGACCGCAGCACCCGGCCGGGCACCGCGCCGCTGACCTCGTCGTCCCGGATCACCTCGACGCCGTTGACCCAGACCGCCCGCACGCCGATGGCGCGGGAGTCCAGCCGCGGACTGTCGCCCGGCAGGTCGTGCACCAGGGTGGCCGGGGCCGCGTCGATCCGGTCGGGGTCGAACAGCACCAGGTCGGCGTGGAAGCCCTCCTGGACGCGGCCCCGCTCGCGCAGCCCGAACAGCTGTGCCGGGTCGTCCGTCAGCATCTTCACCGCCTGCTCCAGGCCGGTCAGCTTCCGCCCGCGCAGGCAGTCCCCGAGGAAGCGGGTGGTGTACGGCGCCCCGCACATGCGGTCCAGGTGCGCGCCCGCGTCGGACCCGCCGAGCAGCACGTCCTCGTGGCGCCAGGTCTCGGCGCGCAGCGCCCAGGATGCGGGGTCGTTGTCGGTGGGCATCGGCCACAGGACCGTGCGGAGGTCGTCGGCCGCGCAGATCTCGACCAGGCAGTGGAAGGGGTCCTGGCCGCGTTCCGCCGCGATGTCCTTCACCACCCGGCCGGTCAGGCCCTCGTTCCGCGGGCTGTAGGTGTCCCCGACGACGTACCGGCCGAAGTTCGCGAGCCGTCTGAAGACGCCCGCCTCCCTGGACTCGGCGCGCCGCAGCAGCTCGGCGCGGACGCCGGGGTCGCGCAGCTTCTCGATCCGCTCGGGCACGGGCAGGCCCAGGACCGGGCCCCAGCCGGGGATCAGGTTGAGCGCGCAGAACGTGCCGAGCGACATGTTCATCGGGGTGAGGATCGGCATGGTGAGAGCCACGACCCGGCCGCCCGCCTCGCGGGCCCGCTCGCTCGCCAGCAACTGCCGGGGCACGCGCTCCGGGACGGCGGCGTCGACGGTCAGGACGTTCCAGTTCAGGGGGCGTCCCGCGGTCGCGCTCAGCTCGACGAAGAGGTCGATCTCCGCGTCGCTGAACCGGTCCAGACAGCCGGCGACGATCGCCTCGATCTGGGTGCCCTCGTGCTCGCCGACGGCGCCGGCCAGGGCCAGCAGCTCGGCGGGCTCCGCGTGCCGGGAGGCGACCGGCCGGCCGTCGCCGTCGGAGTGCGTGGACGACTGGGTGGTGGACAGGCCCCAGGCGCCCGCGTCCATGGCCTCGTGCAGCAGCCGGACCATGGCGCCCTGCTGCTCCGGGGTGGGCCGCCCGCCGACCGCGTCGGGGCCCATCACGTACCGGCGCAGTGCGCAGTGGCCCGCCATGAACCCCGCGTTGACGGCGATCCGCCCCTCCAGCGCGTCCAGGTACTCGCCGAAGGAGTGCCAGTTCCAGGGCGCCCCCTCCTCCAGGGCGACCAGCGACATGCCCTCGACCTTGGACATCATGCGGCGCGTGTAGTCGGCGTCGCCGGGGCGGGCGGGGTTCAGCGGGGCCAGCGTGAAGCCGCAGTTGCCGGCGGCGACGGTGGTCACCCCGTGGTTGAGGGACGGGGTGGCGTAGGGGTCCCAGAACAGCTGGGCGTCGTAGTGGGTGTGGGGGTCGACGAAGCCGGGGGCGAGGACCAGGCCGGTGGCGTCCTCGCGGGTGCGCGACTCGTCGGTGACCCGGCCGACGACGGCGATACGGCCGTCCCGGATGCCGAGGTCGGCGGTGCGGGCGGGCGCGCCGGTGCCGTCGACGACGGTCGCGCCCGTGATGACGTGATCGAGCATGGGGCTCCCCTCCCGGGTCCGGGTGCTCAGGCCCCCTGACGGAACCGCGTGGTCCGGTGCACGGGATCCGTGTCGATCTTCGGGATGACGTGCTCCCCGATCAGCCGGATCGTCTGCAGCGTCTCCTCCTTGGGCACCCCCACCGGCAGGCCGAAGGACAGCTGGTCCGCGCCCGCCTGCTCCCAGCGCTTGCACTGCCTGAGCACCTCGTCCGGGTCGCCGCAGATCAGCAGCTCCTCCTCGATGAGGACCTCGACGAACTCGGGGGTGTACGGCGGCAGCGTCTCGGGCCACACCGGGAAGCCCTCGGGCCGCGGGAAGGTGTCGTGGTAGCGGAATACCAGCGAGGGCAGGTAGTGCAGGCCGCCGCCCACCGCGATCTCGATCGCCTCCGCGTGGGTGGGCGCGCAGATCGCCGTGGTGGTCACCATCACGTTGTCGTTGACGAAGTCGCCGACCGGCTCGGCGTTCACGACCGCCGTCTTGTACTGCTCCAGCACCCACTCCATGTCGGACACCTTCTGGATGCTGAAGCCCAGCACCCCGAGCCCCTTGCGGGCGGCCATCGCGTACGACGGCGGCGACCCGGCGGCGTACCACATCGCGGGGTGGGACCTGCCGTACGGCTTGGGCAGGACCTTGCGCGGCGGGAGCTGCCAGTGCTTGCCCTGGAAGCCGGCGTACTCGTCCTGGAGCCACATCTTGGGGAACTCGGCGATCGTCTCCTCCCAGATCTCCTTGGTGTGGTTCATGTCGGTGATGCCGGGGAGGAAGCCGAGGATCTCGTGGCTGCCGGCGCCGCGCCCGCTGCCGAACTCGAAGCGGCCCTCGGAGAGGTGGTCGAGCATGGCGACCTTCTCGGCGACCTTCACGGGGTGGTTGACCTGGGCGAGCGGATTGAAGATGCCCGAGCCGAGGTGGATGCGCTCGGTGGCGTGGGCCAGGTAGCCGAGGAAGACGTCGTTGGCGGAGAGGTGCGAGTACTCCTCCAGGAAGTGGTGCTCGGACGCCCAGGCGTACTTGAAGCCCGACCGGTCCGCCTCGATGACGTACTCGGTCTCCTCCATCAGCGCCTTGTGCTCGGCCAGCGGGTCGGTCTCGGCGCGCTTGCCCACGTATCCCTGTACAAAGAGCCCGAATTCCAAGGCGGGTCACCGTCCCTCGTGTACCTGAAGATTTCCTGACGGTTCGTCAGATGATGGGCCGACTCTGACACCGGCGGGGTGCACCGTCAATAGCTGACGTGCCATCAGATCGCTTGGTCAGACAATGCTCACCCCGGCCAGCCAGCCCCCGTCGATCACGAACGGCTGCCCGGTGACGTACGAGGAGTCGTCGCAGGTGAGGAACAGGGCGAGGCGGGCCACCTCCTCCGGCCGCCCGATGCGGCCGAGCGGCACCAGTCCCCGGTACAGCTGGTCCAGGGCCTCGGCGGTCTCCCGCGGATCGGCGTCCGGGTCCAGCCGGGCCGGGTTGGACATCGCCGTGTCGACGGCGCCGGGGCAGACGGCGTTGACGCGGATGCCCCGGCCGGCCAGCTCCAGCGCCGCGACACGGGTCAGTCCGAGGATCGCGTGCTTGGTCGCGGCGTACGCGCCGACGGCCGCCATGCCGGCCAGCGCGGTGTAGGAGGCCGTGTTGACGATCGTGCCGCCGTTCTCCATCACCGGCGCGACCGTCCTGATCCCGAGGAAGCAGCCGACCTGGTTGACCCGGACGACCTGCATGAACTCGTCCAGGGGCGTGTCGACGAGGGAGTTGAAGCGCAGGATGCCGGCGTTGTTGACCAGCCCGTCGACGCGGCCGTACGCCTCCCGCGCGGTGGCCACGGCCGACCGCCACTGCTCCTCCTCACCCACGTCCAGGTGGACGTACCGGGCGCCGATCTCCTTCGCGAGGGCCTCACCCTGGTCGTCGAGGACGTCGGCGAGGACCACCTCGGCGCCCTCCGCCCGGAACAGCCGGGCCTCCTGCTCGCCCTGCCCGCGGGCCGCACCGGTGACGATCACGACGCGTCCGTCCAGCTTGCCCATGCCGTTTCTCCTCTGCAGATGGCCGAAGGTGGCTGAAGGTGGCTGAAGGTGGCTACAGATGGGGGGCGATGCCGGCGCCGAACGCCGCCATCTGGTCGGTGAGTTCGGCGCGGTCCCGGCTGCGGAACCGCACCTGGATCTGGTGCACGCCCATCGCGCGGTAGGCGCGCAGCGACTCGGCGAGCGCCTCCGCGGACCCGGTGAGGGTGCGCCGCCCGACGTCCCAGGCGGGCGTGCCGACGTACAGGGGCTCGGTGAGGGCGCCGACGGTGAACGGCCCCTCGACGCCCCCCTCGTCGCGCAGCCGCCGCAGCTCGGCGATCCGCGCGGGCAGCCGCTCGCGCGGGTCGCCCTGGGGCAGCCAGCCGTCGCCCCGGAGCGCGGCCCGGCGCACCGCGGCGGGCGAGGAGCCGCCGACCCAGAGCGGGATGCGGTCCTGGACCGGGCGGGGACGCTGGCCGAGGCCCTCGAAGTCGTAGCGCTTGCCGTGGTGTTCGGGGAACTCCTGCGGTCCGAGGGCGGCGCGCAGGGCGTCCACGCACTCGTCGAGGACGGCGCCGCGCCGCGCGAAGTCCACGCCGAGCGCCTCGAACTCCTCCCGCACGTGCCCGGCCCCGACCCCGAGGATCAGCCGGCCGCCGCTGAGCCGGTCGAGGGTGGCGTACTGCTTGGCGGTCAGCAGGGGGTGCCGCAGGCCGACGACGGCGACGTGGCTGAGCAGCCGCACGCGCTCGGTCACGCCCGCCAGGAAGGCGAGGGTGGCGACGGGGTCGTACCAGGTCGTGCCCATGGCGTCGGCCAGCCGGCGCGGGACGGCGACGTGGTCGCAGCAGGCGAGGTAGGCGAAGCCGGTCCGGTCGGCGACGCGGGCGATCTCGACGAGGTCCCCGGGACCGGCGTCCGCCTCCCACGGCTCGGCGTAGAGCGTGCTCAGCGACTGGACGGGCAGTTGCATGCCGTACGCCAGGGCGGGGGCCGGTGCGGGGCCGGGCGCGGGGGCGGGTGCCGGTGCGGGGCCGGGCGCGGGGGCGGGTGCCGGTGCGGGGCCGGGGACAGGGCCGGGGGCGGGCGCGGGGACAGAGCCGGGGGCGGGGGCGTTCACCGCCAGAGTCCCTCGGGGGTGAGGCCCAGCAGTTCGATCGCGTTGCGCCGGACGATCCGCTCGACGACGTCGGCGTCCAGGTGCCCCATCTGCGCCTCGCCCACCTCCCGCGACTTCGGCCAGGTGGAGTCGGAGTGCGGGTAGTCGGTCTCGTACAGGACGTTGCCGACGCCGATGGAGTCGAGGTTGCGCAGGCCGAAGGCGTCGTCGAAGAAGCAGCCGTACACGTGCCCGGCGAACAGCTCGGACGGCGGCCGGCGCACCTTGTCGGCGACGCCGCCCCAGCCGCGGTTCTCCTCCCACACCACGTCGGCGCGTTCGAGGATGTACGGGATCCAGCCGATCTGCCCCTCGGCGTACATGACCTTCAGGTCGGGGAACCGCTCGAACTTGCCGCTCATCAGCCAGTCGACCATCGAGAAGCAGCAGTTGGCGAAGGTGATGGTGGACCCGACGGCGGGCGGCGCGTCCTTCGAGGTGGACGGCATGCGGCTGCTGGAGCCGATGTGCATGGCGACGACGGTGCCGGTCTCGTCGCAGGCGGCGAGGAAGGGGTCCCAGTCGTCGGTGTGCACGGACGGCAGGCCCAGGTGCGGCGGTATCTCGGAGAACGCGACGGCGCGCACCCCGCGTCCGGCGTTGCGCCGGACCTCTTGGGCGGCGAGCTCGGCGTCCCACAGCGGGACGATGGTGAGCGGGATCAGCCGGCCGTGCGCCTCGGGCCCGCACCACTCCTCCACCATCCAGTCGTTGTAGGCGCGCACGCACAGCAGCGCGAGTTCCCGGTCCGCCGCCTCGGTGAAGGTCTGGCCGCAGAAGCGGGGGAAGGTGGGGAAGCAGAGGGCGGACTGGACGTGGTTGACGTCCATGTCCGCCAGGCGCCGCGGCACGTCGTAGGAGCCGGGCCGCATCTGCTCGTAGGTGATGACCTCGAGCCTGATCTCGTCCCGGTCGTAGCCGACCGCGGTGTCCAGCCGGGTCAGCGGGCGGTGCAGGTCCTCGTAGACCCACCAGTCGCCGAGCGGGCCGTCGTCGCCCGGCGCGCCCATCACCGGTTTGAACCGGCCGCCCAGGAAGGTCATGTCCTTCAGCGGCGCCCGCACGATCCGCGGCCCGGTGTCCCGGTACTTCGCCGGCAGGCGGTCCCGCCAGACGTCCGGCGGCTCCACGGTGTGGTCGTCGACGGAGATGATCAGGGGGAATTCGGCTTGGGTGTCCCTGGCGGTCTGGGTGTCCATGGCGGTCACCGTAGCGCTGATCTGACGGTCCGTCAGCTATACCGGCACCGGGTTCTCACGCTCGGACGCCCGGCCCCGTGCGGAAGCGCGCGTGGCGACTGTGAGAGGTTTGTGATGTCCGTGCGGTCGTCTGTGACGGGCCTCTCCTCGGCTGCCACATCCGGCGTCAACAAGGCAAACTGGCTGGGTTGTCAACATGTCGAGGGGGACGGCGATGGACGGTGTACCGGGGGCACCGGGGGTGCCGGAGCAGGGGCGTCCGGGCCCCACGGCGAAGCCCGCGGCACCCGCGGAGCCCGCGGCGCCCATGCAGCCCGTGCGGTCCGCGGCGCCCGCAGTGCCCGCGGAGCTGTGTTTCGGCGTGCTCGGCCCGGTGCGCGCCCGGCGGGGCGGGGAACCGGTCGGCACCGGCTCCCCGCAGCAACGCGCGCTGCTCGCCGCCCTGTTGCTGCGTGAGGGGCGGACGGCCACCGCGGCCGAGCTGATCGACGCGCTGTGGGGCGAGGAGCCGCCGTCGCAGGCGCTGGCGGCGGTGCGGACGTACGCCTCACGGCTGCGCAAGGCGTTCGGGCCCGGCGTGCTGGTCAGCGAGTCGGGCGGGTACGCGGTGCGCGGTCTCGGCGAGGGCGCGCTGGACCTGGCGGTGGCACAGGACCTGGCGGGCGAGGCGGAGAAGGCCCGCGCCGCCGGAGACCTGGGCCGGGCCCGCGAGGGGCTGAACCGGGCGCTCGCCCTGTGGGAGGGGGAGGCCCTGGCGGGCGTACCGGGGCCGTACGCGGAGGCGCAGCGGGTCCGCCTGGAGGAGTGGCGGCTGCAACTCCTCGAAACCCGGCTGGACATGGACCTGGAGCAGGGCTGCCACGCGGAGGCGGTCTCGGAGCTGACCGCGCTGACCGCGGCGCACCCGCTGCGCGAACGGCTGCGGGAGCTGCTGATGCTGGCCCTGTACCGCAGCGGACGCCAGGCGGAGGCGCTGGCGGTGTACGCGGACACCCGTCGGCTGCTGGCCGACGAACTCGGCGTCGATCCGCGCCCCGGCCTGCGCGCGCTCCAGCAGCGCATCCTGCGCGCCGACCCGGGCCTGGCGGAGTCTCCGGCCCCCGCCGCCGAGCCCGCCGCCGCGCCGGTCCGCCCGGCGCAACTGCCCGCCACGGTGCCCGATTTCACCGGCCGGGCCGCCTTCGTGAAGGAACTCGGCGAGGTACTGGCCTCGGACGGCGGCCGGGTGATGGCGGTGTCGGCGCTGGCCGGCATCGGCGGCGTGGGCAAGACGACGCTCGCGGTGCACGTGGCGCACCAGGCGCGGACCGCGTTCCCCGACGGCCAGCTCTACGTCGACCTCCAGGGCGCGGGCCAGCGGGCCGCCGACCCGGAGACGGTGCTGGGTTCCTTCCTCAAGGCGCTCGGCACGGCCGACTCGGCGATCCCGGACTCCCTCGACGAGCGGGCGGCCCTGTACCGCTCCGTGCTGGACGGCCGCCGGGTGCTGGTGCTGCTGGACAACGCGCGGGACGCGGCGCAGGTACGGCCCCTGCTGCCCGGCACCGAGGGCTGCGCGGCCCTGGTCACCTCGCGGGTGCGGATGGTCGACCTGGCCGGGGCGCACCTGGTGGACCTGGACGTGATGGCGCCGGACGAGGCGCTGCAGCTGTTCACCAGGATCGTCGGCGAGGAACGGGTGGCGTCCGAGCGCGAGGCGGCGCTGGACGTGGTGGCGGCGTGCGGCTTCCTGCCGCTGGCGATCCGGATCGCCGCGTCGCGGCTGGCGGCGCGCCGGACGTGGACGGTGTCCGTGCTGGCGGCCAAGCTGGCCGACGAGCGGCGCCGGCTGGACGAGCTCCAGGCGGGCGACCTGGCGGTCAAGGCGACCTTCGAACTCGGCTACGGCCAGCTGGAGCCGGCCCAGGCCCGCGCGTTCCGGCTGCTGGGCCTGGCGGACGGCCCGGACATCTCGCTGGCGGCCGCCGCGGCCGTCCTGGACCTGCCGCCGCGGGAGACGGAGGACCTGCTGGAGTCGCTGGTCGACACGTCCCTGCTGGAGTCGGCGGCGCCCGGCCGCTACCGCTACCACGACCTCGTACGCCTCTACGCGCGCGCGTGCGCGGAACGCGACGAACAGCCGTCGGCCGTAGGGGACGGGGCGCTGTCCCGGCTGCTGGACTTCTACCTGGCGACGGCGGCCGCGGTGTACCTGATCGAGCGGCCCGGTGACCGGCTGGTGGACCACCTGGAACGGGCCGGCCGGCCGGGGCTGTCCTTCGCGGACCGGCGCGCGGCGCAGGACTGGCTGTACGCGGAGGCGGTGTCGCTGCTGGCCTGCGTACGGCAGTCGGCGCGGCCGGAGACGGTCCGGCGCGCCGTGGACGTGCTGTGGGCGGCCTGCGACCTGGCGGAGTCGGGCACCAACTCCCGGGAGTACGAGGCGGTCGCCGCCAGGCTGCGGGACGTGGCGCAGGAGGCCGGGGACCGGCGCGCGGAGGGGCGGGCGTACATGGCACTGGCCTTCGTGCACCACATCTCCGGGACCCGGTTCGACGAGGCGGGCCGGGAGGCGGACCGGGCGACCGAGCTCGCCGAGGCGGCGGGCGATCCGCTCACCAGCTGCTGGTCGTCGAACGCCAGCGGCGCGATCGCGATGTACCAGAGCCGGTACGCGGACAGCGAGCGGCACTTCACCCGCGCGCTGGACAACTTCCGCGCCGTGGGCGACCGTCCGGGTGAGGCGAGCGCCCTGTGCAACCTCTCGCGCACCCACCTGGCCACCGGCCGCACCGACAGCGCGGTGGCGCTGGCCCGGCAGGGCACGGCGATGTACGACGACATGGGGCACGCGCTGAAAGGGGCGAACGGCCGGTACGCCCTGGGTCTGGCGCTCACCAGCAGCGGGCGGCTGGCGGAGGCGACCGAGTGCCTCGAACAGGCCCTGCGGGTGTTCCGGGACAGCCGGCAGCGCCTGTGGGAGGGCATGACCGTCTTCCGCCTCGCGGAGCTGGACCTCACGGCCCGCCGTCCGGCGCGGGCGGCGGTGCACGCCGAGACGGCGCTGACGCTGCTGCGCTGCGTCGGCGGGGAATGGCGGCGCGGCAACGTCCTGACGGTGCTGGGCCGCGCCCTCAGCGGCATCAGCCAGCGCGACCGGGCCCAGGTGTGCTGGCAGGAGGCCCTGGAGATCTTCGACGCCCTCCAGGCGCCGGAGGCGGACGAGGTCCGGGGTCTGCTGCGGCCGACTCCGGTCGTGTGAACGGGCGTTCATCGTTCGTTTATCGCGATCAGGCAGTCTCGCCTGTGTCGGGCCGTCGCGTCGGGGGGCAGGCGGAACGGCAACCGGCCGGTCCCTCTAGGGTGAGCCGGCCGACGGGGTCCGTCCGGCAGTCCGTGGGGGAGCTGCCTGACGGATCCCGTCCCTTCACCGAACCGAACCGCTCTGCCAGGAAAGAGGGTTGCCATGAGCGACCAGAACAGCACGGACAACATCCACGTCACCGACGAGCCGCTGACCACCAGCACCAAGGACACGGGCACGGCCGGCACGGACAACATCCACGTCACCGACGAGCCGCTGACCACGGCCACGAAGGACACGGGCACGGCCACCACCGACAACATCCACGTCACCGACGAACCGGCCTGACCCGTTCCCCCCGCACGGCAACCACCCGCGGCAGCACGGAGGGGAGCCGCGAGCGGCCCGCCGGGCGGGGGGCACGGACCGGCATCGCCGGTACGACGGCAGGGCGGACACGGGTCGGCACGGGGGCACGGGTCGGCACGGGGGTCACGGGGGGTATGGGGGTCACGGGGGGGTATGGGCGGGGTACCGCCGGTACTGGCCGCGGCCACTCCAGGCCGGCCGGGGCGGCCGGTAGCACCGGTGGGGGCCGGTGCGAGCCCCTGTGCGGGCAGCCGCGACCGGCACGGCCGGTGCCACCCGCACAGGCCGGCCGACAAGCCGGGGGCCGTGTGGCCGGGCTGGGTTGGCAGGCCACCCGTGCCGCCCGCGCCACGGGTGGCCTGCCAACCCGACCGGGGGGACGAACCGGCACCGCCGCTGCGGCGGTACGGGCAGAGCGCCGCTGCCGCCGACACGGCCGGAGCCGCCAGCGCGAACGGCGCGGGGGACGCCCGCGCCCGACACGGCCGGAGGCACCTGCGCGGGCGGACCGGCGCGACCGGCGGGGTTCGACGGGCCAGTACGCGCCGACAGGCCAAGTACAGGCCGACCCGGCCGAGACGGGCCAACAGGCCGGGGGCGACAGTCGGAGGCGGGCCGACCCGGCCGAGGCAGGCCGACAGGCCGAGACGGGCCGACAGGCCGAGACGGGCCGACAGGCCGAGACGGGCCGACAAGCCGAGACGGGCCGACAAGCCCAGGCAGGCCGACAGGCCGAGACGGGCCGACGCGTCGGTCGGCCGGTCGGAGCGGTGGGGGCGGTGGGGGCGGACGGGGGGCCGGGGCGGGGTCAGGCGTCCCGGTCGCGCAGCTCTCTCTTGAGCACCTTGCCGCTCGCGTTGCGGGGGAGGCGGGGGACGAAGCGGATCTGGCGGGGGACCTTGTAGTTGGCCATTTCGCGGCGGGCCCAGGCGATCAGGTCGTCGGCGGTCAGCGGGGAGCCGGGGCTGCGGACCACGTAGGCCCGGCCGACCTCGCCGAGGCGGGCGTCGGGGACGCCGATCACCGCGGCGTCGGCCACCTCCGGGTGCAGGCACAGCCGTTGCTCGATCTCCGCCGGGTAGGCGTTGAAGCCGCCGACGACGAACATGTCCTTGACGCGGTCGGTGATGCGCAGGTTGCCGTCCTCGTCCAGCACTCCCACGTCGCCGGTGCGCAGCCAGCCGTCCGGCGTGAACGCCTCGGCGGTCGCCGCCTCGTCCTCGAAGTAGCCGCGCATCACGTTGAACCCGCGGACCAGGACCTCGCCGGGCCGGCCGGCCGGCAGGGGCGCGCCGTCCGCGTCCGCCACCCGCACCGAGGTGCCGGGGATCGCCCGTCCCGACGTCGACGCGATCACCGGCGGCGGATCGCCGCGGCGGCACATGGTGACGATGCCGCTCGCCTCCGACAGGCCGTAGGCGGTGAGGACCGTGCCGACGCCCAGTTCGTCCCGCAGCCGCTCCACCAGCCGCAGCGGCACCACCGCAGCCCCGGTGACCACCAGCCGCAGGCTGGACAGGTCGTGGGCGTCCCGCGCCGGGTGGTCCAGGAGCGACTGGTGCAGGGTCGGCGGGCCCGGCAGCACCGACACCCGCTCCGCGGCGATGTTCGCCAGCACCGTGCCGGCGTCGAACACCGGCTGCGGGATCATCGTCGCGCCCCGCATCAGGCACGCGATCACGCCCGCCTTGTAGCCGAAGGTGTGGAAGAAGGGGTTCACGATCAGGTAGCGGTCGCCGCGGCGCAGGCCCGCCAGGTCCGCCCACACCTCGTAGGCCCGCAGCGTCTGCGCGTGGGTGATCACCGCGCCCTTGGGGCGGCCGGTGGTGCCCGAGGTGAAGACGATGTCCGACGGCAGGTCGCCGCCGACCCGCGCGGCACGGGCCCGCACCTCGCCCTCCCCCACCCCCTCCCCGCAGGCCAGGAAGTCCTTCCAGGTCATGAAGGAGGCCGGCGCGTCGTCCGCGAAGACCACCACCCGCTCCAGCGACGGCAGTCCGGGCAGCGGACCGGTCCCGTCGCCCTCCCCCGCCGCCCGCCGCAGCGACGCCACGTACGAGGTCCCCAGGAAGGTGCCGGTCACCAGCAGCAGCCGCGCCCGCGACCGCGCCAGCACGCAGGCCGCCTCCGCGCCCTTGAAGCGGGTGTTCAGCGGCACCAGCACCGCGCCCGCCGACACCGCGCCCAGCGCGGCCACCATCCACTCCAGCGAGTTCGGCGCCCAGACGGCCACCCGGTCGCCGGGCGAGACCCCGGCCGCCATGCAGGCCGCCGCGGCACGCTCCACGCGGGCGCCGAGGTCGGCGTACGACACCCGGGTGCGGCCGTCGACGACCGCCTCGGTGTCCGCGTACCGCTCGGCCGCCGAGCGGACCAGACCCGGGACGGAGCCCCACTCCACGTCACCGCGCACGACCGGCCTCCAGCTCACTCCCACCCGATAGCTGACTGTCCGTCAGATTAGCGCTAACCTGACGGACTGTCAGCCGACCTCGGCACGGGGAGGTACGTCCACGCATGGCCGGACTCCGGGAGTTCAAGGACGCCACCGCGATCGTCGGCATCGGGCAGACGGCGTTCGCGAAACGCCTCGCCGAGGACGAGCGCACGCTCGCCTGCCGGGCCGTCCTCGCCGCCCTCGACGACGCCGGCATCGAGCCAGGCGAGGTCGACGCGCTCGCCTCCTACACGATGGAGGAGACCGACGAGGTGGAGCTGGCGAAGTCCGTCGGCTTCGGCGACCTCACCTTCTTCAGCAAGGTCGGCTACGGCGGCGGCGGATCCTGCGCCACCGTGGCGCACCTCGCGGCCGCGATCGCCGCCGGGCAGGCCACCGTCGGGGTCGCCTGGCGCTCGCGCAAGCGCGGCAGCGGCCCGCGGCCGTGGACCGACACCGTCCGCCAGCTGCCCACGCCCGCCCAGTGGACCCGCCCCTTCGGGCTGCTGCGTCCGGTGGACGAGATCGCCGTGCTGGCGCGCCGCTACATGCACGAGTACGGCGCCACCCGCGACCACCTCTTCAACGTCGCCCTCGCCTGCCGCAACCGGGCCAACCAGAACCCGGCCGCGGTCATGTACGACCGGCCCCTGACCCGCGAGATGTACATGACGTCGAGGTGGATCAGCGAGCCGCTGTGCCTGTTCGACAACTGCCTGGAGACGGACGGGGCGCTGGCCTGCGTCGTCACCTCCGCCGAGCGCGCCCGCGACTGCCGCCGGCGGCCGGTGTACGTGCACGCCGCCGCCCAGGGCCTGCCCGCCCAGCACCACGGCATGGTCAACTACTGGACCGACGACCCCCTCACCGGCCCCGCCTGGACCGCCGCCCGGCACCTGTTCACCCACGCCGACCTCACCCCGCAGGACGTGGACGTCGCCCAGATCTACGACGCGTTCACGGTGCTGATCCCGCTCTCCCTGGAGGGCTACGGCTTCTGCGGCCGCGGCGAGGGCGGCGCGTTCACCGAGCAGGGCGCGCTGGAGATCGGCGGGCGGCTGCCGCTGAACACGTCGGGCGGCGGGCTGTCCGAGGCGTACGTCCACGGGTTCAACCTCATCACCGAGGGCGTCAAGCAGCTGCGCGGGACGAGCACCGCGCAGGTGCCGGGCGCCGCGACCTGTCTGGTCACCGCCGGTGAAGGGGTCCCCACCTCCGCCCTGCTGCTGAGGAGTTGAGCGCCGGATGACGCTGACCCCGGTCCCCGACGCCGACGGCGCCCCCTTCTGGGAGTACGCCCGCCGCGGCGAACTGCGCGTGCAGACCTGCGCCGACTGCGGCGAGCCGCGCTTCCCGCCCCGCCCCTGCTGCCCGCACTGCCGGTCGTTCGCCGCCGAGTGGCGCCCGACGGACGGCCGCGGGCGCGTCTGGTCCTACGTGGTCCCCCACCCGCCCCTGCTGCCCGCCTACGCCGAGCAGGCCCCGTACACCGTGGTCGTCGTCGAACTCGACGACGCCCCCCGCGTCCGGCTGGTCGGCAACCTGGTCGCCGCGGCCGGGGCACGGCTCGACTCGGTGCCGCGCGAGCGGATCCGGATCGGGGCGCGGGTGCGGGCCGTCTTCACGGAGGCCGGTCTGCCGCAGTGGGTCCTGGAGCGCCCGTGACGACACCGACCACACCGACCACACCCACCGCACCGACCACACCCACCGCACCCACCGCACCCACCGCACCCACCGCACCCACCGCACCCACCACGGTGACCGTGTCGGTCGACGCGGACACCGGTGTCGCGGTCGTCACGCTCGACCGGCCCGGCCGGCTCAACGCCATCGACCTGCGGATGCGGGACGAACTGCGCTCGGTCTGGCACCGGCTGCGCTTCGACGACGCCGTGCGTGCCGTCGTCCTCACCGGCGCCGGCGAGCGCGCCTTCTGCACCGGGCTGGACCGGGACGCCGTGGTGCCGCAGCCGGACTCGCCCTACATGACGGACGATCCGCTGCTGCGCGTCGGGCCCAAGTCCAACGACCTGTGGAAGCCGGTCGTCGCCGCCGTGCGGGGCATGGCGTGCGGCGGCGCCTTCTACCTCCTGGGCGAGGCGGACTTCGTCGTCGCCGATCCGACGGCCACGTTCTTCGACCCGCACACGACGTACGGGATGGTCAGCGCCTACGAGTCGGTGCTGCTGGCGCAGCGGATGCCGTACGGGGAGGTCGCGCGGATGATGCTCATGGGGACGGCGGAGCGGATCGGCGCCCGCCGCGCCCACGAGATCGGCCTGGTCTCCGAGGTCACCGAGCCCGGCGGTGCGTCGGCGGCGGCCATCGCGTGCGCGACGGTGATCGCCGGGTATCCCGCCGCGGCCGTGCAGGGCACCGTACGGGCCCTGTGGGCAGCCCGCGAGGCCGCACTCGCCGCCGGATTCGCCCAGGCCCCCCATCTGATCGCCCTGGGCAACCTCCCGCCCGGGCAGCAGGCGGAACTGTTCGCCGCGCGCCACCGCGACCACCGCGTGCGCTGACCCGCCCCGGGGCCCTCCCGGCGACCGGGCCCCGTCACCGGGCGAACCGGGCACCCGGTCAGGGGGGCCGGCGGGGCGGCTCCCGTGGCGTCAGTCGGCTGCCGCGGCCGGCGGGGCTTACGGGGCCTGCGCGGCCCTGCGGGGTGCGAGGGTCTCCGGTGGCGGGGGGTGTGCACCGGGCGTAGCGTCCGGGTCGTGAGCGGTGACGACGCCATCGCGGGTCCGCTCCCGGCAGCGACGGCCGCCGTCCGGAATTCCTTCCGTGCGCCCGGCACGACGGCCGTCCCCGGGCACCGCGGTCACCACCCGGCACCGCGTCACGGGGTCCGCGCCGGTCCCTTCCCCGGGCGCCGCCCGGCACCGCCTCACGCGGGCCGCACGCCCGTCGCCGCCACTCCCCGCCCGGCCCCGCACCGCGTCACACGGTCCGCGCCGGTCCCTTCCCCGGGCGCCGCCCGGCACCGCCTCACGCGGTCCGCACGCCCGTCGCCGCCACTCCCCGCCCGGCCCCGCACCGCGTCACGTGGTCCGCGCCGTGCCCGTGCCCTTCTCCGCGTCCAGGGCGTACACGCACCGGTCCTTGCTGCACGCGTACACCACCCCGTCCTTGACGACCGGGGAGCCGGTGATCTCGCCGCCGGTGGCCAGCTTCCAGCGCAGCCGCCCGTCGTCGGCCTTCAGGGTGTACAGCAGGTGGTCCGTCGAACCGAAGTGGATGCGTCCCTCGGCCACCGCCGGGGCGCCGACGATGTCGCCGCCCGCCTGGAAGCGCCACTTGGGCGTGCCGGTGACGGCGTCCAGCGTGTAGAGCCCCTTGCCGCTGCCGACGTGCACGTGTCCGGCGGCCACCAGGACCGGCTCGGTCGACGTGCGGGACTCGGTGGCGATGCGCCAGCGGTCGCGCCCGTCGGTGGCGTCCAGGGCGTACACGGTGCCGAGGTAGTCGGCGAGGTAGATGCCGCCGCCGGTCACCGCGGGGCCCGGCGCGAAGGCGGGCGGGCACAGGAAGACCGCCGGCGCCTCGAAGTGCCAGCGGACGTGCCCGCCCGCCACGTCCAGGGCCAGCACGCGGGTGCCGGCCGACACGTACACGTAGCCGTCCGGCGCGTGCGTCAGCCGCAGCGGGACGCCGCCGCAGGAGGCCGCGTCGCCGATCGGGTACGACCAGCGCTCGTCGCCGGTGCGCGCGTCGAGGGCGCGCAGCCGGGCGTCCTGCCAGACGTACACCGTGCCCTCGTGCACCGCGGGGCCGGCCTCCGGGGTCTCGAAGTCGGTCTGCGCCCCGGTGAGCTCCCACAGCTTCTGCCCGGTGGAGGCCTCCCACGCCTGGACGCCGCCGCCCCGGGTGCCGGTGACGACGGTGCCGCGGTCGGCGTGCAGGGAGTACACCCAGGCGTCCGTGTTCAGCCGCCACAGATCGGCGCCCTCCCGGCACTCCAGGGCGAACAGGGTCGGCCCGTCGGAGGCGTGGATACGGCCGTCCGCGACCGCCATCGACCAGGCGACGTCCCGCGTCTTGAAGCGGCGGCGGCCGGTGGCCACGTCGAGGGCGTGCACCTCGAAGGAGGTGACGTAGACGAGGTCGCCGAAGACGGACGGGGTGCCCCACACGTCGTTCGACATGCGGAAACGCCAGGGGCGCCAGCCGGCCGAGGTCTCCGGCGGCGCGGGCGGCGGCGCCGGCACGGCGGGGTCGGCGCCGCCCACGCCGGGGCGGGCCTTGGTCCAGGTGGCGGCCAGGGCGGCCTCCGGGGGCGGCGCCTGCACGGCGGCGGCCCGCACGTCGGACACCCGCGGTCCGGGCCCGATCGGCACCGGGGCGCCGGCCAGCCGTACGGGGCCGGTGTCCGGGGCGCCCACCGGCGCGGGCACCACCGGGTCGTGCGGGGGCGGGGGCGGTACCGGGGCGACCCGTGCGCCGCCGCGTCCGGCGGGCGGTCCGGGCTTCGCCGCCGGGCGGCCGTTGCGGCGGGCCTCGATCAGGCCGACCGCCCGCTCGGGCAGCCACGCGGACGCGGTGCCGCTGTCGTCGGACCCGGAGCCGAAGAGGTGGGGCGCGAGCTGGGCCTGGAGGTCGGCCGGGTTGGGCCGGGCGGTGGCGTCCATCTGCATGCAGGACTCGATGAGCGGGCGCAGCTCGTCCGGGAGGCCCTCCAGGTCCGGGCCCTCACGCAGCAGCATGAACACCGTCTCGACCGGGTTGGCGCCGTGGTAGGGCGGGTGCCCGGTGGCGGCGAACACCAGCATCGAGCCGAGCGAGAACACGTCGCTCGCGCCGGTCACGCTGCGGGAGTCCTTGGCCTGCTCCGGGGACATGTAGGCGGGCGTGCCGACGGCGACGTTCGTCATCGTCAAACGGGTGTTCGAGACACCGGAGGCGATGCCGAAGTCGATCACCCGCGGGCCGTCCTCGACGACCAGGACGTTCGAGGGCTTCAGGTCGCGGTGGACGAGGCCGGCGCCGTGGATCGACTGGAGCGCCTCGGCGACGCCCGCGGCCAGCCAGCGCACCGCCTGGGCCGGGAGCGGCCCGCACTCGTTGACTATCTCCTCCAGGGAGGGCGCGGGGACGTACGCGGTGGCCAGCCACGGCACGGCCGCCCGGGGGTCGGCGTCGACGACGGCCGCCGTGTAGAAGCCGGAGACCGCCCGCGCGGCCTCCACCTCGCGCGTGAAGCGCACCCTGAACAGCTGGTCCTCGGCGAGTTCCGTGCGCACCGTCTTGATCGCCACGCGCCGGCCGGACGCCGAGCGCGCGAGATAGACCAGCCCCATGCCGCCGGCGCCCAGCCGCCCCAGCACCTCGAAAGGCCCGATCCTCCGCGGATCGTGCTGCGTCAGCTGATCCACCACTTGCCTGCCACCTCCCCGTACGAGCCGCGCCACCCACATGTTCACGCGACCGAAGTGCAGCGTCTCACCACCGCACCGCCGTGGCGGCACGCACCCCGATTCTTCCTGCCCGGGGCACTGGTTGCGAACCCGGGGTCGAAGCGGGGTGTCTCGGTCGATACCGGACGGCAATCCGCCGGTCAGCGCTGCAGCAGCGCGAACGACGCCCCCTGATTGTCGGTGACGACGGCGACCAGCCCGTACGAGGTGGAGAACGGCGGCGCCTGCACCCGTCCGCCGAGCCGGTGCACCGCCTCCAGCGCGTCCGCGCAGTCCTCGACCGCGAAGTGGACGAGGAAGTGGGGCGGCATCTCGGCGGGGAAGACGTCGGAGACGGCGGCGCGGCCGAAGTCGGGCCGGGCGCCGGGGCCGAACAGGGCGTCGTGGAAGAGGCCGCCGTAGAAGGCGTTGGCGCGCTCGGGGTCGCGGGCGTACAGCTCCGCCCAGGCGAAGGTGCCCGGCTCGTGCCGCCTGCCGAAACCGGCGTGGCGGGCCGCCTGCCACAGGCCGAACACGGCCCCCTCGGCGTCGGTGACCAGCGCGGTCGTGCCCAGGTCGCCGACCGGTACGGGCACGATGACGACCTGCCCGCCGGCGTCCCGGACGCGGCGGGCGAGGGCTTCCGCGTCGGGGGTGGCGAAGTGCACCGTCCAGACGGTGGGCATGCGCCCGTCCGTCTTGGGCGCGAGCGCGGCGACGGGGGCACCGTCCTTCAGCGCCCAGGTGGACGCCCCGTAGGACTCCTCGAAGGTCCACCCGAAGAGTTCCCCGTAGAACCGCTTGCCCGCCTCGACGTCGGGAAGCTGGGCGTCCACCCAGCACGGGACGCCCTCTGCGTATCCGGATGCCCTGTTTTCGGCCATGCGGCAAACGTAGCGGCGACGCACGCACCGCGCAGACCAGGCGCACCCGTCTCTTATCACCCGGGCACCCCATTTGCAGTCGGCCGAATCGCGCTCCCATCACCCCTCGGTAAGCTGACGACATGACAGGACAAGTGCGTACCGTCGACGGCCGCGTGGCCGGCCGGCGTGGGCAGGCGACCCGGCAGAAGCTGCTCGACTGCCTCAGCGAGATGCTCAGCTCCTCCCCCTACCGGGACGTCAAGGTCATCGATGTCGCCCGGAAGGCCGGTACGTCGCCCGCGACCTTTTACCAGTACTTCCCGGACGTCGAGGGCGCCGTCCTGGAGATCGCCGAGCAAATGGCCGCCGAGGGAGCCGGGTTGACCGAGCTGCTGGAGGGCCGTTCATGGACCGGCAAGGCGGGCTGGCAGACGGCCCAGGAGCTCGTCGACGGTTTTCTTGAGTTCTGGCGCAAGCACGACGCGATCCTGCGCGTCGTCGACCTCGGGGCGGCCGAGGGCGACAAGCGGTTCTACAAGATCCGCATGAAGATCCTGAACTCGGTGAACAACTCCCTCGCGGACGCCGTCACCGCGCTGCAGGCCAAGGGCCGCGTCGACAAGGACGTGAACCCGGCCGCCGTGGCGGGTTCGCTGGTGGCGATGCTGGCGGCCGTCGCCTCGCACCAGAAGGGGTTCACTTCCTGGGGCGTCAAGCAGGCCGAACTCAAGCCGAACCTGGCGCTGTTGGTGCACCTGGGCGTGACGGGCCGGAAGCCCACGCGGTAGACCGCGGCATTCTCGCGGCTTCCACAATTTCCCGCGGTTCCCGCATTTCTCGTATTTCCCGCATCCCTACAGTCCCCACAGTCCCACAGTCCCCATATTCACCATATTCGCCATATTCGGCACAGTTCCCATAGCGACCATCATTCCCATAGCCCCTATAAGTCCTGTCCGGCAGGCGGCGGTTCACCGTGAGTGAGCCGCCGCCTGCCTCGCTGTGCGGGCGGCCGCGCTACGCGTCGCGCCTGGCCAGCCGGAACAGCCGGATCTCCCGCTCCACCCGCTCCTGGTAGGCCGCGTACGGCGGCCACAGGGCCAGCGCCGCCCGCCAGGCCGCCGCCCGCTCCTCCCCCTCCAGCAGCCGTGCCGTCACCGGGATGTCCCGGCCCCGGAAGCTGATCTCGGCGTCCGGGTGGGCGAGGAGGTTGTGCGTCCATGCCGGGTGGCCGGGGCGGCCGAAGTTGGAGCCGACGAGGAGCCAGCCGCGTCCGCCGCCCTCCGGCACGCAGGCGAGCGGAATACGGCGGGGCAGACCGCTGCGCGCGCCCCTCGCGGTCAGCACGACGCCCGGCAGCATCAGCGCGCTGAGCAGCACCCGGCCGCGGGTGAGCCGGTGGACGGCCCGGTCCAGCCGCGGGACGACGTGCGGGGCCACCCGGGCGAAGCCCCGGGTGGCGGACACCCTCTGCACGATCCGCTCGACGCTCACGCCGTCACCCGCCCCTGCCCCTGCTCGTGCCCGTGTCCCTGCTCGTGCCCGTGCTCGAAGAGGTGCGCCGTGTCGGCGGCGGGCGCCCGCAGCCGGTGCACCGGCCCGAACAGCAGTTCGTCGCCCCAGGCCCGCTTGAAGTAGAGGTGCGCGTCGTCCTCCCAGGTGAAGCCGATCCCGCCGTGCAGCTGGATCCCCTCGGCGGCCGCGGCGCGCAGGGCCTCCAGCCCCTGCGCGAGGGCGAGAGCGCCGGCCCGCTCGCCGTGCGCGGCGGCCCAGGCCGCGTAGTACGCCGCCGAGCGCGCCGCCTGCACCCGGACGTACACGTCGGCCAGCCGGTGCTTGACCGCCTGGAAGGAGCCGATGGCCCGGCCGAACGGCTCGCGCCGCTTCACGTACTCCACGGTCCGCTCCAGCGCCCGGTCGGCGGCCCCGACGGCCTCGCAGGCCAGGACGGCCGCGGCGGTGTCGCCGACGGCGGCCAGGGCGGCGAGGACCGCGTCGCCCGCGTCCGCCGCGCCCTCGCTGCCCTCGCTGCCCTCGCTGCCCTCGCCGTCCTCGCTGCCCTCGCCGTCCTCGCCCAGCAGCTCCGCCGCCACGTCCCGCAGTTCCAGGCGGGCCTGCGGCCGGGTCGCGTCCAGGGCGGTCTGCCGTACCCGGACGAGTCCGGCGGCGTCCCCGCGCACCAGGAACAGCAGGATCCGCGACCGGGCGAAGCCGCCGGTGTGCGCGGCGGCCAGCAGCAGGCCCGCGCTGTGCCCGTCGAGCACCTGCTCGGCCTGCCCGTACAGCCGCCAGCCCTCCCCCGTCCGCCTGGCCTGCACGCCCCCGGCCCGTCCGCCGCCGGCCCAGTCGCCGCCGTTGCCGCCGGTCAGCGCGAGCGCGGTGGCGAGGCGCGGGCCGGGCACCGCGAGGGCGGCGGTGAGCTCGCCGGAGGCGATGCGGGGCAGCAGCCGGGCGCGCTGAGCGGCGGTGCCGAGGGCGAGCAGGAGCGGCGCGGCGAGGACGGCGGTGGCCGTCAGCGGCGAGGGCGCGAGCGCCCGGCCGGTCTCCTCGCAGGCCAGGGCGAGGTCGGTGACCGCGCGGCCGGCCCCGCCGTAGGCCTCGGGGAGCGCGAGGCCGGGCAGGCCGAGCCGGCCGGCGAGGGCGGTCCACAGCAGCGGATCGTGGCCCGCGGGGGTGTCCAGGGCCGCGCGCAGATCCTCCGGCCGGCACCGCTTGCGGAGCAGTTCGCGCAGGGTGCGGCGGATGTCGTCCTGTTCCGCGGTGAAGCGTGCGTCCACGGCTCTCCCCTCCCTCTTCCCCTCGCATCTGACGGTCCGTCATATTAGGAGGGCCGGACCGAGATGCCCAGGGGGAGGAGACCGCTGATGGCCCGCGGCAGCCGGAACGTCGCCGTGGTGGGCGTGGCCCTCGCCGACTGCGGGCGGCTCGACGCCACCACCCCCTACGCCCTGCACGCGCAGGCGGCCCGCCGCGCGCTGGCGGACGCCGGGCTGGAGCGCCGCCATGTCGACGGGTTCGCCTCGGCGGGCCTGGGCACGCTCGCCCCCGTCGAGGTCGCCGAGTACCTGGGCCTGCGCCCGAACTGGGTCGACTCCACCTCCGTCGGCGGTTCCACCTGGGAGGTCATGGCCGCCCACGCGGCGGACGCGATCGCCGCGGGCCACGCCAACGCCGTCCTGCTGGCCTACGGCTCGACCGCCCGCGCCGACGTCCGGGCGGGCCGCCGGACCGGCGACCTGTCCTTCGGCTCACGCGGCCCGCTGCAGTTCGAGGTCCCCTACGGCCACACGCTCATCGCCAAGTACGCCATGGCGGCCCGCCGCCACATGATCGAATACGGCACGACCGTCGAGCAGCTGGCGTCGGTCGCGGTACAGGCGAGGGCCAACGCGGCCCTGAACCCGGAGGCGATGTTCCGGGACCCGATCACGCCGGACGACGTGCTGTCCGGCCCGGTGATCGCCGACCCGTTCACCAAGCTGCACTGCTGCCTCCGCTCCGACGGGGGCGCGGCGGTGCTGCTCGCGGCCGAGGAGTACGTACGGGACTGCCGCGGCGCCCCGGTGTGGGTGCTGGGCACCGGGGAGCACGTCTCGCACGCCGCGATGTCCGAGTGGCCCGACTTCACGGTCTCCCCGGCGGCGGTGAGCGGCCGGCTGGCGTTCGGGCGGGCGGGGGTGCGGCCGCGGGAGATGGACTTCGCGGAGATCTACGACGCGTTCACGTACATGACGCTGGTGACCCTGGAGGACCTCGGCTTCTGCGCGAAGGGCGAGGGCGGGGCGTTCGTCGGGAAGGGGCGGCTCCGGGTGGAGGGCGGGGAGCTGCCGGTGAACACGGACGGGGGCGGTCTGTCGGCCCAGCACCCCGGCATGCGCGGCCTGTTCCTCCTGGTCGAGGCGGTACGGCAGCTCAGGGGCGAGGCCGGCGCCCGGCAGGTGCGCGCCCGCGACGGCGGCACGCCCCGCCTGGGGGTGGCCTCCGGCACCGGGGGCTGGTTCTGCTCGTCGGGGACGGTGGTGCTGGGCCGGGACTGAGCGGGTCACGTCGCGCTCGTGCCGCCCGCTCTCCCGTACCCGGCCGGACGGGCGTGGCCGGAGCGCTGAGGGGCCGGAGCCGCCGGAAACGGCCGGAGCCGCCGGGGGTGGCCGGCGGCTCCTGTTCGACGGGACGGGGGTCAGAGAACCCGCTGCATGTCGTCGACGCACCGCACGACCGTCTTGCGCAGTGCGTCGACGAGGTGGGGGATGAAGTCGCCGGTGGCGGTGTCCGTCATCCAGGGGTCCATGGTGGTGGAGATCAGGTACTTGACCGGCAGGTCCCGGTCGGCGGCCTCGGTCCCGGTGGGGACGCCGAGCCTGGTGCGGAGGCAGTCGACGAAGGGCCTGCCGTAGACGGCGGGGTCGAACTCGGAGCCGGTGAGGATGAGGGGCGGCATCTCGTCCGGCAGCGGGATCCGGGGTTCGACGGTGCTCGGCAGGATGCTGAGCCGCTGGTTGATGCGGTGGTTGAGTTCGTTGGCCACCGTCAGGTCGGTGTTGGGCCGGCCGTCGACGACGGGGTTGAAGGCGTAACCGATGATGATCTGGTCCGAGCCGAGTTCGCTCAGCAGCTCCATGGCCTGCGGGTCCTGGAGCAGTTCCTCGTTGCTCCTGGGCACGATGTGGTCGCGGATGTAGGCGATCTGCCGGTCGATGTCCTGCGGGGAGGCCCCGGCGCGTTCGGCGGGCAGGCGCTGGACGGCGGTGACGGTGAAGGGGTCGTCGGGGCGGGCCATGGTGCGGATGGCGGCGTAGAGGCGCTTGCTGTTGAACAGCGCCTGGCCGAGGATGCGCCCGTAGCCTGCGGCGTCGTTGCTGATGACCCGGTGGCTGAGGTAGACGCCGGTCGCCGCGGCGCCCGGTTTGGAGCCCTCGATGCCGAAGAAGCCCACGCTGGCGTCGAACCCGCCCTGGTCGAGGTAGGCGGCGCCGAGTGCGACCTGGTCCCGTTGCCGCTTGTCGCGGTAGCACAGGCCACCGGCCGGATACGGGATGTAGCCGGCCTTGTGGGGGTCGATGCTGATGGAGTCGGCCCGGTGCAGCGCGTCGTACTGCTCGTTGACGTAGTCGCTCATGGCCAGGTCCGGGGTGATCCGTGCCCTGGTCCAGCCGGCGGGCGCGAGCTGGGGCGGCCGCTTGACGGCGGCGAAGTAGCCGCCCCAGGCCGCGTCGGCGTGGACCGGATAGCACAGGCCCTTCCTGCCGTACTCCTCGCGCAGTTCGAGGATGGCGGCCAGCGGGTCGACGGCGCTGAGCTCGGTGCTGCCCATCACGGCGACGTCCAGCAGCACCGGCCGATGGTTGCGCAGGCAGTCGTCCAGCAGTTCGCGGCGCGCCTGCGTGGTGGCCCGCGCGTCGAGGTCCACGTCGACGGTCCGCACGTTGCCGCGGCCGATACCGAGCACGGCGGCCGCCTTGGGCCAGGAGTAGTGCATGGTGGCCGGTGCCAGGATCACCCCGGGCGCGACGTCGTCCTTGAGATAGGCGCGGAAGGTGTCGTAGCCGAGCTGCTGGATCGTGTGCTTGTTGACGAGGGCCAGCTGGGCGTCGGTGAGCTGGTAGGCGACGCGCATCTTGGCCGGCAGGTCCAGCACCGTCTGCGGCGGCAGGTTGACCAGCTGCCAGGGGGTGAGGTCGAGGAGCCGGTGCTCGCTGCCGTCGGGCAGGAGCACGGTCAGGTTCCGGGCGACGGCGAGGTCGGGCTCCCGGCGGATCGCCTCGGCGACGGCCACCGGGTGGTAGGTGAGGTTGCGGGCCGACCACGCGGCTTCGAGGTTGGCCACGGTGCCGTCGCAGGTGATGTGTCCCCAGGAGCTGTCGACCGGGTAGCCCAGCAGCCGGCACAGGTCCTGGCCGACCGCCTTCTCCAGCAGCGTGGTGACCGGTGACGCCTCGGCGGCCACGTTGTTGGGATTGCTCAGCATGGCGGCGAAGTAGCCGACGATGCCGGGGATGGTCAGGTCCCAGTTCATGTGCCCCTGGAAGCGGTAGCTGTAGGCGGGGACCGAGCCGCGCAGGGACTTCAGCAGGGTGTCGAACTCGGCGCGCAGGTGCTTGACGTCCTGCTCGTAGGCGTCCGTCGCCTTCATCTCGTCGGTGACGTAGGCGGGGTCGTCCGGGTAGAGCTCGCGGCGGTCGGCGGCGTGCGAGCGCACCGCCTCCAGCAGCAGGTCCTCCAGCAGCCACTGGTTCTCGGCCTTGGGACCGAGGAACCATGCGGCCAGGGTCGCGGTGCCGGAGGCGTCGGAGAGGTCGAAGTCGGACCGGTAGCGCTCCAGGGCTTCGGCGTAGCGCAGGCGGGGGGTCGTGGTGCTCTGGTCGGTCATGGTGCGGCTCCTGGCGGGGTGGGTGGGCGGAGCTGGCGGCGGTCAGGAGTAGGACGAGGTGGCCACCGGCACGCGGGTGTCGTCGGTGCCGCTTCCGACCGGTGTCCCCAGCGTGCCGAGCAGGTCCAGCAGGTAGCTCTGGGCGAGCGTCATGCGCTCCAGCTCGTCCAGGCTGACGCTTTCGTGCAGGGCGTGGATGAGGCACTGCGGCTCCTCGCAGCCGAGCACCAGCACCGCCGCCTCGGGGTTGTTCGCCTGCAGGAGGCTGACCAGCGGGATGGAGGCGCCCTGCCCGGCGTACTGCGTCGCCTTGCCGGGGTACGCCTTGTCCAGGGCCTCCTTGGCGACCTGGTAGTTCGGCACGTCCTCGTCGGCGGTGAAACCCCGGCCGAGGTCGGCGTCGTACGAGACGTCCACCCGTGCCCGCCAGGGGTTCACGTCGACGCGCTCCAGGAACTCCCGCAGCCGCTGCGCGGCGATCTTCGGGTCCTCCCTGGGCGCGATCCGCATGCCGATCCGGGCCGTGACCGTGTCGATCAGCTGGTTGACCGGCTTGTCGTGCGGCGGGAGCTCGGAGGTCAGACCGACCACGTTGATCGACGGCTTGGTGTAGAGCCGGCTGCCGAGCGTGCCGGTGCCGATCAGCTTGGTCTCCTTCAGCACCCCGGCGTCGGCGCGGAATTCCTCCTCGGACGGCTGCAGTCCGCCCCACACGTCGGTCACCAGACCGGGGACGGCGACGTTGCCGTCGTTGTCGTGCAAACGGGCCAGCATGCGCACCAGCGCCATGAAGGCGTCCGGCGCCGGGCCGCCGAACATGCCGCTGTGCTTGGTGCCGTGCTCCAGCGTGGTGACCGTCACGTTCATCGCCACGAAGCCCCGCAGCGAGGTGGTGAGGGTGGGCTCGCCCAGCCGGTGGTTCCCGCCGTCCGCGATGACGATCACATCCGCCTTGAACCTCTCGGGGTGGGCCTGGATGTACGCCTCCAGCGACCCCCGCCCGGACTCCTCCTCGCCCTCCAGCACCACCGTCAGGTTCACCGGAGGCTTGCCGTCGAAGGCCCGCAACGTGCCGACGTGCATCATCACGCCCGACTTGTCGTCGGCCGCGCCGCGCCCCTTCAGCCGGTTGGTGTCCGGGTCCTTCTCCGGCTTGAACGCCTCCGGCCACTGGGTCTCGTCGGTGGGTACCACGTCGTAGTGCGCGTACAGCAGCACCGTGGGCGCCTTGGCCGCCGCTTCCGGGCGCCGGTAGCTGCCGTACACCAGCGGCGCGTCCTTGGCCGCCTGCCCGTCCGAGGCCGCCGCGTCGGCCGTCGTGCCGCTGATGTCCAGCAGCTCGACCTTGGTCAGGCCCGCGCCCGCCAGCAGCTTCGCCGCGCGGTCGGCGGCTTCCCGCACGTCCGTCATGCGGTCCGGTTCGTAGACCGACCGGACGCTCACCAGGTCCATCAAGTCGGCGGTGAGCCCGCCCATCAAGCCCTTGACCTTCTCGGGCAGCCCCTGCCCGTCGCCGCTTGCCACGGTCGAGTCCATGACCCGCTCCTCTGACTCCGCCGGAAACGACGCACCGGTATGCGTCGCGCGAGCCATGGATAGATCACGGATCACGGTCCGCGGCCCCGCGACATGCATGCGGTCTGACGAATCACTCGACCGCGGCACGGCTTGACCCGTCTCCCCCGTTCACGGTTCCCGGGCGCCAGGTCGGCCCAGCCGGGTCACCCGGTGACGGTGACCGTGGCCCGGTCGTCGGACGGGTCGGGGTCGTGGCGGCCGGTCCGCGGACTGGCGTCCGTCAGGCGCACGCTGCCGGTGCCCGGCTCGCCGAGGCGCACGGTGAACTCGAAGGTGCGGGACGAGCCGGGTTCCAGGGCGCCCACGTCGCAGACGTAGTCGTAGTCGCCGTGGCGGCAGTGCGGCGCGTACACGTCCTCGTCGATCGGCTCCATGGGCTCCTTCAGCACGGTCGTGCCCGGCGGCGGGGTGAACACCAGCCGGGCGGCGTGGCCCGGGTCGCCGGGTCCGTCGTTGCGGACGGTGAGGCGCAGTGTGCGCCGGTCGCCGGGGGCGCCGTGCAGGCGGGCGCCGGTGACCGCGTAGTCGGCTCGGGTGTCGAGGGAGACGGAGACCCAGTCCTGGTCCACGGCGAAGGCGCCCTTCACCGCGTCGGTCCGCGCGGCGCGCAGGGCCGGGCCGTCGCCGTGGTCGCCGCCCGCGGAGAAGTTCTGGTACTGCCCCGGGCCCGCGTCCGTCGGCCACACCTGCCGGCGGAACGACCCGTACATCCGCGTCGTCGACGCCCGCAGCCGCAGCCCCGGCCGGACGGCGACCGTCTCGCCGGGCGGGACGACCAGGTCCGGGAACCGGCACACCGCCTGGCGGCCGTGCCGCAGGCCGGGATACCGGCAGTTGGCGTAGCGCCGCGCGAACTCCAGGTCCCCGGAGTCGACGACGAGGGTGAGCCCCCGCGCCGGGACGTCACCGGTGTTGCGGACGACGACGGGCGAGGTGATCCCGGCGCCCGGACGGACCCGCTCGACCGGCGCGGCCGTGAGCAGTCTCAGCTCCGGTTCCCCGACGACCACCCGGGTGCGGGCGGTGAGCTTCCTGCCGTCCTCCGTCGCGTACGAGAAGCGGAGGTAGCCGGTGTCGCCGGGCCTGCCGCCCTTCGCGGCGAGCGGCACGAACCCCCGGGTGCCCGCCGCGCCGAGGTCGGTGCCCGCGACGTCGCAGGTGACGTGGGTGGCGTCGCCCGCGCAGTCCGGGCCGCTCCCGTCCAGCCGGACGACGTCCTCGGACCCCGGTGCGACGTCCACGGTCAGCCGCCGGGTGCCGGGACGGGCGTACGGGCTGCCGCCGCCGTCGACCGAGAGCGGGAAGACCTTCTGGCCGCCGTGCGCGCGGAGGTAGAAGACCTCGGGCGCGGAGAGCGCGGTCGGCCCGTCGCCGGAGCATGCGGTGAGGGTCCCCAGCAGAAGGACCCCGGCGAGCAGATGCCCCCACGCCGCCCGGCCGGTCCGGTGTCGCAGCTCCCCCGCCCCCTCTCGGCGCCCCGGAGACCAACGTACCGCCGACGGGAGCACCGGGGGTGCGCCGGGCGATACTCGGCGTATGGCATCGGATCTTCACGGGCTGCTGAGGTCGTTGCGGGTGTGGGACCCGCGGGTGACCGAGTTGCGGCCGTTCGACCCGGCGGCCGCGCCCGCGGAGCCGCTGACGCTGTTCACGGAGTGGTTCGCGGAAGCGGTGGCGGCCGGGCAGGCGGAGCCGCACACGATGTCGCTGGCGACGTCGGACGCGGAGGGCCGCCCGGACGTGCGGATCGTGATGCTGCACCGCGCGGACGCGGACGGCTGGTCGTTCGCGACGCACGCGACCAGCCACAAGGGCGGACAGCTCGCGGCCCGGCCGTACGCGGCGCTCGCCTTCTACTGGCCGGTGCTGGGCCGCCAGGTGCGGGTGCGCGGCCCGGTCACCGCCGCGCCGGCCGAGGAGTCCCAGGGCGACCTGCACGCCCGCTCGACGGGCGCCCTGGCCGCCGCCCTCACCGGCCGCCAGAGCGAAGTCCTGGGGTCGGTGGAGGAGTTGGAGCGGGCGTCGGAGGCGGCGTGGGACCGGGCCCGGCGGGAGCCGGACGCCCCGGTGCCGACCTGGACCCTGTACCACCTGCGCCCGGACACCGTGGAGTTCTTCCAGGGCGACGAACACCGCCGCCACGTCCGCCTGAACTACCGTCGAAAACAGGCAGGTTGGGGGCAGGAGCTGCTGTGGCCATGAGCCCGGATCGAGGTTTCCCGGTCAGACGGGCACGACGAGGACCGCGCTGTCCAAGCCCTTGAAGTCTGCTGCGTTGCGCGTGAAGAGCGGCATGCCCCTCACCGAGGCGATCGCAGCGATCATCAAGTCCATGCGGTGCGGACGAGGGTCTCTGTCGGCCGCGAGGGTCAGTGCGACGAGGGTGCCGTACCGGGAGGCAGCGTCACCGTCGAACGGCAGAGGCTCGAAGTCGGCGACCGCGGCACCGAGCTTCTCCATGCGCGCCGCCCGAGCGGCCGGGTCCCTCGCCATGGCCACCCCTTGCTGCAGTTCCGCGAACGTGACGGCGGTCAGTTCGGGCATGAGGGGAAGGCTCTGCGGGCTCAGCAGGTCCAGATCGATGTAGGCGCACGTGTCGAGAACGCCCGCAGGGTGCCGGTCAGCCACGCGGGCGCTCCCACGGATCGTCGTCCACGCGATCCTCGCCGCCGAAGAACTCGTCCGCCTCAGCACGCATCTGCGCGTGGTCCACCCGTGGCAGCCTCTTGTGCTTGGCCACAAGTTCGTCGGCGCTGAGCCGACGTCGGCGAGCCAGCGGACGCAGTTCGGCGACCTCTATGCCATTGCGGGTGATGTGGTAGGTCTCTCCCGCCTCCACCGAATCCATGACCGCGGCGGAGTGATTCCGAAACTCGCGCTGCGTGATCGTCTTCATGGACTCAGTGTAGCCGGGTGTAGTCCGCTGTGTCTCAAGGAGCTACGACCACGGGATCCGTCGCCAGACGCCCGTGCAGGTGCACGTCCCGGAACGCGTCGCGGCGGTTCGCCTCGAACATCGCGCCGCGCAGGGTGCCCTCGTACGGGAAGCCGCAGCGTTCGGCGACGCGGCAGGAGGCGTCGTGGCCGACCGCGTGGCCGAGTTCGAGGCGGTGCAGGCCGAGGCCGGTCAGGGCCCAGCGGGCGGCCACGGTGAGGGCACCGGTGGCGACGCCCCGCCCGCGGGCCTCGGGCAGCACCCAGTAGCCGACGCGGGCGATGGGCATCGCGGGGTGGACGACTTCGACGCTGATGTGGCCCAGCGGCGTACCGGTCTCCGCGTCGGTGACGCAGTACGACGCCGCACTGCCCTCCGCCGCGGCCCGCGTCTTGGCGCGCAGCGACTCACGGGCGCTGTCGAGGTCCGTCACCGTTCTGAGCGGGGTGTTCCAGCGCACGAACTCCGGGTCGGTGAGCCCGCGCAGCCAGGCGGCGACGTCGGTGTCGGAGTCCGGGTCCCACGGGCGCAGCCGGAGACCGTGGCCGTGCAGGACGGGGAACGGCCCGGCGAAGGACCGGTCGGCGTGGGGCTGGTCGGCGTGGGTCATCCGTCCATTGAATCCGCCGCGGCCGCCCCGCGCGGCCGGAATCTCGGTACGCCGTCCCGGAACACGGCCTCCAGGGCCAGGCCGGCCCGCAGTCCGTCCGCGGCGCACTCGACGACCTCGGTCATCATCCGCGGCCCCTCGGCGAGGTCCACGACGGCGGCGACGTAGGGCGTGCGGGCACCGAAGGGGGGCAGGTCGTTGCGGTGGACGACGGACCAGGTGTAGAGCGTCGCGCGGCCGCTCGCGGGTTCCCAGGTCACGTCCTCGCTCCAGCAGTGCGGGCAGAACTCGCGCGGGTAGTGGTGGGCCCGCCCGCACGCGCCGCAACGGCGGATCAGCAGCCGCCCCTCGGCCGCCGCGTCCCAGTACGTCCGCGTGAACGGGTCGGCCTCCGGGACGTCGAAGCGGGCGGCCGTCACCGGAACAGTCCCAGCGCGCTGTCCACCGACCAGGTCTGCCACGCCATGCCGAACAACGCGACGGCCGAGATCAGCGCCATCATGGCGTTCTGCCCCTGCTCGGCCCAGTCGTGGATCATGAGCGTGAAGTAGAGCGCGTTGAGGACCAGGCCGCCGGCCAGCGCGACCGGGGTGAGGAACCCGGCGACCAGCCCGAGCCCCAGGGCCAGTTCCGCGTACACGACGACGTACGCCATGGTCCGCGGCCGTGGGGCGACCACGGCCCGGAAGCCGGACCGTACGGCGTTCCAGCGGTGCCGCCCGGCGATGTCCGCGGCCCAGGCGATGCCGGTGCCGCGCTCGAACCAGCCCTTCCTGTCCTTGTGCCGCCAGCTCTCCAGCCACCACAGGCCGAGTCCGACGCGCAGCACGGCCAGCCACTCGGCGCCGTCGAGCCAGATCGTGTCCATGTATCTGACGGTACGTCAGATCGGGCGATCCGAGAACCCGGCGGCACCGCCTTCGGCGCGCCCCGGATCCCCGGAACGGCCACAATCACGTGAAGCACGCCACACGTCCCACCCACTCCTCCCCCACACGTGATCAATCCGCAACCAATTCCGGTCTTGACCGAGACCCAACAAACTGGTGCGTGGTTACGCTCGCGCTCATGGCCGACTCCACACCGATCGCAAGCCCCGCGGGTCACCCCGTCTACGTCGTCGGGGGCGGGCCCGGCGGGCTCTCCGTCGCGTACGCGCTGCGTGCGCGGGGCATCCGCGCCGTCGTGCTGGAGAAGTCCGACCGGATCGGGGCGTCCTGGCGGCGCCACTACGACCGTCTGCACCTGCACACCACCCGGCGCCTGTCCGCGCTGCCGGGGCTGCCGATGCCGCGCCGGTTCGGGCGCTGGGTGTCCCGCGACGACGTGGTGCGGTACCTGGAGAAGTACGCCGAGCACCACGAGCTGGAGATCGTCACCGGCGTCGAGGTGTCCCGGATCGAGCGCACCCCCGACGGCGCCGGCTGGCTGCTGCACGCCACCGGCGGCCGCGAGCTGACCGGCACGGCGGTGGTCGTCGCCACCGGCTTCAACCACACCCCGCGCATCCCCGACTGGCCCGGCCGCGACATGTACGGCGGTGAGCTGCTGCACGCGTCGCGGTACCGCAACGCCGAGCCGTACGCCGGCCGTGACGTCCTCGTCGTCGGCTCCGGCAACACCGGTGCCGAGATCGCCGTCGACCTGGTGGAGGGCGGTGCCTCGCGGGTGCGGCTGTCCGTGCGGACGGCCCCGCACATCGTGCGCCGCTCGACGGCCGGCTGGCCCGCCCAGTACACCAGCGTGCTGGTACGGCGGCTGCCGACCGGGCTCGTCGACCGGCTGGCGCGGCCGGTGGCGAAGCTGAGCGTGCCGGACCTGACGGCGCACGGGCTGCCGCGCCCGGACACCGGGCTGTACAGCAGGGTCAAGCAGGGGGCCATCCCGGTCCTGGACGTCGGTCTCGTCGACGCCGTGCGCAAGGGCCGTATCGAGGTCGTGGCCGCCGTCGACTCCTTCGAGCGGGACGAGGTCGTCCTCGCCGACGGCAGCCGCGTCTCACCGGACGCCGTGATCGCCGCCACCGGCTACGTCCGCGCCCTGGAGGGCATCGTCGGCCACCTCGGCGTGCTCGACGCGCGCGGCAGGCCGGTGACGCACGGCGGCCGCTGCCCCGAGACCGCGCCCGGCCTGTACTTCACCGGCTTCACCAACCCCATCAGCGGCATGTTCCGCGAGATGGCCCTCGACGCCGTCAAGATCGCCAAGGCCGTCGCCGGGGACACCGCCCGGCAGCCCTCCCGGCTCCCGGTCTGACACCGGCGGCTCGGGCCCCCGCGGCTCCCCGCGGGGCCAACGGGACCTTACGGTAGAGGTCGCGGCGGTTGCCGACGGCCAGGACCCACACGATCAACTGGCCGTCCTCGACGGTGTGGACGACGCGGTGGTCGCCGACCCTGATCCGCCACCGGGCGCTGCGCCCCTGGAGCGCTTCGACGTCCAACGCGGTGGTGTCTCCCGCGTCCATCGCCCTCTGGAGTCCAGTGAGGCGGTACAGGATGCGGAGAGCGCCCTGGCGCGGAATTTGAGCATGTCCCGCTGTGCGTGCGGCGTGAAGCGCGTGACGTGGGTCAGGAGGTCAGTCCTGCTGGGCACGCAGCAAGGCAGCCATCTCCTCGAGGGAGATCGCACCCTCCACACCCTCGGACTCGGCTTCATCCGCCAGCCGGTTGAGCCACGCCTCTTCGGCGTTGTCCGCGACCTCACGCAGGCGCCGGTACTCCTGGATGTCGATCACGACGGCTTCCTGCTTGCCGCGGCGGGTGGTGATCGTCGGGGTTTCCTCCCGGCGAGCGCGATCGATGACGTCAGCGAGGTGCCTGCGGACCACGGCCATGGATTCGACCACCGGCCGCCGCCGTTCCCGTGACCGGCCGGCCGGCCGTCAACTGTCCCGCCCGGGGCTTTACTTACTCCTCAGTCAGATACCGTCCGGGAGCTGTACCACGCCATCGGGCCGGGACAGAATGTGAGAGCTGTTCACCTTTTCGGGTTCCGGCTCCACCCACCTCTCGCTCGTGACGGAGGACGCACGTGGCACGTGAAAGACAGCTTCCCCGACTCTCCCGGCTCTCCCGGCGCTCCCTGCTCGGCGGTGCCGCCGCGGCGGGCGCCGTCACCCTGACCGGCACCGCGGCCGGCACGGCGTCCGCGGCCGTCGGTACGGCGTCCGCGGTCGGCCGGGACGTGGACGTGGACGTGTGCGTCGTCGGCGGCGGGCTCGCCGGGCTGACCGCGGCCCGCGACCTGGTGGCCGGCGGCAGCACCGTCGCCGTGCTGGAGGCCCGCGACCGGGTCGGCGGCCGGATCGTGGGCCTGCCGCTGCCGGGCGGCGGGGTCACGGAGGGCGGCGCGGAGTTCATCGGTCCCACCCAGGACCGGATCAGGGCGCTCGCCGACTCGCTGGGCGTGGCGACCTTCCCCACCTACGACACCGGCAAGAACCTGCTGTACAAGGACGGCACGAAGACGCCCTACGCCACCGACGGGCTGCTCGGCGCGGTCCCGCCCGTGGACGCGGCCGGGCTCGCGAACGCGGCGATCGTGCAGGCCGCACTCGACGACATGGCGAAGAAGGTGCCCGTCGACGCGCCCTGGACCGCGCCCAAGGCCGCCGAGTGGGACCGGCAGACCTTCGAGAGCTGGCTGAACGCCAACGCCGTCGTCCCGTCGGCCAAGTTCCTCCTCGACGTGGCGACCACGTCGATCTTCTCGGCGCAGCCCCGCGAGCTGTCCCTGCTCTACGTCCTGTACTACATCGCCGCCGCCGGCAACGAGTCCACCGCCGGCACCCTGGAGCGCCTCACCGACACCGCGAAGGGCGCCCAGGAGTCCCGTTTCGTCGGCGGCTCCCAGCAGGTGCCGGTGAAGCTGGCCGCCGCGCTCGGCGACCGGGTGGTGCTGAGCGCGCCGGTGCGCTCGATCGCCCGGTCGGGCGCCGGATACGCGGTGACCGCGGACGGGATCACGGTGACCGCGAAGCGGGTCGTCGTCGCGCTGCCGCCGCCGCTGGCCGCCCGCATCGCCTACGACCCGCTGCTGCCGGCCGCCCGGGACCAGCTCACCCAGCGGATGCCGATGGGCTCGATCGGCAAGGCCATCGCCGTCTACGACACCCCCTTCTGGCGCGCGGCCGGTCTCAACGGCCAGGTCGTCAGCGACTCGGGCGTGGTCCGCTCGACGTTCGACAACTCGCCCCCCGACGCCTCCTACGGCGCCCTGATGGGCTTCATCGAGGCCGACGAGATGCGGGCGTACGACGCGGCGAGCGTGGACGAGGTCAAGGCGGCCGTGCTGAAGGACTACGCCGTCTACTTCGGCGACAAGGCCAAGTCACCCACCGCCTTCGTGCTCCAGCGCTGGGACAACGAGGGCTTCTCGCGCGGCGGCCCGGTCGCCTACGCGCCGCCGGGGGTGCTGACGGAGTACGGGGCCGCGCTGCGGAAGCCGGTCGGCGGCATCCACTGGGCGGGGACCGAGACCTCCACGTACTGGACCGGGTTCATGGACGGCGCGGTGCGCTCCGGCGAGCGGGTGGCCGAGGAGGTGCTGGCGGCACTGTGAGGGACGGCCGGGCGGGCTTCGGCCGCAGCCAGCCGCAGTCAGCCGGGCGTCGGCCAGGAACGGCCGGGCGTGGCGCCACAGGCCCGCAGGCCCGCAGGCCGACAGGCCGACAGGCAGCCGGGCGTGAGCCGGAGGCAGCCGGGTGTGAGCCAGGGGCCGCCGGGCTTTGCCTGCACGGCGGTTCCTGACACGGCGTCAGTTCAGTAATCTGACAGAGCGTCAGTTATTGCTGTCACACAGGAGCGGGCGGACAGATGCTTGGATCGACCCACGGCACCCTCACCACCGACTCCCGCCGGGCCCGGGTGATCGCCTGCGGCGAGCAGCCCGGGCCCGCCGTGCACGGCCGGCCGGCCGAGGCGGACGACCTCGACGTCAGCGGCCGGCCCCTGTACGCGGGCGTCCCCGACCTCGACCGCTTCTTCCGCCCCGAGTCCGTCGCCGTGATCGGCGCCTCGGACGCCGAGGGGCGGCCCAACACCGGCATCACCCGGCAACTCGTCGGCTGGGCCGAGCGGGTGGGCGCCCGGCTGCACCCGGTGCATCCGCACCGCCCGTCCGTGTTCGGCATCCCCTGCTCCGCGTCCGTCGCCGACCTGCCCGAACAGGTCGACGTCGCCGTGGTGCTGGTCGCCGACCCGCTCCCCGTGGTGGAGCAGCTCGCCGCGGCCAAGGCCAGGTTCGCGGTCGTCTTCGCCTCCGGGTTCGCCGAGACCGGCGAGCGGGGGGCGGCCGAGCAGGAGCGCCTGGCCGCCGCCGTCGCACGGTCCGGCATGCGGCTGCTGGGACCCAACACCAACCTCAACGCCTTCGAACGGTTCCGGGACGACCTCGACGGCCCCGCCATCGCGCTCATCACCCAGTCCGGGCACCAGGGCCGGCCCGTCTTCGCGCTCCAGGAACTCGGCATCCGCCTCTCCCACTGGGCGCCCACCGGCAACGAGGCCGACCTGGAGACCGCCGACTTCGTCTCCTACTTCGCCGAGCAGCCCGAGGTCGGCGCCATCGCCGCCTACGTCGAGGGACTGAAGGACGGCCGTTCCTTCCTGCTCGCCGCCGACCGGGCCGCCCGGCGCGGGGTGCCGGTGGTCGCCGTCAAGGTGGGCCGCACCGAGGCCGGCGCCCGCACGGCCGCCTCGCACACCGGGAAGCTGACCGGCGCGGACGCGGTGGTGGACGCGGCGATGCGGCAGTTCGGCGTGATCCGGGTGGACGGCCTCGACGAACTCCAGGACACCGCCGCCCTGCTGGCCCGGGCCCGGCCGCCCCGCGCCGACGGCGTCGTCGTCTACTCCATCTCCGGCGGCACGGGCGCGCACGTCGCCGACCTCGCGGCCGGGGCGGGGCTCCGGCTGCCGGTGCTGTCCGAGGCCCGGCAGGCCGAGCTGCACCAGTGGATCCCCGGATACCTGAACGTGGCCAACCCCGTCGACAACGGCGGCCACCCCGTCGGCGACCACCGCGGCCGGAAGATCATCGACGCGATCCTCGCCGACCCCGAGGTGGGCGTGCTGATCTGCCCGGTCACCGGGCCGTTCCCGCCGCTCAGCGACAAGCTGGTGCGGGACCTGGTGGACGCGGCCGAGGAGACGGACAAGCTGGTGTGCGTGGTGTGGGGGTCGCCGGTCGGCACCGAGCCGGCGTACCGCGAGGTGCTGCTCGGGTCCTCCCGGGTGGCGACCTTCCGCACCGTCGCCAACTGCCTCACCGCGGTGCGCGCCTACCTCGGCCACCACCGCTTCGCCGCCGGCTACCGCTCCCCCTTCGACGCGGCCCCGCGCACCCCGTCCCCGTCCTTCCGCAAGGCGCGGGCGCTGCTGCGGCCCGGCGAGCAGCTGAGCGAGCACGCGGCCAAGCAGCTGCTGCGGGCGTACGGCATCCGGGTGCCGCGCGAGCAGCTGGTGACCAGCGCGGCGGCGGCGGTACGGGCGGCCGGGCTGGTCGGCTACCCGGTGGTGATGAAGGCGTCCGGCGCGCGGATCGCCCACAAGACGGAGCTGGGCCTGGTCAAGATCGGCCTCACCTCGGCCAGCCAGGTCCGGGACGCCTACCGCGAGCTGACCGACATCGCCCGCTACGAGGGCGTCGAGCTGGACGGCGTACTGGTGTGCCAGATGGTCGAGCGGGGGGTCGAGATGGTCGTCGGCGTCACGCACGACGAGCTGTTCGGGCCGACCGTGACGGTGGGGCTGGGCGGCGTGCTGGTGGAGGTGTTGCGCGACGCGGCCGTACGGGTGCCGCCGTTCGGGGAGGAGCAGGCCCGGGAGATGCTCGACGAGCTGCGCGGGCGGGCCCTGCTCGACGGGGTGCGCGGACGGCCCCCGGCCGACCTCGACGCGCTCGTGGAGGTGGTCCTGCGGGTGCAGCGCATGGCGCTGGAGCTCGGTGACGACATCGCGGAGCTCGACGTCAACCCGCTGATGGTGCTGGAGCGCGGGCAGGGCGCGGTGGCCCTCGACGCGCTGGTGGTGTGCCGTTGAGCGCCCCGGTACGGCACGAGGTCCACGACCGGGTCGCCCACCTCACCCTGGACCGGCCCGAGGCCCTCAACGCCCTGACGCCCGAGGCCCGCGACCGCGTCGTCGCGCTGCTGGACGACGCCTCCGCCGACCCCGCCGTACGGGCCGTCGTCCTCACCGGCGCCGGGCGCGGCTTCTGCGCGGGGGCGGACCTGCGCGGCGGCGCGGCGGCCGGCGAGCGGCTCCCCGGCGATGTCGCCCGCACCCTGCGCCTGGGCGCGCAGCGCCTGATCGCCGCCGTGCTGGACTGCGAGAAGCCGGTGATCGCCGCCGTCAACGGCACGGCGGCCGGGCTCGGCGCCCAGCTCGCGTTCGCCTGCGACCTGGTGCTGGCCGCGGAGTCGGCCCGGTTCATCGAGGTGTTCGTGCGCCGCGGGCTGGTCCCGGACGGCGGGGGCGCCTACCTGCTGCCCCGGCTGATCGGCCCGCAGCGGGCCAAGGAGCTGATGTTCTTCGGCGACGCGCTCACCGCCGCCGACGCCGCACACCTCGGACTGGTCAACCGGGTCGTCCCCGACGGCGAGCTGGCGGCGACGGCCCGCGCGTGGGCCGCCCGCCTCGCCGCCGGACCGACCCGCGCCCTCGCCCTGACCAAGCAGCTCGTCAACGCCTCCCTGGACACCGACCGCGCCGCCGCCTTCGCCGCCGAGGCCGCCGCGCAGGAGATCAACATGACCACGCGGGACGCCCAGGAGGGCGTACGGGCCTTCGTGGAGCGCAGAAGCCCCGACTACCGGGGGCGCTGACCGGTACCGGGGCTTCTCCGGCCCTTCCCATCTGACGTGACGTCAGCTTCAATGGCCGGTGTGATGGGACACGCAGGGGCGGCCGCGGCCGCCGTCCGCTACCTCCGGTCGGCCGGGGCCCCGGCCCCCGTCGAGGCGCTGCCGCGCCCCGAGCTGCGCAGCGTCCGCGAGGACGAACGCGCGCCCGTCGACCAGGCCGCCTTCCGTCAAGTCCTCGGGCAGTTCGCGACGGGCGTGACCGTGATCACCGCCCCCGCCGCCGACGGCGAGGACGGCCCGGCGGGCTTCGCCTGCCAGTCCTTCTCGTCCCTCTCCCTCGACCCGCCGCTGGTCGCCTTCATGGTCGGCCGCAGGTCGACGACCTGGCCGCGCATCGCCCGTGCGGGCGTCTTCTGCGTCAACGTCCTCGCCGCCGACCAGGCCGAGTTGTGCCGTGGCTTCGCGGTGAGCGGCGGGGAGAAGTTCGCCGGCGTCGATCACGAACCGGCGCCGTTCTCCGGCGCGCCCCGGCTGGCGGGCGCCGTGGCGTGGATCGACTGCGCGATCCACGCCGTGCACACCGGTGGCGACCACCTGATCGTGGTGGGCCGGGTCGGGGCGCTGGGAACCGGCGAGTGCGAGGACACCCCGCCCCTGCTCTTCCACCAGGGCCGCTTCCGCCAGGACGTGCAACGTTCGCCCGTCGAGGAGCGGCGTCGCGGGCCCCGGGAGTGAAGCCTCCCGCGTCACGGCTGACGGACGGCCGAAGCGCTGAGTAAAGGGCCCACAACGGATCGTCACTCATTTGTCACATTTTCGTTAATCAACTCGTGATGCATCAACCCAATCGGGTCTGAGATGATCACACGCCTCGGGGAGCGGGAGTCATCGCATCGACGCGCCCCGAGTCGGCCCGACTCCCTTCCGTGGTGCCCGACCCAGACGTGGCGACCACCGGCGGAGACCGAACAAACGAAAACCGGTGTCCTCCTAGGAGTCATGTTGCAGGCCCTTCCGAGCAGCAGTCACAGCCGCCGCCTCCCCGACCGGGGCACCGTCCGCTGCGGTTTCTTACCCCGCGTGCCGTTCCGCGCGGCCGCCGATCGCGTGACGGCACCCCCACCCGGCCCCGCGGAGGACTGAGCGTCTCCCGGCAGGAGCCGCGGCCGTCACCGGGAGCCCTGGCGGCCCGTACGTCGCCGAGCGCCTCCAAGCGATGCGTGAGCGTGACGAGCGGTAGCCGGAAGCGCGGCGCACCCACCAACGCTCGAGGTGCCCGCACCGAGCGCCGGGCGCCGGTCCGGGCCGTCGTCCCGGCGCGCAGGCTCCCGCGAGGAACCGGTACTCCTCACCGCCACGGGCGGACGGAAGAACAGCCGACGGAAGAACATCGGAAAAGAGGGCGGCGTGTGAACGCGTGGCCGCTTCGATCACGCAAGAAGAAAGGGCAGCGGATGAACCACACCGCGCTGCTGTCAGAGCTGGACGCGCTCCGAAGCCGGGTCGAGGGCATTTCCGACGCGGCGGTGGCCTCCGTGGACGGAATGCTGATCACCGGCAGGAACGAACGTGCCCACCCGGAGACCCTGGCCGCTCTGGCGGCGGCCATGCTGGGCCTGGCCCGCAGTGCGGGCCAGCAGACGGGCAGCGGCGAGTTCTGTGAGACGGTGACCCGCTTCGAGTCGGGTTACATCGCCGTGTACGCGCTCGGCAGCGAGTGCCTGCTGGTGGTCCTCACGGACCGGCACCTCAACCTCGCCCGGCTGCACCTCGAGGCGCGGAACAGCATCCGGAGCATGTCCGCCGCGCTCTTCGGCGAGCGCCGCCCGGTCGTGTGAGAGGGAACCGCTCTACTTTTCGCCGTGCTGTTCACGCTGCTCCACGAACGCCTTCGATCCCCCGTCCGCCCGGCGACGGAACCGGTTCCGCGCTGAAACACGCGGACGCTCCGCCGGAGACGGTGTCGCCCCGCCGGCCGTCGTCCGGCAGCCGCCACCCGGACCATCGAGAACCGCAAGAAAACACCTTGGCGCACTGTCCGCCGAGACCAGAGAGAGAAATCACATGAGCATGCAGAGCTTGTCCGACCGCGTCAATTCCCTGGTCGCGGCGTTCCGTGTGGAGATCCCGGACTACGTCGCTTCCGGCGTCGTCGACATGACGACAGGAATGCTGCTGGCGGTCGACACCGTGGACTCGCACCCGAGGGAGGTCCTCGACGTGCTCGGCGCCGCGACCTTCGACCTCTTCCAGGGCCGCAACGTCGTGGCGATCGAGAACATGTTCAAGGAGCGGCGCGGGAGCCAGAGCACCGCCCACTACTTCCAGGAGATCCTCGTCAACAGCGAGAACCTGGTGCACCTGTTCGTCCGTATGCCGAACAACGACGACGTGATCGCCGTCGTCGTGGCCCGCAAGACGGTCAACATCGGCATGCTCTTCGTCTCGGCCCGGCGTGTCATAAAGAACAACGCGCTCTGACACCGCCGTCCGCCCGCCGTCCGCTCCGCACCCCGGACGGCGGGCTGCCGGGCAGCCCGCCGAGGGGCGGCGCCGGCCGGTCACGGCGGGCCGCTCGCGCGGAGCCGCCGTGGACGCACGTGTCGTCGTGCGCCGGCGCCGCCTCCGCCCGGCTCCGAGGAACCGCCGACCGCCCGCCCCGGCCCGCTCACGCCGGGACCGGTGCGCGCCCCGCCGGCCGGCGGATCACCAGGGCCATCAGGGCCGCCGCCGCGCACAGGGCGCCCGAGGCGTACCAGACCATGTCGTAGGAGCCGAAGACGTCGCGGGCGACGCCGCCGAGGAAGGCCACCAGGGCGGCGCCGACCTGGTGGGAGGCGAGGACCCAGCCGAAGACGATCGCGCTGTCGTCGCCGTAGTGCGCGCGGCACAGGGCGATGGTGGGCGGGACGGTGGCGACCCAGTCGAGGCCGTAGAAGACGATGAAGAACAGCATCGGCGGATGCACCGACGGGGCCAGCAGCATCGGCAGGAACAGCAGCGAGACGCCGCGCAGGGCGTAGTACACCGCGAGCAGGCGGCGCGGCTCGAAGCGGTCGGTGAACCAGCCGGAGGCGATCGTGCCGGCGACGTCGAACACGCCGATCACCGCCAGCAGCGAGGCGGCCGCCGTGACGGGCATGCCGTGGTCGTGGGCGGCGGGCACGAAGTGGGTCTGGATCAGGCCGTTGGTGGACGCGCCGCAGATCGCGAAGGTGCCGGCCAGCAGCCAGAAGGTGCCGGTGCGGACGGCCCTCGACAGCACGGCGACCGCGCGGCGGGCGGCGCCGGGGACCGGCGGCGGCTTGGGCACGAAGGCGGTCGCGCCGTAGGGCGCCAGGCCCACGTCGGCCGGATGGTCGCGCAGCAGCAGCCAGACGAACGGCACCACCGCGAGCGCGGCGAGGGCCACCGTGACGGCCGCCGGGCGCCAGTCGTGCGTCTCGACGATCCAGGACAGCAGCGGCAGGAAGATCAGCTGACCGGACGCCGACGCGGCGGTGAGGATGCCGGTGACCAGGCCGCGGCGCTCGGTGAACCAGCGGTTGGTGACCGTGGCGGCGAACGCCAGCGCCATCGAGCCGGTGCCCAGACCCACCAGCAGGCCCCAGCACAGCAGCAGTTGCCAGGCCGCCGTCATCCACACGGTCAGGCCCGAACCGACCGCGATCACGGTGAGGGCGGCCGCGACCACCCGCCGGATGCCGAAGCGGTCCATCAGCGCCGCCGCGAACGGGGCGGTGAGGCCGTACAGCGCGAGGTTGACGGAGACGGCGGCGCCGATCGTGCCGCGTGACCAGCCGAACTCCTGGTGCAGCGGGTCGATGAGCAGTCCGGGGAGCGAGCGGAAGGCCGCCGCCCCGATGATCGTCACGAAGGTGACGGCGGCGACGAACCACGCACGGTGGACCCGCGGATTCCGGGGCGGGCGGGCTTCCTCTACGGCGGCTGCGGCTTCGGTTGTCTGACTCACGCAACAGAGCATCCGGTACGCGAGCGGCGCGATCGAGTGGCCCGGAGGACAGTGTTCACTAGGATCGGGCCATGAGCCGTGAGCCGGAGTTCCGTCCGCACCGCGTCGTCGTCCTCGCCCTGGACGGCCTGCTCCCCTTCGAGCTGGGCATCCCGCACCGTATCTTCGGCCGCCCCAGGGACAGCCGCGGCCGGCCCCTGTACGAGGTCGTGACCTGCTCGGTCCGGCCGCCCGGCCCGGTGCGGACGGACGCCGACTTCTCCGTCATGGTCGAGCACGGGCCGCAGGCGCTGGCGACCGCGGACACGGTGGTCGTCCCCGCCTCCTACGAACTCGGCCCGGTCTTCGAGCAGGGCGTGCTCACCGAGGAGCTGGCCGCCGCGCTCGCGCACATCCGGCCGGGCACCCGGCTGACCTCCATCTGCACCGGCGTGTTCGTGCTGGCCGCCGCCGGCTTCCTCGACGGCAGGCGCGCCACCACCCACTGGGCGGAGACCGAGCACCTGCAACGCCTCTTCCCGAAGATCGACGTCGACCCGGACGTGCTGTTCGTCGACGACGGCGACGTGCTGACCTCGGCCGGCGTCGCGGCCGGCATCGACCTGTGCCTGCACATCGTGCGCCGCGACCACGGCACCGCCGTCGCCAACGAGGTCGCCCGCCGCACGGTCGTACCGCCGCACCGCGACGGCGGGCAGGCGCAGTACATCCAGCGGCCGGTGCCCGACCCGCAGCAGGCCACCACGACCGCGGCCCGCGCCTGGGTGCTGGGACGGCTGCACGAGCCGATCCAGCTGCGGGACATGGCGGCGCGGGAGTCCATGTCGGTGCGCACCTTCACCCGCCGCTTCCGCGAGGAGGTCGGCGTCAGCCCCGGCCGGTGGCTCGCCCAGCAGCGGGTGGAGCGGGCGCGGCAGCTGCTGGAGAGCACCGACCGGTCGGTGGACCAGATCGCCCGGGACGCCGGCTTCGGCACGGCGCAGTCGATGCGGCAGCACCTGCAGACGGCGCTCGGGGTGACGCCGACGGCGTACCGGCGCACCTTCCGCGCCGGCGCCGGAACGTGACGGCGGCCCCGGGGGGAGGAGCATGACGCGGCCCCGGAGCGAGGAGCGTTTCAGAAGGTGAGGACGGCGCGTGCGACGCGGCCCGCCTCCGCGTCCGCCCGCGCCCGGTCGAAGTCCTCGACCGGGTACGTCGCCGTCACCAGCTCGTCCAGCAGCAGCCGGCCCGCCCGGTACAGCTCGGCGTACAGGGCGATGTCCCGCTGCGGTCGCGAGGAGCCATAACGGCAGCCGAGGATCGACTTGTCCAGGTAGAGGGAGGAGACCTGGAAGGACGCCTCCGCGTTCGCCGGGGGCACGCCGAGCAGGACGGCCTGCCCGTGCCGGTCCAGCAGGTCGACGGCCTGCCGGATCAGCTCCACCCGGCCGACGCACTCGAAGGCGTGGTCCGCGCCGGACGGCAGGATCTCCCGCACGTCGCGCGCCGACGTCAGGAAGTGCGTCGCCCCGAACCGCCGGGCCACCGCCTCCTTCCCCGGGTTCGCGTCGACCGCGACGATCGTCAGCGCGCCCGCGAGCCGGGCGCCCTGGATGACGTTGAGGCCGATGCCGCCCGTGCCGATGACCAGCACGCTCTCCCCGCGGTCCACCCGCGCCCGGTTGAGCACGGCGCCGACCCCGGTGAGGACCCCGCACCCGATCAGCGCGGCGGACGGCATCGGCACGTCCGCCGGGATGCGCACCGCCTGCACGGCCTTCACCACGGTGCGCTCCGCGAACGCCGAGTCCGCGGCGAACTGGTACACCGGCCGCCCGCCCCGCGTGAACGGCCGCCCCGGCCGCCCGATCGCCTGCCGGCACATCGTCGGCCGCCCCCGGTCGCACTCGGCGCAGGTGCCGCAGTTGGCCAGCGTGGACAGGGCCACGTGGTCGCCGGGCGCGACATGGGCGACCCCGGCGCCCACCGCCTCCACCACCCCGGCGCCCTCGTGCCCGAGCACCACCGGGACGGGGAAGGGGATGGTCCCGTCCACCACGGACAGGTCGCTGTGGCACAGTCCGGCCGACTTCACCGCCACCAGCACCTCGCCGGGGCCGGGATCGCGCACCTCCAGGTCGTCCACGACCTCGGTCCGCTTCCCGTCGAACACCACCGCGCGCATCACTCGCCCCCCTCGGGCTCCCTGGGCAGGCCGAGCACCCGCTCGGCGATGATCGTGCGCTGCACCTGGTCCGAGCCGCCGTAGACGGTGTCGGCCCGGGAGAACAGGAACAGGTGCTGTGCCGCGTCGAGTTCGTACGGCGCCGACGGCGACCAGTCGGCCGGTCCGGCGCCCGCCGCGGCCCCGCGCACCCGCACGGCGAGCTCGCCGAGCCGCCGGTGCCAGCCCGCCCACAGCAGCTTGGCCACACTCGGCGCGCCCGGCACGTCCGAACGCCCCAGTGTGCGCAGCGCGTTGCAGCGCATCGCGCGCAACTCCGCCCACTGCGCCACCAGCTCGTCGCGGACGACGGGGTCGCGCACCGCGCCGGAGCGCACGGCCGCCCGGACGACGTCGGCCAGTTCCTCGGCGAAGCCGATCTGCTGGGCCGGCGTGGACACCCCCCGCTCGAACCCGAGCAGGCTCATCGCGACCCGCCAGCCGTCGCCCTCGCCCCCGACGCGGTGCTCCACGCGCGCGCGGGCGCCGTCGAAGAAGACCTCGTTGAAGTCGCTCGTGCCGGTGAGCTGGCGGATGGGCCGCACCTCGATCCGCCCCGGCTGGTCCATGGGCAGCAGCAGGAAGCTCAGGCCGTGGTGGCGGCGGGAGCCGGGCTCGGTGCGGGCCAGCACGAAGCACCAGTCCGCCTCGTGCGCCAGCGACGTCCAGATCTTCTGCCCGGTGACGCGGTAGTCGCCGTCGGCGGAGCGTACGGCCGCGGTGCGCACCCCCGCGAGGTCGGAACCGGCGCCGGGCTCGCTGTAGCCCTGGCACCACAGTTCCTCGCCGGCCGCGATCGGCGGGAGGAAGCGGGCCTTCTGCTCGGGCGTGCCGTGGGCGAGCAGGGTGGGGGCGAGGAGGTTCTCGCCGATGTGCCCGGAACGCGGCGGCGCCGACGAGCGGGCGTACTCCTCGGCCCAGGCGACCTGCCGGGTGAGGTCCGCGGTGCGGTTGCCGTACCCGGACTCGGACCAGCCGAGCCCGATCCAGCCCGCCTTGCCGAGGGTGCGTTCCCAGGCGCGGCGGTCGGCGGTGTCCGAGGCGTGTGCGGCGAGCCAGGCCCGGGCCTCGGCCCGGAACGCCTCGTCCTCGGCGGTGAATCCGAAGTCCACGACGCTCTCCCCTCTCAGGTGTCGGGTCCTTCAGGTGTTGGGCCGGTCCCCGCGCGCCGCCGCCCGCTCCATCTCCTCCAGCTGCCGCAGCATCGGCATCGGGTCCACCCCCACCGTCCCCGGCAGGAACCGCGCGATCGTCTCCGGCGTCCAGCCGCCTTCGGCGTACGCGGCCCGCAGTTCCCTGGGCTGCGCCCACACCGCGATCTTGGGGCCGGCGACCGTGTAGACCTGGCCGGTGACCTGCTGTTCCTTCGCCCTGTCCGACAGCAGGTAGACGACCAGCGCGGCCACGTCCTCCGGCTCCCCGATCTCCGTCAGCTCCATGGGCACCCCGGCCGACATCCGGGTACGGGCGACGGGCGCCACCGCGTTCGCGGTCACCCCGTACTTGTGCAGCCCCAGGGCGGCGCTGCGCACCAGCGAGATGATCCCGCCCTTGGCGGCGCTGTAGTTGGCCTGCGACACCGAGCCCTGGTGGTTGCCGCTGGTGAACCCGATCAGCGTCCCGGCCCGCTGTCGGCGCATCACCGCCGAGGCGGCCCTGAACACGGTGAACGTGCCCTTGAGGTGGGTGGCCACCACCGGGTCCCACTCCTGCTCGGACATGTTGAACAGCATCCGCTCGCGCAGGATCCCGGCGACGCAGACGACACCGTCGAGGCGCCCGTACGACTCCAGCGCCGCGTCCACGATCCGCTGCCCGCCGGTCATGGTGGAGACGTCGTCGGCCACCGCGACCGCCTCGCCGCCCGCGGCCTCGATCTCCTTGACGACCGCCTCGGCGACCGCGCTGCCGGGGGACGCGCCGTCGACCGAGACGCCGTAGTCGTTGACGACGACCTTCGCTCCCTCGGCCGCCGCGGCCAGCGCCACCGCCCGCCCGATGCCCCGTCCGGCGCCCGTCACGGCGACGGCCTTGCCTGCCAAGAAGTTCCCCACTCCGGCCCCTTCCCGCGGTTTCTGACGGACCGTTAGATTTTATGTCCCGCCAGACATCCGGAGACAAGCCCCGGGGAGGGCCGATGTCACTGCCGGCCGAGTTCCACGAGATCGCGAAGCGCGTGAACAACTGGGGGCGCTGGGGGCCGGAGGACGAGGCCGGCACCCTGAACCTGATCACCGACGAGGTGGTCCGGGAGGCCGCCGCCACCGTCCGCACCGGCCGCCGGATCCCGCTCGCGCTGCCGCTGCGGCAGGACGGCGTGCAGACCGGGGTGATCCCGGGGCGGGTCAACCCGCTGCACACGATGGTGCAGATCAACCAGGAACTGTTCGGGCCGGGCACGGTGGCGTGCAGCGACGACGCCGTGACCATGGGGCTGCAGGCCGCCACCCACTGGGACGCGCTGGCCCACGTCTCCCACTCGGGGCGGCTCTACAACGGCCGCCCCGCCGGCACGGTCACCGCGCACGGGGGCGCCGAGTTCGCCGGCATCGACAAGGCGCGGCACGTGGTCTCGCGCGGGGTGCTGCTGGACGTGGCCCGCGCGCGGGGCGTCGACCGGCTGGCGGGCGGGCACGCGGTCACCCCGGAGGACCTGGAGGCCGCGGAGGAACTCGCCGGCACGCGCGTGCGCGCCGGCGACGTGGTACTGGTGCGGACCGGGCAGATGCGGCTCTGTCTCGCCGGGGACCGGGAGGCGTACGGCTATCCGTCGCCGGGGCTGTCGGTGCGCACGCCGGAGTGGTTCCACGCGCGGGACGTCGCCGCCGTGGCGAACGACACCCTCACCTTCGAGATCTTCCCGCCCGAGATCGAGGACCTGTGGCTGGCCGTGCACGCGCTCGACCTCGTGGAGATGGGGATGCTCCAGGGCCAGAACTGGAATCTCGAAGAGTTGTCCACAGCCTGTGGAGAAAGCGGCCGGTACGCGTTCCTGCTGTCGGCGATGCCCGAGCCGTTCGTCGGCGCGACGGGCACCCCGGTGGCACCGGTCGCCGTCCTGTGAGCCGTGGCCGCGGGAGAGGCATGGACACGGGAGAGGCATGGACGCGGGAGAGCCGCGGATGCGGAACAGCCGTGAACACGGGAAGACCGCGGACGCCGGAGACCGTCGGACGGCGAAACCGCCGGACGGCGAAACCGTCGGACGGCGGTGCGCCCCGCCCGCCCCGAGCACGGCGCCGCACACCGCCATCCGACTGCGGCGCACCCGTTCCGGCCCTCCTGACCCCGAGGGAACGGACGCCGCGTCACGACCCACGCTCGCCGAGGGTTCCCGTCACCGGAACCCTCGCCGTCCCCTCGCGGCGAATCGCTGACCTCAAGGGTGATCAAACGGACAGGACACGTCAACAGCCAGTGCGGAATTCCTCACTTATGTCCGACTTGTCATTGACGCGCACGGAAGCACGTCCCGGCGCACCTCCCCGGCGCCGGCCGGGCCTGACAGCGGTTTCTGCGCCCGTGCGCCAGGCCTGACGGACCACCCGCGGACGGGAGCGGGTCAGACCGCCTCGAAGGCCAGCCCGTCGTACGCCGACGCCCCGCTCCCGCAGCCGGCCGCACCCTGCCCGGCGCGCTCGCAGCGGTCGAGTTCGCACCAGATGCGCTTGCCGGAGCCCTCGGGGTTCCAGCCCCAGCGGTCGGCGAGGCCGTCGACCAGGGCGAGCCCCCGCCCGCCGGTGGTGTCGCCGTCCAGACACCGGGGCACCGGGGCCCGGTCGCTGGCGTCGGCCACCTCGACGCGGACGGTGGCGGTTCCGGCCACCGCGCCCGCCAGGGACAGCCGCAGCACGGCCGGACAGCCGGTGTGCACCACGGCGTTGGTGACCAGCTCCGAGACGAGCAGCACCAGCGTCTCGGCGAGCGGTTCGTCCTCCCGTATGCCGGACCCGGCCAGGCGCGACCGCGCCCACCGCCTGGCGCGCCCGACCTCTGCGGGGTCGGGCCGGATCTCCAACTGCACTTGAAGCACCTGCACCGCTCACACCATCCGAACCGGCGGACACCAGACCTCGGGCCGCGCGCACGCCGCGGCGAGGGCCACGATCGTAGCCATTTTCTGCATGGCCAGAACAACGGCCGACGCAGAGCCCAGAGCAAGGGTCACGGAACGTGAATCCCTTACGAGACAGCTTGGTTGACGTACAGTCACCTCAACAAGCGCTTCGGGCATATTCCAGCGCGAAGGAGTACCCGTGCGGCATACTGTGCGACGCTCGCGGCGGCGAGTCGAACAGGCTCGGTACGGCCTTGCCATGGGGGCAAAACCGGGATGACCCGTCCTCGGCACCACTCGCATCCCACAGAAGGTACCGGAGCACGGCGGCGACTCCAGGACGTGACGGATCACTCTTAGGACACAACCGGGTATCAACGCTCCGTGATTCCGGTATGCCACGATCCGCGACATCCGTGTCGGTCGCGCGGGCGACGCCCCAGGACGATGCCGCTCAGGCGGTCAGATCCGCCGCGAGCAGCTCCTCACACTCCGTCACGCCACCGCCACGCAGCGACCGCACCCACGCCCGCTTCAGGTGCAGGTGCACCTCGGACTCCCAGGTGAAGCCCATGCCGCCGTGCACCTGGAGGCAGTCGCGGGCGCCGCGCAGGGCGGCCTCGTCGGCCAGCAGCCGGGCCGCGGCGATGTCGGTCCGGTCGGCGGTGACGGCGGCCGCGTAGACCGCGGTGCGGGCCACCTCGGCGCGCACCAGCAGTTCGGCGCACAGGTGCTGGACGGCCTGGAAGGCACCGATCGGCCTCCCGAACTGCTCACGGGTCCGGGCGTGTTGCGCGGCCAGCTCGCACACGCGTGTGGCGGTGCCCAGTTGTTCGGCCGCGGTGAGCAGAACGCCCACCGGATCGGCCGCCGCCGTCGCCGGGCCGGGCACCCGGTGCAGCGGCGTCAACGGGTCGACCGACCGCAGCGGTACGGCCTTCGCGGCGTCGCCGCGGACGGAGTCCGCCTCGGTGAGCCATTCCACCAGCCCGCCGTCGACGGCCGCGACGACCGTCTCGCCGGTGGCCGCGCCCGGCACCTCCCGCGCCGCGAGGTGGGTGGCCACCAGCGGACCGGGCAGCAGCGCCCGGCCCGCCTCCTCGAACGCCAGCACCGCCTCGGGCAGCCCGAGCCCGACCCCGCCCTCCGCCTCCGGCACCCGCAGTGCGAAGAACCCGGCCGCCCCCAACTCCCGCCACACCGCACGGTCGAGCCGCCCTCCCGCGTCGACGGCCCGCCACAGCGCCTCGCGCCCGAAGCACCGCCCGAGCACCTCCCGCACCCCGTCCCGCAGGGCTCGTTGCTCCTCACTGACCCGGAACCGCACGCCGATCCACCCCCTTCACCGCCACCGCCCGTTCACCGCCCCTTCCACGCCGGAATCACCGCCCCGTCGCCGCTCCGTCACCGCCCCTTCGGAAGTCCCAGGACGCGTTCCGCCACGATGTTGCGCTGGATCTGCGAGGTGCCGGCCGCGATGGTGTACGACAGGGAGGTCAGCCGGTCGAGGACCCACGGCCGGTCCAGGTCCAGCGCGTCCGGGCCCAGCACGTCGGCCGCGGTGTCGTAGAGGTCCTGGCGGGCGTGCGAGTACCGCAGTTTGAAGACCGAGCCGCCGACGCCCGGGACGCCTCCGCGTTCCTCCGCCTCGCTCACGTTCCACTGCGCCAGCCGCCACAGCGCGCGGAACTCGGCGTTCAGCGTGCCGAGCCTGCGCCGCAGCGCCGGATCGTCCCAGCGCCCGTTGCGGCGTGCCTCGGCGGCGAGTTCGCCCAGGACGCGGCGGCAGGCCACCACCTCGCCGGCGAAGGCCGTGCCGCGCTCGAAGGACAGCGTCACCATCGTCACGCGCCAGCCGTCGTTCTCGTCGCCCACCCGGTCGGCCACCGGCACCCGCACCTCGTCGAGGAACACCTCGGCGAACTCCGCCGAGCCTGCCAGGGTGCGCAGCGGCCGTACGGTGACGCCCGGGGCGTCCATCCGCATCGCCAGCCAGGTGATGCCCCGGTGCCTGGGCGCGGTGGCGTCCGTGCGCACCAACAGCTCGCACCAGTCGGCCACTTCGGCGTGCGAGGTCCAGATCTTGGAGCCGCTCACCACATAGGCGTCGCCGTCCCGCCAGGCGCGCGTGCGCAGCGCCGCGAGGTCGGAACCGGCGTCCGGTTCGCTGAAGCCCTGGCACCAGACCTCCTCGCCGCGCAGGATCGGCGGCAGCCAGCGCTCCCGCTGGACGGGGGTGCCCTCGGCGGCGATCGTCGGCCCGGCGTGCAGCAGTCCGACGAAGTTCGCCCCCACGTAGGGCGCGCCCGCCTTCTCGGTCTCCTCCAGGAAGATCAGCCGCACGGTCGGCGAGGCGTCCCAGTGCACGCCGGCGTACCCGGCGTCGTACAGCATCCGCTGCCAGCCGAGGTCGTAGGCGCGGCGGGCCGGCCAGTCCCGCGGCGACGGCCTGGGCGGCAGGGCGGGCAGCGCCTCGGCCAGCCACTCGCGCAGCCGGGCCCGGAAGTCCTCCTCCTCCGGCGTGTACGTCAGGTCCATCAGCGGTCGAGGTCCAGGCCGAGCATGCGGATCGCGTTGCCCCGCATCAGCTTGTGGACCGTCTCCGCGTCGAGGCCCTTGACGTGGTCGAGGGCGACCTCCCTGGTGTGCGGGAAGGTGGAGTCGACGTGCGGGTAGTCGGTCTCGAAGGTGGCGTTGTCGCGGCCCACCACGTCCAGCGAGGCGACCCCGTGCTTGTCGCGGAAGAAGCAGCAGAAGATCTGCCGGTAGTAGTACGCCGACGGCGGCTCCGGGATCAGGTCCCGCACCCCGCCCCAGGCGCGGTGCTCCCGCCAGACGTCGTCGGCGCGCTCCAGGGCGTACGGGATCCAGCCCATCTGCCCTTCGGAGTAGGCGAGTTTGAGGGTGGGGAAGCGCACCAGCACCCCGCTGAAGAGGAAGTCCATCATCGAGGCCATGGCGTTGTTGAAGCTGAGCGACGCCTGGACGGCGGGCGGGGCGTCCGGGGAGGCGGCCGGCATCTGCGACGACGACCCGATGTGCATGTTGACCACCGTCCCCGTCTCCTGGCAGGCCGCGAAGAACGGGTCCCAGTACCCGGAGTGGATGGAGGGCAGGCCGAGGTGGGTGGGGATCTCGGAGAAGGTGACGGCCCGCACCCCGCGTGCGGCGTTGCGCCGGATCTCGGCGACCGCGAGTTCCACGTCCCACAACGGGATCAGGCACAGCGGGACGAGCCGGCCGCCGCTGTCGCCGCACCACTCCTCCACCATCCAGTCGTTGTAGGCGCGCACGCAGGCCAGCGCGACCTCCTTGTCGTGCGCCTCGGCGAAGGTCTGGCCGCAGAAGCGCGGGAAGGTCGGGAAGCAGAGGCTGGCCTCGACGTGGTTGAGGTCCATGTCGGCGAGCCGTTCCTTCGGGTCCCAGCAGCCGCGCCGCATCTCCGCGCGGGTGATGCCCTCCAGCGTCATCTCGTCCCGGTCGAATCCGACGGCGGCGATGTTGCGCTTGTACGGGAACTGCAGGTCCTCGTAGATCCACCAGTCGGTCGGCGGGCCGTCGGGGTCCATCGTGATCCGGTACTTGCCGCCGACGTAGGCGAGTTCACCGATCCCGGCGGTGACGGGCCGGGGGCCGCGGTCGCGGTACCTGCGCGGCAGCCAGGTCTCGAAGAGGTGGGCCGGCTCGATCACGTGGTCGTCGACGCTGATGATGCGGGGCAGTTCGCCCGGGTCGGTCATGATCCCCTCCGGCTGGCACGACGACGTCTTCGCTGTCGTTTCTGATGCTCCGTCAGCTCTGCTTCTGCCCAGCAGGCTAGCCCCGCCCCCCTGGACCGACAAGGCGCCCGGCCCTACGCTCTGCCACGATCTGACGAACCGTCAGCCTTTTGCCGAAGGGGGAGCCGCTGTGAACGACACCGCCCACGCGCTCGGCGCGTCCCGCACCCTGTGGGAACTGGTCACCCGCCGCGCCGCCCGCACCCCCCGCCGCCCGGTCCTCCTCCAGGGCGAGCGCTCCCTGAGCTTCGGGGAACTGCACGACCGCGCCGAGCGCGTCGCGGCCGGCCTGTACGACATGGGCGTGCGCCCCGGCACGGTGGTCGGCTGGCAGCTGCCCACCCGCGTCGAGACGGTCCTGCTCTCCCTGGCGCTGGCCCGGCTCGGCGCCGTGCAGACCCCGCTCATCCCCTTCTACCGGGACCGGGAGGCCGGCTTCGCGCTGCGCGAGTCGAAGGCGGAGTTCTTCGCCGTGCCCGGCGAGTGGCGCGGCTTCGACCACACGGCGATGGCACGGCGGCTGGGCGCGCGGGGCGTCTTCGAGGCGTACGACCGGCTGCCCGACGGCGATCCGTCCGTGCTGCCCGCCCCGCCCGCCGACGGCACCTCGGTGCGCTGGATCTACTGGACCTCGGGGACGACCTCCGCGCCCAAGGGCGTGCTGCACACGGACCGCTCACTGATCGCGGGCGGCTCCTGCCTGGCGCACGCGCTGCGCCTGTCCGCCGCCGACGTGGGGTCGGTCGCCTTCCCCTACGCCCACATCGGCGGACCCGACTACCTGGTGATGCTGCTGCTGTACGGCTTCCCGGCGGTGCTGCTGGAGCACTTCGCGCTGCCGGACGCGCTGACGGAGTACCGCAGGCACGGGGTGACGCTGGCGGGCGGGTCGACGGCGTTCTACTCGATGTTCCTCGCCGAGCAGCGCGCACACCCCGGCGAGAAGGTGGTCCCGACGCTGCGGCTGCTCGCGGGCGGCGGGGCGCCGAAGCCGCCCGAGGTGTACCGCGCCGTGGTGCGCGAGATGGGCGTCCAGCTCACCCACGGATACGGCATGACCGAGGTGCCGATGATCACCATGGGCTCGCCGGACGACACCCCGGAGAACCTGGCGACGACGGAGGGACGGCCGCCGGAGGGCATGGAGATACGGATCGTGGACGGGGAGGTCCGGCTGCGCGGCGAGGCCGTGTGCCAGGGGTACCTGGACCCGGCGCAGACGGCCGAGGCGTTCGACGAGGAGGGGTTCCTGCGCACCGGCGACCTGGGACGGCTGACGCCGAGCGGGCACCTGGTGCTCACCGGGCGGCTGAAGGACGTGATCATCCGCAAGGGCGAGAACATCTCGGCGAAGGAGATCGAGGACCTGCTGGCCGCGCACCCGGCCGTCGCCGACGTGGCGGTGATCGGGCTGCCGGACGCGGAGCGCGGCGAGAGGGTGTGCGCGGTGGTCGAGCGGCCTCCGGGGGCCGCGGAGCTGACCCTGGAGGCGGTGACGTCGTACCTGCGCGCGCAGGGGCTGTCGGTGCACAAGCTGCCGGAGCGGCTGGAGGTGGTGGACGCCCTACCGCGCGGCGAGACCCTGCGCAAGGTGCTCAAGTACGTCCTGCGCGAGCGTTACTCGGGGACGGTGAAGTAGCGGGCGAACGCGGGCACGATCTCCGCCTCGCCCACCTTGCCGTCGCCGTCGGCGTCCAGGGCGGCGGCGAGCGTCCGCGCGACGTCCTGCGGCACGCCGAGGACCCGCAGCACGCGCGCGGCGTCCGCGACGGCGGCCATGCCGTCGCCGTCCGTGTCGGCGACGGCGAGGGCCGCGTGCAGGAAGGGGCGGGCGATCTCGGCGAAGCGCTCCGGCCTGTCGTGCAGGCGCTTGACCGCGATGCCCACGAATTCGTCCCGGGTGATGCGCTGGTCGCCGTCCCGGTCGGCCATGCCGGCCATGCCCTGCCAGAACGCCTCGGCGCCCGCGTACAGGGCCTGCCCCTTGTCCGACCGGGCCGCAGTGCCGAACTCCGCGAGCAGCGCCTTGGCCGCCGTGCTGAAGTCCTCCCGGTCGATGTAGCCGTTGCCGTCCTGGTCGAAGACGGTGAACCGGCCTGCGATCCTGCGCTCGTACTCGCTGCTGACCATGTCTTCCTCGAGCCGCCTCACGTCGTGTCGGGGTGCTTCCGCACGGAGCGTACGACGCGGCGGCCCCGCGGAGCGCGGAAAAGCGTCGCCTGTGCCAAGACCGGGAGAATTCCGGGACAACGGTGTGGCACGACGGCGGTGCTCCGCGACGGCGGGTCCCGGGCGGCACGGCTCACCGGGGGTGGGAGCGGTGTCGGCGGGATTCGCTCCGGGCCGTGGTGGCGGTCCTGCTGACGCGGAAGTTCCCCATCATGCCCATCACCGCGTGATCGAGCATGTGGCAGTGGTAAACGTACGTGCCCTCGTAGCCCGTGAAGGTCGCCTGCAGTCTGACCGTCTCCCCTGGTCTGAGGGTCACGGTGTCCTTCAGCCCGCTCTCCGGTCCGGAGGTGACAGGCTTGCCGTCGCGCTCCAGCACGCGGAACTGCACCAGGTGGATGTGGAAGTTGTGCGGCGTGTAGACGTTGGCGTTGCGGACGGTCCAGATCTCCGTGGCGCCGTACTCGATCTCGGTGTCGATCCGGTTCATGTCGTAGGCCTTGCCGTTGATGAACGCGTCCATGGTCGCGCCGGTCTCGTCCATGCTCAGCACGAAGTCGCGATTGACCGTGGCGCTGCCCAGGGCGGGCAGCGTGCGCAGGGTGGAGGGCACGCTGCTGGTGTCCTCGGCGGGACCGGTGACCCGGAACTGCAGCACCCTGCCGACCTGGTCGGCGGGGTCGCCGGGCAGCAGCCCGCCGGCGTTGCCGAGGATCAGCGTGGCGCCGGCCGCGTACCGGGAGAAGTCGACGACGATGTCGGCGCGCTCACCGGGGGCGAGGAACACCGAGGCCGTGTCGAACGGTCTCTCCAGCAGCCCGCCGTCGGAGCCGATCTGCTGGAAGGCCGAGCCGTCGGACAACTGCAGCAGGTAGAACCGCAGGTTGGACGTGTTGAACAGCCGGAAGCGGTACTTGCGGGCGGCGACCTCGAAGTACGGCCAGGCCCTGCCGTTGGCGAGCAGCACCTGGCGGTTCTTGAAGTCGCCCATGCTGTAGACGAGTTGGCCGCTGTCGTCGAAGCGTGCGTCCCGCAGCGCGATCGGCACGTCGTACTTGCCCGACGGCAGGTCCAGATTCCGCTCCACGTCGTCGGTGAGCAGGTAGAGGCCGGTCAGCCCCCGGTAGACGGTCTCCGACTCCTGGTGGTGGGCGTGGTCGTGGAACCACAGGTTCGCGTGCGGCTGCTTGTTGGGGTACGTGTAGGTCTTCGACCCGCCGCCCGGCGCGATGAGGTCCATGGGGGAGCCGTCACTGCTCTGGGGCACGTGGCCGCCGTGCAGGTGGATCGAGGTCGGCACGCTCAGCCGGTTGGTCTGCCTGACCACGACGCGCCGGCCGGAGACCGCGTGGATGACGGGACCGGTGAAGTTCCCGTTGAAGGTACGGACCCGGGTCAGCCGGCCGGGCAGGATCTCCGCGTCCGCTTCCTCGATGCTCATGTCGTAGTAGCTGGTCATGCCCGAGCGGCACACCGGTCGCAGGACCCCGGGCACCGGCATCGCCCGCTGGAACTGCGGGACGGTGGTCGGGTCCAGCTCTGTGGCCTGCGCGGAGCCGGCCACGGCGGGCCCCAGCAGGCCCGCACCACCGAGGGCGCCGGTCAGAGCCGCCCCCGTCCTGAGGACGGTTCTGCGGTGGATCATGTCTTCTCCCCGTGGAGTGTCGCGTGTGATGGAAGATCGAAGACCGCAGGAGAAGGAGCCCCACACTTCCGTGTGCGGCTCCTTCGTGCCGGGGGCCGGACCGTCAGGCAGCGGTGAAGGCCGGACGGTGTTCCGAGGCCCAGTCGGCGAAGGTCGCGGGCGCTCGGCCGGTGATCCGGGCGACCGTGTCCGTCACCGGGGCGGCGGTGCCGACCGAGGCGGCGTACATGGCGAGGAGCGAGTCGACGAGGCCGGGCACCGCGAAGGCGCCGTACTGCTCCTCCAGCTGGGCCCGGGCGGCATCGCCGGCCAGGTCGACGACGGTCACCGGACGCCCGATCGCCGCCGCGATCAGTTCAGCCTGCCGGCGTTGCGTCATCGACTCCGGGCCGGTGAGGTCGTACGTCGCGCCCTCGTGGCCGCCGGACAGCAGGGCCTGGACGGCGACCGCCGCGATGTCGCGCTCGTGGATCGGGGAGACCGTGCTCTCGGCGTACGGGATGCGGACCTCACCGCTCTCGCGGATCGCGGGAGCCCACTGCAGGGTGTTGCTCGCGAACGAGCCGGGCCGCAGCACCGTCCAGGCGAGACCGCTGTGCCGCACCGCCTGTTCGACCGACAGGTGCATCAGCCCGATCGGGTTGACGCTCTCACCGGGCCCGCTCACCGCGCCGGACGACAGCAGCACCACGTGCCGGACCCCGGATGCCCCGGCGAGGTCCAGGAACCCCGCGACACCGGACGGGCTGGGGAACAGGAAGAGCTTCTGCACGCCCGACAACGCGTCGCCGAACGAGCCGGGGTCGTCCAGGTCCCCGGCGCGCACGTCGACGTCGGCGGCCAGTTCGGCGGTCTTGGGGTTCCGGGAGGTGGCCCGCACCGGGGCACCGGCCGCGAGCAGCAGCTCGACGACCCTGCGGCCGACGTTACCGGTCGCGCCGGTCACCAGAATGGTCATGAGGTGGATCTCCTGTGTGGGGGGAAGGGAGTGCGCGAGGCCGGCGCCGGGCCGCCGGCCGTGGGGTCAGGCCCGGGGCGCGCCGAACCAGCGGTGGAGCGCCTGCGTGAGCGGTGCGCCGGGCGCCCAGCAGATGTAGCCGTCGGGGCGCACGAGAACGGCTTCGGCGGCGAGGCCGGGGAGTTCCGGTACCTCCACGGCGTCCACCCGGCCCGTCCAGGGCGCCGCCTCGGCGACGAGTTCCGTCCGCGTGGTCAGCAGGACGCCGTGCCCCTGGTGGAACAGTTCACTCGCCCAGCGGCCGTCCGGCAGGGCGAAGTCGGGGAGCCGGGCGCCGACGGGTTCGTCGCCCCCGAGGTCGTAGCGGATGGCGAGCCCGGAGATCGCCCCGCCGAGCAGACGGTTGGCCTCCGGCAGCTCGATCAGCTGGGTGAAGATCTCCCGCAGCGCGTCGTGCTCGATGCCCTTCTGGCCGAGGGCCACCTGGGCGCGGGTGTTGGTGAGGACGGCGGCGCCCACCGGGCGGCGTTCGCCGTGGTAGGTGTCGAGCAGTTCTTCGGGGGCCCGGCCGGCGATCACGGCGGCCAGTTTCCAGCCCAGGTTCATCGCGTCCTGGACGCCGGTGTTGAGCCCTTGTCCGCCGAGCGGCAGGTGCACGTGCGCCGCGTCGCCCGCGAGGAAGGCCCGTCCGACGCGGTAGTGCTCGGCGAGGCGTGAGGCGTCACTGAACCGGGAGGCCCAGCGCACCTCCTTGACCTCCGTGTCCGAGCCGTAGAACTCCTGGATCGCGGCGATGACCTCGTCCTCCGGCACCTTGGCGCGCTGGTCGCCGATCACCTGGTCGGCGATGCTGTAGAAGATCCGGTGGACGCTGTCCGACTCCTTGCCGATCGGGAAGATGTTCGCGAACGACCCGTCCGGGCGCATCCGGGGCGATCCCTTGGTGTCCCAGGTGGTCGCGATTCCCTCGCCGGTGACGCCCAGCACGACGTCGGCGACGGTGCCGAACCACCGCGCGTCCAGGCCGGGGAACCCGACCCCGAGCTCCTTGCGGACGAAGCTGCGGCCGCCGTCGCAGCCCGCCAGATAGCGCGCCTCGAGCCACTTCCCGCCGGCCTGGACGCGGACCCGGTCCTCGTCCTGCTCGATGCCGGTGACCTCCGAGTTCCACTGGGTCCGCACCCCCAGGGCCGCGAGGTGCTCCTCCAGCACCTTCTCGACCTCGGCCTGCGGAATGGCGACCTGGTACGGGTAGCGGGAGTTCCAGCCGTCCAAGGTCAGCGGCACGGGCAGGTGCGCGAAGTGGGTGGTCTCCAGCCGCGCCCTGGCCTGCTCCTCCGCGCCGTCGAGCATTCCGCGCAGGGCCAGCATCTCCGCGGTGCGGGGGTGGAGGTTCAGGGCCCGGCTCTCGCCGGTCCGGGCGGGGCCCTTGTCGAGCAGAGTCACACGGGCGCCGGCCAGTGCCAGCTCGTGGGCCAGTGTCAGACCGGTGGGTCCGGCGCCCACCACGATCACGTCAGCGTCCATCAGGGGTTCCTCTCCGCCTTCCGGTTCCGAACAACGTTCTAGCAGTGAACACTGTTTTCTACAAGTACGGCGTTCTCTGGAGGCTGGGGGAATCGATCGCCTTCCCCCGTGCCCCGTGAGGACGCTGAAGGGCGCCACGGCGGCTGTCGCGCCGCCGCGCTGCTACGCCGCTCGCGGCGGGTGGGTCACCAGGTGTGGGTCGGGGCGATGCCCCACGCGTCCAGCTCCGCCTCGACCAGCCCGTGTCCGACCGAGACGCCGGCGGACTGGAAGCCGACGGACACCGTCGCGCCGGCCCTGAGAACGAAACAGTTCATCCTGCCGGGCGGCCCTCCGGCGCCCGACACCGTACGGAAGAGGACCCCCAGGGCGGGGCCGAAGACGTCCCTGGCCTCCGGCAGCATCTCGCCGGCGTTGGACAGCGCGGCGTCGGTCTGCGGATAGCCGGTGAGGTGCCGACCGACCACCTCGGCGTACACCGACTTGCTCAGCCGGCGGATGTGCGCCAGGTCGGTGTAGCGCCCGCGCAGGCCGTCCAGCCGCAGTGTGCCGATCCCGACCATGTTGGAGGACTCCAGGTCGTCGGGCCGCCGGAAGCTGACGGGCAGCCCGACCGTGAACGGCCGGCCCTCCTCGGTGGTGCCGCGCGCCGCACGCAGGATGTTCGCGGTCATGGCGAGCATCAGCCCCGTAACGCTGCCCCCGCCGCTTTCCGCCGCCCGCTCGGCCTCGGCGGCCGGCACGGTGAAGGCGAGCCGGGAGCGAACGGGCGCCGCGCCTCCTGCCTGCGGTGAACGCCCGAGCAGCATCCGGACGGCGGTGGCGGGCACCTCGGAGGCCTTGCCACGCAGCCGGGACAGCGCCAGCCGGGAGTACGTCCGCAGGCCTTCCGTCACCACGTCGGTGAGGTCGTCGACCAGCGACGGCTGCCTGGAGCACCGCTGCCGAGCGGTCTCCCGGGCCGCGAGTGTGGCCGCGCCGATGAGACCCTGGCCGTCGGTCAGCGCGTGCGAGCCCACCAGGGACACCACTGAGGTGCCGTCGGCTACCTGCGCCGCGCTCAGTTCCCAGCCGCGGCCCGCATGGGCGTCGAGATCGCCCCGGCAGGCGGCGTCGGCCCAGTCCATCACCTCCTCCGCGGCGACCGTCCGGGGCGAGACACGCAGGGGCGAGCAGTCGGTGTGCCGCTCCCAGACCGGACGGGCCAGCGGCAGCCGCGCCGCCCGCATCCGGCGGTTCAACGGCCCCTGGGCCAGATTGGCGTGGAACTTCCGCAACGCTTCGGGGGTCGTCCGGCCCTGTACCCGCCAGAGCAGCTGCACCGGCGGGTCGATCCTCAGTTGTCGCATCAACACATCGCCACCAGTGAAGCGTTGCGATCCGGCCATGGTCATGTCGCCTTCCCCGCCTCCGGCGCGAGCCCGACCAGTGGGGCCAGCGTGCGCCCGGCCAGCGCGATGGCGTCCGGATCGTGCGCGTTGGCGAGCATGTTGACCATGAGCCCGTCGACGCCGTGGCACAGCACCCGCTCCTGGAGCCGCTCGGTGACCTCGGCCGGAGTGCCGACGAAGAAACGGTCGGTCGCCGCGGCCCGCTCGGAGTCCGTCAGCTCCGCCACGTTCACGCCCGACCTGACCAGGGTCTCCTCCAGCAGCCCGCGGGCCCGCTCACCGTCTTCGTCGATGATCAGCGGCGTGGCGAAGCTGGTCTCCAGCGTCGCCGGATCCCGGCCGGCCTCGGCGCACCGCGCCCGCACCGCGGCCATCTTCCGCGGCAGCTCCGAAGTGGTGCAGATGATGTTGAGGTGGTCGGCGTGCCGGGCGGCGAAGGCGAACGTCTTCTTCTCGCCCCCGCCTCCGATCAGCAGCGGCAGGTCGTCCCGGAGCCGGGGCTCGTTGATGGCGCCCTCGGCGCGGAACCAGTGCCCCTCGGCCCGCGGCCGCGCCCCGCGAAGCATCGGGACGACGATGCCGAGCGCCTCCTCGAACCGGCCGAAACGCTCGGCGACCGTGCCGAACTCGTAGCCGTACTCGCGGTGTTCCTGCTCGTGCCAGCCGGCGCCGACGCCGAGCACGGCGCGCCCCTGACTGATCACGTCAAGCGTGGTGACCATCTTGGCCAGCAGGGCGGGATTGCGGTAGCCGATGCCGGTCACCATGGTCGACAGCTGCAGGCGGTCGGTGGCGGCCGCCAGCGCCGCGAGCAGGGTGTACGCCTCGAGCATCGGGCCGTCGGGCGGTCCGATCAGCGGCGGCTGGTAGAAGTGGTCCATCGTCGTGACCAGGTCGAACCGGGCGTCCTCCGCTGCCCGCACCTGGGCGACCAGTGCGGGGAAGAGGCCGGTGACCGTCTCCGTGTGATGGAAGTACGGGATGTGGTAGCCGAGACGTATGCTCACGTGCTGGTCCTCCTCCTACCAGGTGACGGGAAGTTCCACGGGGCCGAAGAACTGGCCGAAGTACTTGTAGGACAAGTCGCCGGGTTCCGTGGTGAGCCGCAGGTCCGGGACGCGGTGGAAGAGACGGTCGAGGATCACCTGGAGTTCGGCGCGCACGATGTTCTGACCGAGGCACTGGTGCGCCCCGTAGCCGAACGCGACATGCCGGGTGTCCGGGGTGCGTCCGGCGTCGAAGCGGTCCGGGTCGGGGAAGGCGTCGGCGTCACGGTTCGCCGGCAGGGTGGGAATGATGACCCCGTCGCCCGCGCGGATGAGGACGCCGCCGATCTCCACGTCCTCCAGCGCCAGCCTGAGCGGCCCGGTGTCGGTGATCGACAGGAAGCGCAGGAGTTCCTCGACCACAGCGGGGGTGCGGCCCGGGTCGGCCGTGATCACCTTCAGCTGCTCCGGGTCGGACAGCAGGGTGAGCACCGACAGCGAGATCATCGCAGCGCTGGAGGCGTGTCCGGCGATCTGCAGCAGCTGCACCAGGCTGGCGAGTTCGAAACGGTCGGCGGCGCCGCCGTGCTCCTGACGGGACCGCTCGATCTGACGGCTGAGGAAGTCGTCGGCCGGATCCTCCTCCTTGGCCGCGATGACCCTGTCGAGATGGGCGTGCAGAGCTTCGGCGGCGGCCCGCTGCTCCTGCTCCGTCCGGGCCTCGCGCAGCATCTTCTCGGTGTTGCGCTCGATGGTGTCGAGGTCGTGCGCCGAAACGCCCAGGAACGCCTCGAGCACCAGGGTGGGCACGGGGCCGGCGAGGTGCGCCACGAGATCGACCGGCCGCTCCGGCCGTTCCAGCATCCGGTCGATCGCGGTGTCGACGATGCGCTGGATCCGCGGCTTCATGGCGTTGATCCTGCGCACGGAGAACTCGCCGAGGACCGCGCGACGGGCCCGGGAGTGCTCCGGACCGTCCATGTTCACAAGGAACGGCGAGAAATAGCTCAGTGCCTTGAGTCCGCCGGGAGACAGTTCGGGAAATCCCGGCCGAAGTTTCTCGGAGCTGAAACGGGCGTCGGAAAGCACCGCCCGGGCGTCCTCGTTCTTGGTGATGAGCCAGGCAGGGCGCCCGTCGGACATGCGGACCTGGTGTACCCGGCCGCCTGCCCCGTCCAGTTTCCGATACGTCTCCGGAACACTGAACGGGCAGGTACGAAATATGGGAAACTCTGGGGGAGCTCCGGCTGCGATCTCATTCATGACAATTCCCTTGGGTAAGCCGAGGGGGATGCATGAACGCTAGCGCGGCATTTTTTCCATGCGGGTCAGACCAAAGTCAGCTCTTTGTCAATTCCCGGACCTGGAAACTGCAGGGAATCGGCGACACGAAATGCCCGGGCACGGATTGCGGCTGCAGTCAGTCCGTGACGAAAGCCGCGAGCCCGGAGATCAGCATGTTCAGGCCCAGCTCGAACCTGCCGTCGCTGTCGGTGTCCAGCATGACGTCCACGTTGCCGGCGATGGACGGGAACTGCCCCGCGGGCAGTGAGGCGAAGTAGTCGCGGACCGGGTCGATCCAGTTGTCCAGGTCCTTGTGCGCCAGGCGCCAGCCCTCGTAGACGTCGGCCGTCGTGTAGAGGGTGAGCCGGTGCAGCGCCCAAGCCGCGGTCTTCGCCGGGACGCCCACGTTCAGCAGCACCGACAGCAGCCGCTCGGTGATGGCCACACCGATGGCGGTGGGCGGGAAGGCGGCGAAATTGTAGAGGGCGATGTCGCCATGGGCGGACAGCACGCGCTGCATCTTCGTGTAGTACGCCTTGAGGTCCGCGTCCCACCGTCCGGTGACCTCCGGGACGCCGACCTCCTTCATCACGGCCTCGAGCACCAGGAGCAGCAACTCCTCACGGTTGCGCACGTGCGCGTACAGGCTGGAGGCGACCACACCCAGGTCACCGGCGATCCGGCGCATCGTGACCGCGGCGCTGCCCTCCTGATCGACGACCGCGAGCGCGGCGGCGACGATCCGGTCCGCCGTGAGCGGAGCGCGTGGGGGAGCCTCGGTTTTCCGGCGCACCTCCCATGGCGGGAGGGGCACATCGGTGGGGTTCGGCTTCTGACGCATCACGGAGACCTTACCGGTGGAGAAGCGCCGAGGGGCGCGGGGGCGGATCGGGGCGGGCGGGCACTGATTCGGGTTGACCGCGAACACCATTCTACCGTAGAACAGTGTTCGTTGGTGGTTAAGCGTTCGATGACTGGAAACAGCGTTCTCAGATCGTACGACGTTCATCGCACACGCATCGCTGCGCCGCCGGCGGCACCGTGAACCGTCCCGACCCCCAGGAGGTCAGCATGTCCACTACCGAGGCGCCGCGGTCCGAGGCCTTACCGGAAGGTTCCCCGGTCTCTGCGCGGCGGGCATGGGCGGCGGTCGGCGTCATCCTGGTCGGCTCGATCATGGATCTGCTCGATTCGCTGGTCACGACCATCGCCGGACCGACGATCACGCGCGACATGGGCGGCTCGCAGGAGTTCATCCAGTGGCTCGCGGCCGGGTACACCATCGCCATGGCCGCCGGACTGCTCATCGGCGGGCGGCTCGGGGACAAGTACGGGCGCAAGAACCTGTTCCTGATCGGCCTGGCCGGCTTCACCGTGACCTCGCTGATCTCAGCGCTGGCGACCAACCCGGAGACCCTGATCACCGCCCGGGTCCTGCAGGGTCTGCTGGGCGCGCTGATGGTGCCGCAGGCGCTCGGCGTCGTCCGGAGCGTCTTCCCGCCGGACAAGGTCGGCATGGCCTTCGGCGTGACCGGGCCCGTGATGGCGCTGGCCGGTGTGGCCGGGCCGATCATGGCGGGCTGGCTGGTGGACGCGGACTACTTCGGCTGGGGCTGGCGGATGATCTTCGCTGTCAACGTCCCGGTCGGTGTTCTCGCCCTGGTGGCCGGGCTCGCCCTGCTGCCCAGGTCGCAGGGGCAGCGGGACCTCCAGATCGACATCGTGGGGGCGCTGATCGCCGCGACCGGGATGGCCGCCGTGGTCTTCTCACTCGTACAGGGCCGCGAGCTGGGCTGGCCCTGGTGGGTGTTCGTACTGCTGGCCGCGGGCGTGGCCGCTCTCGCCGGCTTCGTCCGCCACCAGTACCACCGGGCGCACAAGAGCCTGCCGACGCTCGTCGTCCCCTCGCTGTTCGGGAAGAAGGCCTTCGTCTCCGGACTGTTCATCGGCGTCCTCTTCTTCAGCGTGATGATGGGCGGCGCGCTGCTGTTCAGCCTCTTCTTCCAGCTCGGTCTCGGGATGAGCCCGCTCAAGGCGGGACTCGCCACGATGGCGCAGGCGGCGGGCATGCTTCTCGGGTTCGGCTTCTCCCAGGCGCTCGGCATGGCGCGACGGACCATGTACATCGGGTTCGCCGCCTCCGCGGCCGGTCTGCTGGCCGCGCTCGGCACGATCGCCGTGCAGGACGATCCGGTGAACGCCTGGTGGCTCTCGCCCGCACTCGCGGTGCTCGGTATCGGTTCCGGGCTCGCCATCGCCCCCTTCTTCGACATCGTGCTCTCAGGCGTCGACGAGGAGGAGACCGGCTCGGCCTCGGGCACCCTGACCTCCGCCCAGCAGGTGGGCAACGCGCTCGGTGTCTCCGTGCTCGGCACGATCTTCTTCTCCGTCCTGAACCGGCGGCGTGGAGAGGGGGCGTCGGCCTTCACGACGGCGACCTCGACAGCCCTCCTGGTGACCGTCGTACTCGTCGTGGGCGCCGCGCTGTGCACCCGGTGGCTGCCCGAGCGGGCGGTACGGCACGTGGATGTGTGACGGCATTGCCTTCACATTGATTGAACGTGCGGACAGTTCTCGCGACGGCGAGGTATCCGATGCATTGATTCCCGCCAGGATGAATGGATCCGGCCATGGAGCAGACTTCCCTGTGACATTTGACGCTTCATGATCGATATCCCTGCTGTCCGGATGTCCGCGTGCTAGCGTGGCAAGCGGCGTGCCTCGGGGTCCGTTTCGGACATCCGGACAGGAATCCCATACGCCAGGACGTCAGAGTACGTGCCGGTTCGCCGCGGCCGGCAATGAAGCCACCGCGAGCCCCGACCGGCAGATCCAGATTTTCGTGCGCAATGAAAGCGTCAGGATATCTCCTGTCGCACATCCACATTCATGGGGGTAGATGGATGGAACAGCGTGCTGAGATATCGGAAAGCGACATACTCACAACTGCTGTCGGAGGGCTCGACCAGCAGCAGAACCGAGGCGGCGTCGGCGTACTGCCGACGCGCCCTCTCCCGGTCACGTTCCCGGAGTTCGACACCTGGCAGGTGCTCCTGGTCGAGAGCGAGCAGCAGCGGCGGGCGCCGCTCAGCCAGGCACTGGGCCGGCATGTGCACCAGGTGAGCTGCGTCGACACGGGCGCCGAGGCACTCGAGGTCTACGACCAGGCGGACGTGGTACTGCTGGGCCCCGACCTGCCCGACATCGACGGGCTGGAGGTGTGCCGGGCGATCCGTGCCACCTGCGACATCCCGATCATCGTGATCACGGACCGCACGTCCGAGCTGGACTGCGTACTGGCCCTGCAGGCCGGCGCGGACGACTACGTGGCCAAACCGTACGGATTCCGGGAACTGATGGCCCGGATGGACGCGGTGATGCGACGGGCGACTCCGCGCCGGCAGGGCGAGCACGTCATCGAGCACGGCCGGCTACGGATCGACACACTCACCCGCGAAGTGCAGTTGCACAACCGGATGATCCCGATGAGCCGCAAGGAATTCGACTTGCTCCATCTGCTCGCGGTCAATCCCGACAGTGTGGTCTCCCGCGAGCACATCATGCGCCAGATCTGGGAGAACTCCTGGTCGCGCCGCACGGTCGACACCCACGTCAGCAGCATCCGCCAGAAGCTCGGCGGGAAATCCTGGATTCTCACCGTGCGCGGCATCGGCTTCCGCATCGGGCGGGACGTGGCCATGTCATAACAAAGTAAACGGCAAGAAAAATTCCCGCCTGGCCGTTGCCCCAGCTCGCCGAGCTGGGGCAACGGCCTTTTCGTACCCTGAGCTGCCCGTCTGACGTTCCTCTGACATGGCGCTGAATCGGACGTGTGGAAACCTTGCTCTTTCCCTCCACCGGAAATGTAGATCTCATGAAGTGGGTTGTATTGAGACTGCGACTGCCCTCGGTCAACAATTACCGGGTAATCCGATGCACGGAAGAGAACGGGAGGCAGAGCATGTTCACCGTGGTGAGCGTGGGCAGACTGAACGGTGATTACAGCAGTGAGATATCCGAGATCTTCGCCGACTTCGATGCGGTTACCGCACCCCGGATATCCGGCCTGAAGCGTCGGCAGCTCTACTCTTACTACGACGTCTTCGTCCATATTCAGGACTTCACCGGAGAGAACACCGGCGCGGCGGCCGAGGAAGCGGCGAAGGAATTCCGGGTGGCAGGAATGCGCGGGCGACTGGCACCGCTGGTCTCGGCCTACGATCCGGCCAGGGGCGACGACCGCGCTGTCACCTTCTACCACTGGGAGGGCGAACCGCCGGTGGGCAAGGAGACCGGCCTCCACAGCACGGTGATCGTGAACCGGGTCGCCGACGAGGTCATTCCCGAAGTGGGACGGCTCTTCGGCGAACTGGACGCCACCGACTTTCCGTACCGGATGGGCACCCGGCGCCGGCAACTGTTCGCGTACCAGGGCGTGTACTTCCACATCCAGGACTTCCCGCGCGAGAACGGCACGGCCGTCATCGACCAGGCGTGGAAGGAGGCCGACCCGCGGTTCGTGAAGATCTGCGCGGACCTGGACCCGCTGGTGAAGAAGTACGCCCCGGAGCGCTGGCGTTCCACGGCCGACCAGATCGCCACCCGCTTCTACCACTGGGAGGCCGCGGAATGACCGCGCGACGAGTCGTCATCACCGGCGTCGAGGTCATCGCCCCCGGCGGGGTCGGCGCCCGGAAGTTCTGGGAACTGCTGACCGAGGGACGCACCGCGACCCGCGGCATCACCTTCTTCGACCCCTCCCCGTTCCGCTCCCGGGTGGCCGCCGAGGTCGACTTCGACCCGTATGCGCACGGCCTGACCCCGCAGGAGGTCCGGCGGACGGACCGGGCCGCCCAGTTCGCGTTGGTCGCCGCTCGCGGCGCCGTCGCCGACAGCGGCCTGGCCCTCGACGCGCTCGACCCCTACCGGACAGGCGTCACCGTCGGTACCGCCGTCGGCTCCACCACGTGCCTCGACGAGGACTACCGGATCGTCAGCGACGACGGCCGCCTCGACCTGGTCGACCATGCCTACGCCGACCCGCACTTCTACAACTACTTCGTGCCGAGCTCCTTCGCGGCCGAGGTCGCCCGCACGGTCGGCGCGCAGGGACCGAGCAGCGTCGTGTCGGCGGGCTGCACCTCCGGGCTCGACTCGGTCGGCTACGCAGCCGAGCTGATCCGCGAGGGCACGGCCGACGTCATGGTCGCCGGTGCCACCGATGCTCCGATCTCGCCGATCACCCTCGCCTGCTTCGACGCCATCAAGGCCACCACGCCACGCAACGACGACCCCGAGCACGCCTCCAGGCCCTTCGACGGCACCCGCAACGGGTTCGTGCTCGGCGAGGGTGCCGCGATGTTCGTCCTTGAGGAACTCGAGAGCGCGCGGCGCCGAGGCGCCCGTGTCTACGCGGAGATCGCGGGATACGCCACTCGGAGCAACGCGTACCACATGACGGGCCTGCGCGCCGACGGCGCGGAAATGGCCGAGGCGATCACCGTCGCCCTCGACGAGGCCCGGATGAACCCCACGGACATCGACTACATCAACGCGCACGGCTCGGGGACCAAGCAGAACGACCGCCACGAGACCGCCGCGTTCAAGCGGAGCCTGGGCGACCACGCGTACCGCACACCGGTGAGCTCCATCAAGTCCATGGTGGGGCACTCGCTGGGCGCGATCGGGTCCGTCGAGATCGCCGCGTCGATCCTCGCGATCCGGAACAACGTCGTACCGCCCACGGCGAACCTGCACATCCCCGACCCCGAATGCGACCTGGACTACGTGCCGCTCACCGCCCGCGATCAGCTCATCGACGCCGTCCTCACGGTCGGCAGCGGCTTCGGAGGGTTCCAGAGCGCCATGGTGCTGGCCCAGCCCGAAAGGAGTGCGGCGTGACGGCCTCAGTGGTGGTGACCGGTCTGGGCGTGGCGGCACCCAACGGGTGCGGCGGGCAGGACTTCTGGAACGCCACTCTCGCCGGCAAGAGCGGCATCGGCCCGCTCACCCGATTCGACGCCTCCGGGTACCCGGCGCGGCTCGCCGGTGAGATCGGCGACTTCACGGCCGAGGGGCAGCTGCCCAGCCGGCTGATGCCGCAGACCGACCGGGTCACCCGGCTCTCCCTCGTCACGGCGGACCGGGCGCTCGCCGACGCCGGCGTGCGGTCGGCCGAACTGCCCGCGTTCAGCATGGGCGTGAGCACCGCGAGTTCCGCGGGCGGGTTCGAGTTCAGCCAGCAGGAACTGAAGAACCTGTGGAGCAAGGGCAGCCAGTACGTCAGCGCGTACCAGTCGTTCGCCTGGTTCTACGCGGTCAACACCGGTCAGATCTCCATCCGGCACGGCATGAAGGGCCCCAGCGGAGTGGTCGTCACGGACCAGGCCGGTGGCCTGGACGCGGTGGCCCAGGGCAGGCGCCAGATCCGCAAGGGCACCTCCCTCGTCGTCGCCGGCGCCGTGGACGCTCTGCTGTGTCCCTGGGGGTGGTCGGGACTGCTCACCAGCGGCCGCCTCAGCACGGCCGAGGAGCCGACCCACGCCTACCTGCCCTTCGACGACCGGGCCGCCGGACATGTGGCCGGTGAGGGCGGCGCCCTGCTCATCATGGAGTCGGGTGACTCCGCGAGGGCCCGCGGCGCCGAGGTGTACGGCGAGATCGCCGGGTACGCCGCCACCTTCGACGGACGCGAACCCGGCCTGCGCAAGGCCGTGGAACCCGCCCTCGCCGATGCGGGCACGACCGCCGCCGACGTGGACGTGGTCTTCGCCGACGCGGCGGCCGAGCCGGATCTCGACCGCGTCGAGGCCGAGACGATCGTCGGGGTCTTCGGGCCGCACGGCGTACCGGTCACCGCGCCGAAGACGATGACGGGACGGCTGTACGCCGGGGGCGCGGCGCTCGATCTCGCCACGGCCTTCCTCGCCCTGCGTGAGGACACGATCCCGCCGACGGTCAACACCGAGCCTGCCGAACACCACGGCCTGGACCTGGTCGTGTCCCAGCCGCGCGCCGCCCGCCTGCGCACCGCGCTCGTCCTCGCCCGGGGCCACGGCGGCTTCAACTCCGCCATGGTCGTGCGCTCCTGAGCGCCACCCCGGTCCCTGCCCAGCCCCGGACCAGCCGTATCCACGACAAGCAGAGACGACAAGGAAGGCTCCTCATGTCCAGCACCTTCACGCTCGACGACCTCAAGCGGATCCTCCTCGAAGGCTCCGGCGCCCCCGAGGGCACCGGCCTCGACGGAGACACCCTCGAAACCGACTTCGCCGACATCGGCTACGACTCGCTCGCCCTGCTGGAGACCGCCGGCCGCATCGAACGCGAGTACGGCATCGAGCTGGACGAGAGCGTCGTGGGCGACGCGACCACGCCCCGCGCCTTCCTCGACGCCGTCTCCGCCCATCTGGTCGCCCAGGCCGTCTGAGCGCACCACCGCGGAGCGACGCCTCAGCGACACCGCAGCTCGACATCACCGCGAGAACCGCAGGAATGAGGGGAAATGGCAGAGCAGAAGAGCCGGGTCGTCCTGGTGACGGGTGCCACCAGCGGCATCGGTCTGGCCGTCGCCCGGCTGCTGGCCGGGCAGGGGCACCGGGTGTTCATCGGGTCCCGCACCGAGGACAAGGTCGTCACGACCGTCAAGCAGCTCCAGGAGGAGGGGCTCGACGTGGACGGCGTGGTCCTGGACGTCCGGACACCGGACTCGGTCCGCGGATTCGTCCGGGCGGCCGTCGAGCGGTTCGGCACGGTCGACGTGCTCGTCAACAACGCGGGGATCCCCGGCGGCGGAGTCACGGCCGACATCTCCGACGAGCTGTGGGACGACATCATCGACACCAACCTCAACAGCGTGTTCCGCCTGACCCGCGAGGTGCTGACCACGGGCGGACTGCGGCACAAGGACTGGGGGCGCATCATCAACATCGCCTCCACGGCCGGCAAACAGGGCGTCGTCCTGGGCGCCCCGTACTCGGCCTCCAAGCACGGCGTCGTCGGCTTCACGAAGGCGCTGGGCAACGAACTGGCTCCCACCGGCATCACGGTCAACGCCGTCTGCCCGGGCTATGTCGAGACCCCGATGGCGGAGCACGTACGACGGAACTACTCCCGCCTCTCCGGTGCCTCGGAGGCGGCGGTCCTGGAGAAGTTCCAGGCCAAGATCCCACTGGGCCGCTACTCCACCGCCGAGGAAGTGGCGGGCCTGGTGGGCTACTTGACGACCGACACGGCGGCGTCCATCACCGCCCAGGCCCTGAACGTCTGCGGCGGCCTCGGCAACTTCTGACATCCACCGAACGCGAAGGAGTCCACCATGGCGTCGGAGCCGCACGAGTCCCGTCACGAGATCAAGATCTCCGCCCCCGCCGAAACCGTCTACCGCATGCTCGCGCATGCCGAGGACTGGCCCCGGCTCTTCCCTCCGAACATCTACGTCGATCACGTGGAGCGCGGCGAACGCGAGGAGCGCATCCGCATCTGGGCCACGGCCGGCGACACCGTGAAGAACTGGACGTCCCACCGGACCTTCGACCCGGAGAACCTCCGCATCCGGTTCCGGCAGGAGGTCAGCACGCACCCGGTGGCCGCGATGGGCGGAACCTGGCACGTCGAGGCGCTCCCCTCCGGCGAGACGCTGGTGCGCCTCGACCACGACTATCAGGCGGTCGACGAGGCGAGCCTCACCGGGCTCGACGAGGTCGTGGACCGCAACTCCCGCTCCGAGCTGGAGTCGCTGAAGGCCATAGCCGAATCCGACTCCACCACCGACGCGCTGACCTGCTCCTTCGAGGACACGGTCACGATCAGGGGCACCGTCCGGGACGTGTACGACTTCATCGACCGGGCGGACCGGTGGACCGATCGTCTGCCGCACGTCCGCGCGGTGCGGCTGGAGGAGCCGGCGCCGGGACTGCAGACGCTCGAGATGGACACCCTGTCCAAGGACGGCACCTCACACACCACGAAGTCGTACCGCGTGTGCCTGCCGCACCACCGGATCGCCTACAAGCAGGTCACCCTGCCCGCCCTCATCACGCTGCACACCGGCCGCTGGACCATCACGCCGGCCGAAGACGGCGTCACGGCCTCCTCGCAGCACACGTTCACGGTCGACACCGAGAACATCGCGAAGATCCTGGGCGCGGACGCGACCGTGCAGGACGCGATCGAATACGTCCGCACGGCGCTCAGCACCAACAGCATGGCGACCCTCGGCCTCGCCAGGGCGTTCGCCGAGGAGCGCGCCGGGGGCGGCCGTCCATGACGGTGACAGAACCGGCCGCCGCGGTGGGAGCGCGCGAGATCACCCTCGAAGCGGACGGCATCACCCTCTCCGCGCTGCTCGCCCTCCCGGCCCAGGCTCCGTGCAGGGCGATGGTCGTCGCCCTGCACGGAGCCGGGATGAGCTCCTCGTACTTCCACGGGCCGTCCCACCCCGACACGTCGTTCCTCGACCTCGCCACGAGCCTCGGGTTCGCGGCAGTGGCCGTGGACCGCCCGGGCTACGGCCTGTCCCTCCGGCAGCTGCCCCAGGGGCAGGGCATCGCGGACCAGGCGGCGACGCTGAGCGCGGCCCTGCGTTCCCTGACGGCGCGGTTCGACACGGGCGGCGGCGTCTTCCTCCTCGCCCACTCCTTCGGCGGCAAGCCGGCGCTGCGGATCGCCGCCGACGGCACGGTGCCTGAGCTGCTCGGCCTCGACATCTCCGGCTGCGGCGGAGAGTACGCGGTGCCCTTCAGCGCCCGCGACGCGCACGGGCGACGGAGCTGGCGGCTCAACTGGGGTCCGCTGCGGCTGTATCCGCCGGGGACGTTCCGGGCCGGCGGCACCATGGTCGCCTCCGTTCCGGCGCGCGAACTCGCGGACGCCGTCCGCTGGCCGGAGGAGTTCGCCGAGTTGGCCGGGCGGATCCGGGTACCGGTCCGGTTCACCTTCGCCGAGTACGAGGCATGGTGGCAGCACGACCAGCAGGCGGTCGCCCGGCTGCGGTCACGGCTGAGCTCGGCGCCCCGCGTGGTGACGGACCACCAGTCCGGCGCCGGCCACAACATCAGCCTCGGCTGGACGGCCCGCGCCTACCACCTCAGGGCCCTCGGCTTCGCGGAGGAGTGCCTGCGGGCAGCGGCAGCCGGAACACACTGACGCCCCGACCGCACTCGACACAGGCGGCGGACGCCCCGGACCGCCGCCCTCGACCGCACCAGCGACCCGTTCAGACCCGCCCCAGGAAAGCAGGACCGGACATGACCCAGGACATCGTCGGTGTGTGGCACCTCGACGCCTTCCACGACGTGGACGAGGCCGGGCGGCCCGTGGGAGAGGGCCCGCTGGGGCCGTCCCCCTCGGGCATGCTGATCTACACGCCCGACGGCCACGTCTCGGTGAGCATGATGCCCACCGCACCGGCCACGGCACCGGGCCCCTCGTACATGGGATACGCGGGCGAGTGGCGGGTGCGGGAGGGGAAAGTCGTGCACCGCATCCGGATCTCGTCGCGCCCCGACTGGATCGGCATCGAGCAGTCACGGGACGCCGAACTCGACGGAGACGTCCTCACCGTCCGCGCCACCCGGGAGGTGGACGCGCGTCCGCAGCGGCGCGTCCTCGTATGGCGCCGGGCCGAGCGGTCCGGGGGCGGAAGGTGAGCGCCCCGGTGGACACCGTCGCCGGGAGGGACGAGGACGCCGGCCACCCGCTGCTGGTGGCCCTGAGCATCTTCGCGCCCGGAGCGGTGCGCACCGCGGCCGCCGGCCCGCAGGACGAGCCGGCGGAGGACCGGGACACCGCGACGGTGGCCGCGCACCTCGGACGGCTCGGCCTGGGGGCCGCGTGACGGCCGTCGCGGCCGCATCGCCGCGCGTGCTGCTCCTCGCGCACGATCTGCGCTCCCGGGGCACCGAGGAGCTCGCGCGCACGGTGTTCGAGGTGCTGCCGCCGGCCGAACGCGAGCAGATCCTGCGCAAGCGGGTCGCTGCGGACCGGACCCGCTCGCTGATCGGGCGCTGGCTGGCCCGCCGGGCGGCCGCACGGATCGTCGGCACGCCATGGACGGCCCTGTGCACCGGGCAGCGCCCCGGCGGGCAGCCGTACGTGCCGGCCAGGCCGCAGTTGTCGCTGAGCATCGCGCACAGCGGCCGGTACGCGCTGGCGGTCGTGGCCCTCGGGGCGCTGGTGGGAGTCGACACGGAGCAGGTGGCGCGCGTGACCCGGCTGCCCGACGACGTCTTCCTCAGCCCCGGCGAGCGGGCGGCCCTGCAGGCCATGCCGCAGGACGCGGAACGCCGGGCGGCCCTGTGGGTGCTGAAGGAGGCGGCGGCCAAACTGACCGGCCAGGGCCTGCGCGCCGGCCTGCGGCGCATCGGCTTCGAGTGCCCGGGCACCCGCTTGCCACTCGCCGCGCGCACCCCGTACGTCGCGGCGGAGTTCAGCGCCTTCCGGCTCCCCGACGGATACGTCGCCGCGGTGGGCGTCTCCGCGGGCAGACCGCCCCGGGCACCGGTGTTCGTGACCCCCGTTCGTGAGACAGGCTCGGAGACAGGAAGGACGGACCGCCGTGACGAATGACCCCGTGCAGCGGAACAGCGTCGGCAGGGCCGACGACCATCTCGTGGAACCCGAACGGGCGCCCCACGGCGACGAGCACCGGGACAGCGACGAGGAGGCGGAGCAGCACATCTGGCGCAGCGTCAACTGATCTCGGACCGCCGGGGCAGGAGGGCTGCCCGCGGCTGCCGACCGGCTCACCGGCCTCCACCCGCGGCATCGGGCGCGGGCCCGAGGCGCGGCTCTCAGGCGGACAGCGGGCCGGCGTCCTCGGCGACGGCCTCGTCCAGGTCGGTGTACACATCGAACAGGCGGCGCACCCCCAGGGCGCCGAGGACGCGGCTGACGTGCGACCCCTCGGCCGCTCCCCGGGCCGGCAGCACCAGGCGCAGGCTGCCCCGGCAGGAGCGGATCAGGCGGCGGGCGGCGATCAGCACGCCGACGCCGCTGGAGTCGCAGAAGAAGACCTCCGAGAGGTCCAGGACGAGGCTGTGGCGGCCGTCGGCCACCACGTCGTGCACCCGCTGCCGCAGCGCCGGCGACGTCAGCAGGTCCAGTTCGCCCGACACGTGGAGCACGGCCCAGTCGCCCTGCTCGCCATGGGTCACACAGAACGCCACCACCACGCCCTTCGCTCACCGGGGCCTCCACAACCGGAACCCGCCCCTGCATTTCCCCGCCGCCCCTGCCCAGCGGCCGTTCCCTCAAACGCCGACGGAGAAACGGAAACAGATCGAAGCAGGCTTGTTTTAGTCGCCTTCGAACTTGTTCGATCAGAAGTGAACTCGGGTAGGCGAAGGCCGTCCATTACCACCCGAGGCCCTGCAGGGGGCGCACTTTGTCACAAAGGGGCGTGCGTCGTCCGATGTGCCGACTACATTCGAGGCGACGGTGGCCGCAGGCCGGGGAGACCGACGGGCGGGGGTGAGGGGCCGCATGGCGAAGAGGGACGTACCGCCCCGCTGGGACCGCAGGATGCAGCAGCGCCTCGCGCACGGGGAGGCGGCGGCCCTCGGCGAGCTCTACGACCGCTTCGCGTCCCTGGTGCACGGCCTGGCCCACCGCGTCCTCGGTGACGAGCACGCCGCCGACGCCGTCACCCGCGACGTCTTCGTGCACGTCTGGGAGCGCCCCGAGGACTACGACCCCCGGCAGGGCCCCCTGCGCAGCTGGCTCGCGACGCTCACCCACCGCCTCGCCGTACAGCGGCTGCGCGCCACCGGGACCGACGCCCCAGCCGACGACGCCGGACCGGCCGGGGACGCCGGACCGGCCGGGGAGCTGGAGCGCCGGGTGCGCCACGCCTCGGTCGCCGCCCGCGCCGACTACATCGCGCAGTCGATGCCGGCACCGCTGCGCTCCGCCCTGGAGCTCGCCTACTTCCAGCGCCGCGACTACCGGCAGACCGCCGCCGACCTCGGCGTCACCGAGGACGAGGCCCGCCGCCGGCTCCGCCTGGGCCTGCAACTGCTGTCCACCGCCCACGACGCCGGCGCGCCGGGAACGCCGCCGGGACACGGAGGTGCGGCGTGAACGACGCGGGCGGCGCGCGCCGCTTCGAGGCGTACGGCGAGGACAGCGGGCACGGGAAGCACCCGGCACACGACGGATCCGACGACGGGCGGCGCCACCCGCGCGCAGCGGGCCGGGAGGACGCCCGGGGTGCCGGTGGCGAGGGACCGGGCGGCTCGCCGGGCTCCGGCGGGCCGGACGGCCCCGCAGGCCGTGACGGTCCCGGCCCCGGGCGTCCGCCCCGCATCCCGATGCCCCGCGCCTCCGTCGAGGACGGCGGCGGACCGCTGCCCGCGATCAGGGCCCGGCCGGAGCCGGCACCGCGATCCGCCCCGCTCGTCCTGGAGCACCGCGTGCTGAAGTCCCTTCTCGGGGCCTGGGCGCTGGCCGCCTGTCCGGCGGAGGAGACCGCGGCCGTCGAGGAGCACCTCGGCGACTGCGGCCCCTGCGCGGACGAGGCGCTGCGGCTGCGCGAGGCGGTCGGCCTGCTGCACCCGCCGGAGAGCCTCGACCTGGACCCGGCGCTGCGCACCCGCGTCCTGGAGCGCTGCCTGGACCGGCGCCCGCCGCGCGTGCCGGTGCCGGACTGGGCCGCCCCGTACGACGCCGAGACGGCCCGGCTGGACGCCCTGCTGCAGGACATCGGGGACGCCGAGTGGCACGCACCCGTGCGGCTGCGCTGGTTCGAGGGCGACGGCGCGACGAGCCGTCGTACGACCGTCGCCGGGGTGATCGCGCATCTGCTGGCGGTCGACGGGCTGGTCGCGGCCGCGGTGGGCCTCGACGACCCGCTCGGGGAGGCCGGGCCCGGCGCGGCCACGCCCGCGGCCCGCACCGAGGCGTACTGGCGCGCCGTCGGAGCGCACGCCCCGCCGACCCGGGCCGTGCGGGCGCCGTGGCGGGCGCAGAGCCACGACCTGGTGCGCACGGTGCCGTTCGCCGGCGGCCCGGACGGCGCGGCCCCGCCGGTCGCGTACGGCGGCTTCGAGCTGCCGCTGCCGGACGCCATGGTGGACCGCGCCTTCGAGTGCTGGGTGCACGCGGAGGACATCGCGGAGGCGGTGGACTACCCGTACGAGCCGCCCTCCCCGCGCCACCTCCACCGCATGATCGACCTGGCGGCCCGGATGCTGCCGGCCGCGCTGGCGGTGCGGCGGCGGGAGGGGCAGGCCGCGCCCGGCCGGGGCCGGCACCTCGTCGCGGCCGGAGCACCGGGCCGCAGTCTGCGGCTGGAGATCGAGGGTTCGGGCGGCGGCGAGTGGCTGATCCCGCTGGACTCCCCCGGCGCGCGGGGCTCCGCGGAGCATGAGGTGGCCCATGTCGCCCTGGACGGCGTGGAGTTCTGCCGGCTGGCCGCGGGCCGGGTGCCGCCGCGGGAGGCGGCGGCCGGGCAGCTGGGCGACCGGGAGGCGATCCGGGACGTGCTGTCCGCCGCGGCGGCCCTGAGCCGCATGTAAGGGCGGCGCCGGGCCACTTGCGGCTCCACGACGAACGAGCCCCCGTCCCACATTCCGTGGGGCGGGGGCTCGCTTCCGGAGCGCCGGGCAGGCCTTGCACCTGCATCTCCCCGCAGGAAGCGGGGCGTCTTTCCTTGGACCACCAACGCGCGGCCGGTTGTTCGCAGTTGCGGCGACCGGCTTGAGATCAAGCATACCGTGCTCCGGGACCGCGACCGCACACCGCCGCCGGGAGCGGCACGCTGACGACCCGTCAGGCGAAGCCGCCCTTCAGGCGAACACGACCGTGCGCCGCCCGTTGAGCAGGATCCTGCGCTCGGCGTGCCACTTGACCGCGCGGGCCAGCGCCTGGCACTCCACGTCCCGCCCGATCGCGACGAGCTGGTCCGGCGTCACGTCGTGCCCGACCCGCTCGACCTCCTGCTCGATGATCGGCCCCTCGTCGAGGTCGGCGGTGACGTAGTGCGCGGTGGCCCCGATCAGCTTCACCCCGCGCGCGTGCGCCTGGTGATAGGGCTTGGCGCCCTTGAAGCTCGGCAGGAAGGAGTGGTGGATGTTGATGATCCGGCCGCTGAGCTGCTTGCACAGGTCGTCCGAGAGCACCTGCATGTAGCGGGCGAGGACGACCAGCTCCACCTTCTCCTCGCGGACGATCTCCAGCAGCCGCGCCTCGGCGTCCGCCTTGGTGTCCTTCGTCACCGGGATGTGGTGGAAGGGGATGTTGTACGAGGCTACGAGCTCGGCGAAGTCGGTGTGGTTGGACACCACGGCGGCGATCTCCACCGGCAGCGCCCCGGTCCGCGCACGGAACAGCAGGTCGTTCAGGCAGTGCCCGAACCTGCTGACCATCAGGACGATGCGCATCCGGTCGTCGGCCCGGTTTATCTGCCAGTCCATGTGGAACGAGTCACCGATCGCCGCGAAGCTCGCCCGCAGCTTGTCCACGGTCACCGGCGCCTCGGCCGAGAAGTGGACCCGCATGAAGAACAGCCCCGTGTCCTGGTCGCCGAACTGCTGGCTGTCCACGATGTTGCAGCCGGTCATGAACAGGTAGCTGGACACGGCGTGCACGATGCCCTGCTTGTCCGGGCAGGAGAGCGTGAGGACGTACTGGTCGGCCGGGACCGCGGCGGGGGTGGACTGCTCGCTCATGCAGGACAGGGTCCCATATTCGCGGGCGCGGACGGATCCTCGTCCGTCACGCGGACCGGGTCATGATCCGCAGCACCTCGAGGGTGCGCGGCGGCGCGTCCGGGTCCTCGCCGTCGGCCGCGGCCATCCGCACGTGCGCGTCCCGCGCCGCCCGCACCGCCTCCGGCCACGCCTGGTTCTCCAGGTAGGCGGAGACCGGGGCGTCGGGTCCGACCTGGTGCATGATCCGCAGCACGCGCAGCACGGCGGTGTCGACGAGGGCCGCCTCCTGGGAGTCCCGGAAGATCGTGCCGACGTACTTCTCGGCGGACCAGTTGTCCAGCCAGGTGTCCTCGACCAGGCGGTACACGGCGTCGGTGACGTCTCCGTACCCGTCCACGCCGGCCAGCCAGACGTCCCGCTGGAACACCGGGTCGGAGAGCATGTGCAGCGCGGAGCGCACATTGCTGCGCCAGCGCCACCACGGCATGTCGTTGAGTGGCATGCCGCCCATGGTGGAGGAACGACGGGCGCGACGGGAAGAGTTATCCGGACCTTGCACGGTCACCGATCGTACGTTCTCCGCCACGGGGGCCTCACCGGCCCCCGCAATTCACCCTCATGTCACCGATCAATAACCGTAGGTCACCCTGCGCTTGGCGGTGTGAGGGAACCGTGTGTGTACATGACCGGCAGGCGAACCGACCGCAGCACCTCCCGACCTACGCTCAACCGGCCCGTCAGGGCCGCCGTCCTCTCGGTGGGGGCTCTGGCCGTGTGCGCCTCCATCGCCGTCGGGTGCGGGGTGGTCCCCGGCACCGCGGGGGCATCCGGGGACGACACGATCACCGTCATGACCTGGGCCCCGCAGGGCACCGACGCCACCAACAAGCCCGGCATGCCCGCCTTCGCGCAGGCCTACGCCCGCTGGGTCAACTCCCGCGGCGGCATCGCCGGGCGCAAGCTGCGGGTGCTGACCTGCAACGACCACAACGACAGCGTGGCGGCCGCCAAGTGCTCCCGGATCGCGGTCAAGCGGAAGGTGGTCGCGGTCGTGGGCTCCTACAGCCAGCACAGCGACTCCTTCCTGCCGTCCCTGGAGGCCGCCGGCATCCCGTACATCGGCGGATACGGACTCAGCGGCGGCGAGTTCACCAGCCCGCTGTCCTACCCCGTCAACGGCGGGCAGCCCACCCTGCTGGCCGGCCTCGGCAAGGAACTCGCCGCGAGCTGCGGCTCGGTGGTGCTGGTACGGCCCGACGACATCGCGGGCGACGCGCTGCCCCCGATGCTCGACTCCGGCCTGAAGGCGGGCGGGCACGCGGCCTCGGTCGACCAGCAGGCGCCCGACGACGCCACCGAGTACGAGGAGCAGGCGCGGCGCGCGGTGGCCGCCTCGGCCGGCGACACGACGAAGAAGGGCTGCGTGATCCCCGCGCTGGGCGGCCGCACCAGCACCTTCATGGACTCCTTCCGGCGCGCCCGCGAGAACGCCCCGGGGGTGAAGACGGCCGCCGTGCTGGGCAGCGTGGACCAGACCGAGATCAACGAGTCCGGCGGCCGGTCGGGGCCCTACGAGGGGTCGTACATCACCGGCTGGTACCCGGCCGCCGGCGATCCGCGCTGGGACGGGATGAAGAAGGTGATCAGCCGGCAGGCGTTCGGCGACAACCGCATCGACGCGGCGGACGCCGGCGTGCAGACCACCTGGATCGCCTACACCGTGTTCCGCAAGACGGTGGAGTCGCTGGGCGGCGGCAACGTGACCTCCGACACCGTACGGCGGGCCCTCGACCACGGGCTGAAGGTCACCACGGGCGGACTCACCCCGCCGCTGGAATGGGAGCAGCAGGGCCCGCTCGCCGCCATCGGCCTGTCCCGGCTGGTCAATGACGAGGTGACGCTGCAGGTCGTGCGGCAGGGCCGGCTGGTGGCCGCCAAGAAGGGCTTCCTCAACGTCACCGGGACCCTGGAGGACGCGGACGTGAGCTGAGCCGCGGCCCGGCTCACGTCCCCGGCACGCCTCCCGGCGCGGTCACAGCTGGGTCGGCTGGCGCTGCGTCAGTCCGTAGGTCTTGGCGATCGCGTTCCACAGCTGGGCGGCCTTGGCCTTCTGGGCGCTGGCGGTGCCGCTCGCCCGGTTGCCGGCCAGGGTCTGCCCGGTGGTGCGGGCCTGCCCCTTGCGGCAGCCCTTCTTGCCGCCGACCTGGTCGGCCCAGGCCGCGTAGTGGTTGTCGGCCGAGGCGGACGCCTGCCACGCCTTGGTGAGCGCGGTGGTCAGCTCGGCGTGGTTGGGCAGCTTGTCGACGGACAGTCCGGACAGGCGGGTGACCAGCTCGGTGCGCTGCTTGGCCGCGGCCCTGAGGTCCGAGGCCGCCTGTCCCAGGTTGTCGCAGGCCCGTACGTCGCCCACGGCCGCGATCACCGACGCCCGGCTGTTCCCGCTGTCGGCCAGCAGCCCGTCCAGGGCGGTCGCCTGCTGCTTCGCCGGGTCGGCGGAGGGGGAGGCGGAGCCCTCGGTCGCGGGGGCCGTGGCCGAGACGGTCTGCTCGCCGGCCTTGTCGTCGTCGCCGCCCCCGCCGCCGAGCAGAGCCCCGGCGCCGACGCCGAGGACGACGATGCCTACGCCGACCGCGGCGATCAGCGGCACGCGCGAGCCGCTCCGCCCCCCGCGGCCGCCCCGGCCCCCGCCGTCGCCCCGCCCGCCCCGCCCGCCGTCGCCGGGCGGACTGTAGGAGGGCCCGTTGTACGACGGCGCGGGGGCCTGCCGCTGATCGAAGCGCGGCATCTGCTGCGTGGACCCGGCGGCGCTCTCGCCGCCCGGTCCGCTGCGGAAGAGGTTGTCGAACTCGGCGGGCGGCTGCCGGTCCGCGCCGTCCTGCGTGCCGTACGGAGCGCCGGGGGCCTGTCCGGTCACGGGCGGCAGGTACTGGGTGGCCTCGGAGGCGGACGGGGAGGCGGCGTCGGCGTGCCCGGGGTGGCCCGGGTACTGCGCGTGCGGCGGCGCGCCCGCGCCCACCGGCGGTATGTACTGCGTCGCGCCCTCGTCGGCGGTGACGGGCGGTATGTACTGGGTCGCGCCCTCGTCCGCGGCGGTGACGGGCGGTATGTACTGCGTGGCCCCGTCGGCGCCGGGCGCGGCGACGGGCGGGAGGTACTGGGTGGCGCCCTCGTCGGCGGCGGGCGAGCCGTAGGCCGTGCCGGGAGCGCCGTACGCGGGCGGGTTCTCCGGCGGCAGGGGCGCGCCCGCCGCGGGCTGCGGCGGCGTGTACGGCGGGTACCCGTAGGAGGCCGCCGGGGCGCCCTCCGGCGGCAGCGGCTGGGACGCGCCGCCCGCGCCCTGCTGCCGGTCGTCCCACTGGTCGGGCGCGTCCCACTGCTGGGTGAGCGGCTCCGCCCAGCCCTGGCCCGGCTGCGGGGCCTCGCTCTGCTGCCGGCCGGGGCCCCATGACGCACCCCAGGCCTGGCCGCCGGCCGGGGCGGGCGGTTGCGGGCGGGGGCCGGCGGGGTGGCCGTCGTGCGGGCCGACCGGTGCGGAGGCGAACCCGCCCGGCCCGCCCGGCAGCACGGGCTCACCGCCGTCGGAGGGCAGCACGATGCCTTCGCGCGCCTGGCGCAGCGAGGGCTCCTCGCCCTGTCCACTCTGCGTCACCGGGACTCCTACCAATGGGGGACCTTGTGCGTGTCGGCTCACGCTACCGGGTCCCCCGAGCCGGGTGCCACGCAGCTCAGGCCGTCGCCTCCTTCCCGCCGGCCGGTGCGGCAGGGCTCCTCCGCGGTCCCCCGGGCCCGCCCTCGCCGGCCGGCTCCCGCACGTCAACCGGCAGTTCCCGGTGGGTTCACCGACCGGACGGGGCGGGCGCTCACGCCGCCGTCCGTACGCCCAGCCGCGCCCCGAACTCCCGCACCACCGACTCCTGCCGGTACGGCTCCAGCCGCTGCTGGAGATCGTCCAGGTACTCCGCGCCCCGGTCGGAGCGCAGCGTCTCCAGCAACTCCACCGCCTTCAGGCCGGTGTTGCAGGCCTGCTCGATCTCCCGCTGCTGGACCTGCGCGGTGGCGAGGAGGACGTAACCGATGGCCCGGCGGCGGGCCTTCGTCTCCGGGAGGCCGGCCAGGGCCTCCGCGGCGCACCGGGCCGCCGCGTCGCCCTGCCCGAGGTCGCGGTGGCAGTGCGCCAACTCGTCGGCGAGGTAGGCCTCGTCGAAGTGCGCGATCCACTCCGGGTCGTCTCCGGACGCGGAGTCGGCGGACTCCAGCGCGCTGACCGCGCGCCCGGACGCCGCCTGCGCGGCGCGCGCGTCGCCCAGCAGCGCGTGCCCGCGCGCCTCCGCCGCGTGGAACATGGCCTCCGCGCGCGGCGTGACGCGCCCGCGCGCGCCTTCCTGCGCCGCCCGCGCCAACTGCGCGATCTCGCGCGGGTTTCCGAGCTGCGCGGCGAGGTGGCTCATGGAGGCGGCGAGGACGTACCCGCCGTATCCGCGGTCGCCGGCCGCCTGGGCGAGCCGCAGCGCCTGGATGTAGTACCGCTGCGCGAGCCCCGGTTGACCGGTGTCGACGGCCATGTACCCGGCCAGCTCGGTCAGCCGGGCGACGGCGGCGAACAACTCCCGCCCCACCGCCTCCCGGTAGGAGCCCGCCAGCAGCCCGGAGACGACGCTGTTGAGGTAGTGCACGACGACCGGGCGCACGTGCCCGCTGCCGTACTGGTGGTCGAGCTCGACGAGCGCCTGGGTCATGGCCCGTACCGCGGCCACGTCGGACTGTCCGACCCGCGGGCCCGCCGAGCGCGCCACCTGCGCGTCCGGTGTGGAGATCAGCCAGTCGCGGCTCGGCTCGACCAGCGCGGACGCGGCCACGGCCGAGCCGGACAGGAAGTCCCGGCGCCCCACGTCGTTGCGCCACAGCTCGCAGACCTGCTCGACGGCGCCGAGCACCGTCGGCGAGAACTGCAGCCCCACGCCGGAGGCGAGGTTCTTGCCGTTGGCCATGCCGATCTCGTCGATCGTGACCGTGCGGCCGAGTTTGCGGCCCAGTGCCTCCGCGATGACGGCCGGGGCGCGCCCGCGCGGCTGCTGTCCGCGCAGCCAGCGGGCCACGGACGTCTTGTCGTAACGCAGGTCGAGACCGTGCTCGGCGCCGCACATGTTGACCCGGCGGGCGAGCCCGGCGTTCGAGCATCCCGCCTCCTGGATGAGCGCCTGCAACCGTTCGTTCGGCTGCCGCGCGACGAGCGGCCTTGCGGCCATGGCGTACCCCCTGTGGCTGCGGTGCCTGCCCACGCACCGAGTTGGCGTGTCTTCCGTGACCGGACCCCTCGTCACCCGCCGTCCCGGAGGCGGCGAAAGATCCGGTTCGGGAAGATCAATGCCCCGCGGACATGCACGGAATGCGAGTCATGCGAGGTTTCCTGAGGATTGCCGGGGAGGCCGGAGCCGACCCCACTCGTGGCTACCCAGCCCACACCGCGCTTCCTCCCACGCGCCCCCGCACGTGCCTCCATGCGCCCCGCCGCCCGGGCCGACGCCCCTCCCCCGCGCGCGCGACTCCCGTAACTCCAGGTTGATGCGGTAGTTGTGTGCATCGTGGAAGATACGATCGTGGGCACCGAAGCCGCTCAGATTCCTCTGCAGCGCGGTGCATCGCTGCTGGAGACCGCCGTCCGTTACGCCGAGGAACGCCACTGGGACGTCTTCCCCGGCACCTGGCTGGAAACCGCCGACGGGGTGCAGCACTGCTCCTGCGGCGACGCCGCTTGCGCCCTGCCCGGCGCGCACCCGGCGCGCGAGGACTGGGCGACGCAGGCGACGGGCAGCGCCACCGTGGCGCGACGGCTGTGGTCGCAGCAGCCGACGGCGTCGATCCTGATGCCGACGGGGCGCGCGTTCGACACGGTCTCCGTGCCGGAGACGGCCGGGTTCCTCGCGCTGGCCCGCATGAAGCGGATGGAATTGTCCCTGGGTCCGGTGACGTCGACGCCGGACCGGCGGATGCACTTCTTCGTGCTGCCCGGCGGGGCGGCGAAGGCGCCGGACCTGGTGCGCAAGCTGGGGTGGGTGCCGTCCTCCCTCGACCTGGTCACGCTCGGCGAGGGTTCCTACGTCGCCGCGCCGCCCACCCGGTACGGCTCCCGCGGGGCCGTGCAGTGGGCCTGCCGGCCCTCGGCCGCGAACCGCTGGCTGCCGGACGTGGAGGAGTTGATCCCGCCGCTCGCGTACGCGTGCGGGCGGGACCGCTGACCCGCTGCCGGAGCCGGAGCCGGCCGCCCGGGATCGCCCCGGGCCGGCCGACTCCGGCTCCGGCTCCGGCTCCGCGCCACCTCCGGACGCCGGGTCAGGTTTCGCTGAAGACGCCGTCCAGGAACGGCTCGATCGCCGCGCGCCAGGCCTCCGGCTGGTCGTAGTGGACGAGGTGACCGGCGTCGGCCACCTCCGCGTACTGGCCGCGGGGCAGCACGCGGACCATCTCCTGGGCCTCGGCGCGGCCGAGTTCGCCGTCGAGGCCGCGGACCACCAGTGCGGGGCACCGGACCTGGGCCAGCTCCTCCCAGTGCGCGTCGTACACCCAGGTCGCACGGGTCTGCAGCATCTGCTCGGGGTCGAAGACGGGCCGCCAGCCGTCCGGGCCCTCGTGCATCACCTCGGCGTAGAACTCGCCGCGGGCCGGGTTGGGGCGCTCGACCCAGGGGTCGTCCTCGCCGAACCACTTGCGGACGTCGGCGAGGGTGGCGAACGGCGTCGGCCAGGCCTTGAACCAGTCCGCCCACTCGCGCTGCGAGGCGGACCCGAGCGCGGAGGCCCGCATGTCGCAGATGATCACCCCGCGGACCAGGTCGGGGCGCCTGGCGGCGAGCTGCCACGCGGTCAGGGCGCCCATGGCGTGGCCGATGAGGACCGCCGGGGAGAGGCCCAGCTGTTCGAGGGCGGCCTCGGCGTCGTCGACGTAGGCCTCGCGGGTGAAGGCCGCCTGCGGCGGCTTCTCGCTCTGGCCGTGGCCACGCTGGTCCAGCGCGACCGCGCGGTGCCGGCCGGACAGCCAGCGGGCGGTGGACGCCCAGTGCGAGGCACGGCCCATCAGTCCGTGCAGTAACAGCACACCGGGCGTGCGCTCGACGCCGCCCGGGGGTTCGGCACGGCCGGGCGGGCCGGCCGGGCCGGGCGGTCCCGCCTGCCGCGGCACGAGGACCGCCGGGTCGCTCTTGGGTGGATCGCCGAACTCCCAGGCCGCGAGACGGACACCGCCCGTCCCGGTCACGTCGATGCGCCGCACCACTGGTCCTGGCACCCCCCTAGCTCCGCTCGGACCGCTCGCTCACGCTCGAGCCGGACGGTCCTGTGCACCGTGTCCTGCCGTTGCCCGTGCAGCTGCCTTCGTGCACGCGGCTGCCGCGTGCTCTCGTGCACCCCTTGGTTGAAGCGCACGTTCCGCATGATCCGTCACCGCAGACTATCGAATGCCTATTCGAAAATGCTGTTTCGGCGGGCAACACCCCTCGTTCGAGTGACCCGCTTCGGGGAATGATCGTCGCTGTCGAGGGGAGATCTTCAGCGGGGGGCGGACCGCTCGGGGAAAACGGTCCGCGGGGAATGACCCTGAGAGCTCGGGGCTCCGGGTCAGCACAGGGGAGGACAGGCCCCGGCGCCACAAGGCGCCGGGGCCCTCCTCACGTCTGCGGCGCATTCGCCCGCCCCCTCCGTCATATGCCTCACGGAAAAGCGTCGCACGGGAGGCGTCGCGGCGCTGCGGTTCGACGCACTGATCTTCCGGCCGACAGCGTCGCCGAACCGCCGGCGTCACCGGAGCGGCGGCGGTTGGAGCGGTGGCGTCACCGGAGCCGGCGGCGGTTGGAGCGGTGGCGTCCCGCAGCGGCGGGCGCCGCCCGGCGGCTCAGCGCTTGGCGACGAACACGTGGGAGGCGATGTCCGCCTCCAGCTCGGCCGCCTCGCCGCCGCTGCCCACCAGCACACCGCCCGCCGACTGCGTCACGCTCACCACGGATCCGGGCTGCACGCCCGCCCGGCGCAGCGTGTACATCAGCTGCGGGTCCGTCTGGATCGGCTCGCCGATCCGGCGCACGACGACCGTCTTGCCGTCCTCGCCCGTTTCGAGGTCGGCCAGCGACACCATGCCCTCGTTGAGGAACGGGTCGGCACCGTCCTTCTCGCCCAGCTCCTCCAGGCCCGGGATCGGATTGCCGTACGGCGACTCGGTGGGGTGACGCAGCAGTTCCAGGACCCGGCGCTCCACGGCCTCGCTCATCACGTGCTCCCAGCGGCACGCCTCGGCGTGCACCTGCTCCCATTCCAGACCGATCACGTCCACGAGCAGGCACTCCGCCAGCCGGTGCTTGCGCATCACGCGCGTGGCGAGCCGGCGGCCCTCGCCGGTGAGCTCCAGGTGGCGGTCGGAGGCGACGGACACCAGGCCGTCCCGTTCCATCCGCGCCACCGTCTGGCTGACGGTCGGCCCGCTCTGGTCGAGCCGCTCGGCGATCCGGGCACGCATGGGGACCACGCCCTCTTCCTCGAGCTCGAGGATGGTGCGGAGATACATCTCCGTGGTGTCGATCAGTCCGGACATACGTGCCCCTCGATGAGATCTGCCGTGAGCACGACGGCTCCGCGGCGTGTGCGCTGGCCCTGGACCCAATTCTGACGCATGGCACCGACAACCGTGCGGCGCCGCGGAAACCACCGGTCCGGCCGTGACACGGCCGGACCCGGCGCACGCCGTCCGGGCAGCCGCACCGGCCGCCGGACGCCGTATTGACACGGCAGTGGTCCAGACCGCACGGTGATCCGCGACACGGACATCCGACGCCGCCCTCCGGAAGGATCCGCATGAGCGACGCCACCCCGGCCGACCGGTTCCTCGACGCCGCCATCGGCCTGCTGCAACGGGTCCGCGAGGAGGAGGCCGACGCCGTCGCCGCGGCCGGCGCGCTGCTCGCCGACACCGTCGCCGACGGCGGCCGGCTGTTCGCCACCGGCGCGGGCCACTCGTCCCTCGCCGCCCAGGACGTCGTCTACCGCGCCGGCGGACTGGCCCTGATGAACCTGCTGGCCGTGCCCGGCGTCGTCGGCGTCGACGTCATGCCGGCCACGCTCGGCTCCGCGCTGGAGCGGGTGGACGGCCTGGCGAGCGCGGTGCTGGACAGTTCGCCGATCCGCTCCGGGGACGCCCTCGTGATCGTCTCCCTGTCCGGGCGCAACGCGCTGCCCGTCGAGATGGCCATGAGCGCCCGCGCGCGGGGCGTGAAGGTCATCGGCGTGACCTCGGTGGCGTACGCCTCCCGAACGCGGTCGCGGCACGCGTCCGGCGGATACCTCAAGGACCACTGCGACATCGTCCTCGACTCCAAGATCGCGGTCGGCGACGCCGAGCTGACCCTCGACACCGTCCCCGCCCCCTTCGCGCCGGCCTCCACGGTGGTCACCGCGGCCCTGTTGCAGGCCGTCATGGCCACGGCGGCCGCCGCGCTGGCCGACCGGGGCATCGAGCCGCCGCTGCTGCGCTCCGGGAACGTCGACGGGGGCCACGAGTGGAACGCGCGGGTGATGGAGGAGTACGGGGACCGGATCTTCTACCGGCGCTGAGCGCTCCGCCGGGAGCCCACGACCTGCCGTGCGCCCTGCGCCGCCAACTGCCCGCCGACCACGCGCCGCCTGCCGTCCGCCGACCACGCGCGGCCTGCCGTCCCCTGCCGATCGTCTGCCGCGCCTTCGTAGCCGGTCGCGGGGGCTGGCTTCCCGCGTCCCTGCGGGCGCCGCCGGACCGCGGCGGTCCCTCCCCGGCCGCCCGGCCCGCCCGGCCGGGGACCCGGCACCCCGGGGCGCCCGGAAACCGGTACGGCACGCGGCACGCGTCCGCTATGCCCGCCCCACCGCGTCCGCGAGGTCCAGGGCCGCCGCGATCCGCGCCGCCACGTCCTCGGCGTGGGCCACGTCGGCCCGTTCGAACGGGCTGCGCCCGGCCCCGCGCAGAAACGTCACGACACCCAGCGTCCGCCCGCGGCTGCGCAGCACCGCGCACAGCGCGTGCACCGTGTCCGCGGGCCACTGCCGAGACCGTGCCCACTCCCGCGCCGCCTCGGCCGGCACCGACCCGCCGCCGGCCCGCACCGACCCGGTGCGCGCCACGCTCTGCAGCGCCGGATGCCCCTCGGCGTACCGCACGGGCAGTCCGGCCTGCCCGCCGAGCAGGCTCGGCCCCGGCGCCCCGGACGGCGTCGCCGCCACCCGCACCAGCCGCACCGGCCCGTTCTCCGCCCCGTCGGCGAGCGCTCCGCCCGCCACCCGGTCGATCAGCGCGTGGTCGGCGAACCCGGCGAGCGCGAAGTCGAGGTGGACGGTGGCCGCCTCCGCGGGGTCCTCGCACTCGGCGGCGGCGCGCGCCGCCCGGTGCAGCTGGTTCGTACGGAACCGGAACAGCGCCGCCGCCTGCTCGCCCTGCTTGGCCTCGGTGACGTCCACGAACAGCCAGCCGACGCCCAGCGGCACCGGTTCCTCCGCGAGCGGCGAGGCCAGCCGGACGAAGCCGCAGCGCCAGCAGCGCCGCTGCTCGCCCTCCGGCGTGCGCACGCTCACCCAGATCTCCGCGGGCGCGGGCGGCGCGCCCTCCGCCAGGACGTGGGTGAGCGCGCTCTCCAGTTCCTCGACGCCCTGGGCGAGCAGTTCCCCCAGCGGCCGCCCCAGCACGGCCGTGCGCCCGATGCCGAGCGACCGGGCCGCGTGCGCGTTCACCACGGCGGGCCGCAGGTCGGCGTCCACCAGCACGACTCCCCAGGAGGCATCGTCGAACAGCGCCTCGCTCAGTGCGATGGAGCGTTCCAGGTCGATCTGCGTGTGCACCTCGCTGAAGGCGCAGTACACGCCCGCCGGTCCGCCGTCCGGGCCGCGCACCGCGGCCGACTGGGTCCGCACCAGCACCCGTCCGCCGTCCTTGGTCAGCAGCGCGAACTCGTGCACCTGCCGGCCGGGCGACCGCATGGCGGACATCAGCCGCCCCTCGACCTCACCGGCGTCCGCCTCGCGCACGGCCCAGCCGGCGAAGCCGTGCCGGCCCACGGCCTCCGCCGCCGTCCAGCCGAGGATCCGCTCCGCCTCGCGGTTCCAGTGGGTGACCACCCCCTCGGCGTCGAAGGCGCACAGGGCGGCGTCCATGCCGTCCAGCAGCGCGGCCAGCAGGTCGGAGCCGTCGGGGCCCGCGGCGGCTCCCGACCCCTCGGGCTCGTCCGGCCCCAGCTCGTCGGTGGTCCCGCTACGCCGGGAAGCACTCATCTGGACCCCCTCCCAGCTGCGCCCGCAGGCACGGCGCGTCGGTTCACTCACTCGCCATCATCTAACTGGAACGTGATCCAGCACACACCGGGTTCCGGAAGATTGAGGGAATCGTTGCAACCCACCCTCTTCTCCACCCGGACCGGCCCGTTCCCACGGCTGACCGGGCCCATCACCGGAGAGCGCCGAAAACCTGTTGAACCGCGCCCGGCCACTGCTTAATGTGGCGAGCACGTGAGAAGGGAGGTGATCGGGTACATGAGTGAAACCCGGACGCACGAGGTGGCTGCGGGCTAGCGGCCCGCCACCACACACAGTGCGGTGCCGGACCAGCGTGTACGCGATATGCGCAGCCGGCCCAATCCAACGCAGTCACCCGACCCGCGAGCTCGCCGGTACGTCCGGCCGGCTCCCCCGCCGTCCGGCGGAGGGACCCGAGCTCGCGGGTCGTCTGCTTTCACCCGGTTTCACGCGGCGCGGCCGGTCACGGGCTCAGCCGCTCCACCCGCCATCCGCCGTCCGCCTCCGCGACGTACCTGAGCCGGTCGTGCAGCCGGTTCTCGCGCCCCTGCCAGAACTCCACCTGCCGCGGGGCCACCCGGAAGCCGCCCCAGTGCGGGGGCACCGGGACCTGCTCGCCCTCCGGGTAGCGGGCCTCGAGTTCGGCGTACGCGGCGTCGACCTCGGCGCGGGAGGCGATGACGCTGGACTGGGCGCTGGCCCAGGCGCCCAGCTGGGAGCCGTGCGGACGGCTGCGGAAGTAGGCGGCCGTCTCGTCCCGGCCGGTGCGGCGCGCGACGCCGGTGACGACGACCTGGCGCGCCATCGGGTGCCAGGGGAACAGCAGCGAGACGTGCGGGTTCTCGGCGAGGTCGTGTCCCTTGCGGGATTCGTAGTTGGTGTAGAAGACGAAGCCGTGCTCGTCGAACTGCTTCAGCAGCACCGTGCGGGAGCTGGGCCGGCCCTGGGCGTCCGCCGTGGAGACGATCATGGCGTTCGGCTCGAACAGGTGGGCCTCCCGCGCGGCCTGCGCGAACCAGCGGGCGAACTGCTGCACCGGGGTGGCCGCCAGGTCGGACTCGGCGAGGCCCTCGGCCCGGTAGTGCTTGCGCATCGCGGCGGGGTCGGGGGCGGCGGCGTCGTGGGCGTTCACGCCGACATCTTGCCGTATCGGTGCGAAGGGCATCCGGGGCAGCCCCGCGGACGGTGTCCGCGGGGCGGACGCGGCACGGTGTCCTTCGTCACTGTGTGGCACTGAGTGCCGCGGACCCTCCCCAAAGGTGGCACTCAGGGATATCGTGCTGATGCCGTTCCGGTGGGGTGACCGCCCGCCGTTCGGGGCATCACCAGGATGGCCACCGGGGACCGCGAGTCCGGGAAGCGACCGAGGATCCGCCGGCCAAGCCGCCCTTTCCGCATCGGCACACGGTCGTCGTCCCGTCCCCACCGCTCGTCCCCACGACACATCTCCACCGCACGGCCCCACCGCTCGTCCACCGCACGTCCCCACCGCTCATCCCCACCACAGCGTTCGTCGCCCACATCATGAGGAGCCGCCTGATGTCCGACTTCGTACCCGGACTCGAGGGAGTCATCGCGTTCGAGACGGAGATCGCCGAGCCGGACAAGGAGGGCGGCGCCCTCCGGTACCGGGGCGTCGACATCGAGGACCTGGTCGGTCACGTCTCGTTCGGCAACGTCTGGGGGCTGCTCGTCGACGGCGCCTTCAACCCGGGCCTGCCGCCCGCCGAGCCGTTCCCGATCCCGGTGCACTCCGGCGACATCCGCGTGGACGTGCAGTCGGCGCTGGCGATGCTGGCGCCGGTGTGGGGCCTGAAACCGCTCCTCGACATCGACGCCGCGCAGGCCCGCGACGACCTGGCCCGCGCCGCGGTGATGGCCCTGTCGTACGTCGCCCAGTCCGCCCGCGGGCAGGGCCTGCCCATGGTGCCGCAGCGGGAGATCGACAAGGCGCAGTCGGTCGTCGAGCGCTTCATGATCCGCTGGCGGGGCGAGCCGGACCCCAAGCACGTCGCGGCCGTCGACGCGTACTGGACGTCCGCCGCCGAGCACGGCATGAACGCCTCCACCTTCACCGCCCGCGTCATCGCCTCCACCGGCGCGGACGTGGCCGCGGCCCTCTCCGGCGCGGTGGGGGCCATGTCCGGCCCGCTGCACGGCGGCGCCCCCTCGCGCGTGCTGCACATGATCGAGGAGATCGAGCGGACCGGCGACGCGGAGGCGTACGTCAGGCAGGCCCTGGACCGGGGCGAGCGCCTGATGGGGTTCGGGCACCGCGTCTACCGGGCCGAGGACCCCCGCGCGCGCGTGCTGCGCCGCACCGCCCGCGAACTGGGCGCCCCGCGCTTCGAGATCGCCGAGGCGCTGGAGAAGGCGGCCCTGGAGGAGCTGCACAACCGCCGCCCGGACCGGGTACTGGCCACGAACGTGGAGTTCTGGGCGGCCATCGTGCTGGACTTCGCCCAGGTGCCGGCCCACATGTTCACGTCCATGTTCACCTGCGCCCGCACGGCGGGCTGGTCGGCGCACATCCTGGAGCAGAAGCGCACCGGCCGCCTGGTCCGCCCGTCCGCCCGCTACATCGGCCCGGGCCCGCGCGACCCGCGCCAGGTCGAGGGCTACGAGGACATCGCCGGCCGGTGACCGTCCGGCGCCGGGCCGAGCGGGCGCGGCCGGCGGGCGGCGGGCGGCCGCCGCTCAGTCCAGCGCGCCGTCCAGCAGGTCCGCCCACTGCGCCACGACCCGCTCCCGCCGGCCCGTGTCGTCGGTGAGCAGGTTGGCGAGGCCGAGACCCCGGGCCATGTCCAGCAGGCCCTGGACGGTCTCGCGGACGCCGGGGCGGGCCTCGTCGGCGCCCAGCAGGTCCACGGCGATGCGGTGGGTCTCGCGGCCGACACGGGCCTCCAGCTCGGTCACCCGCCCACGCAGCTGTTCCTCGTTGGAGGCGGCCACCCACAGGTGCAGCGCGGCCCGGAACATCGGGCCGGTGTAGAGGTCGACGAGGGCGGCCACCACGGCCCGGCGGTCGCCCGCCGCGCCCTGCGGGAACAGGGCGCGCAGCGCGGTGGAGCGTTCCTCGGCCACGTACTCGACGGCCGCCGTGAAGAGGTCCTCGCGGGTCGGGAAGTGGTGCTGGGCGGCGCCCCGGGAGACGCCGGCGCGTTCGGCGACGACGGAGACCGTCGAGCCCGCCCAGCCGTGCTCGGCGAGGCAGGCCACGGCGGCCTCCAGGAGCCGCTGCCGGGTGACCCGGCTGCGGTCCTGCTTGGGGACGCGCTCCACGCGGTCCTCCGGGCTCGTGCTCACAGCACCCATGGGGGATCCCGTCGTTCCAGGAAGGCCGTCATCCCCTCGCGGGCCTGCGGGGAGGCGAACAGCTTGGCCGAGAGCGCGGTGAGGTCGGCCGCGTCCCGGTCGAATGACTCCAGCACCTTAGCCGTGAGCAGCCGTTTCGTCTCGGCCAGGGCCTCGGGGGCGGACCTGCGCAGGCCGTCCAGGACGGGTTCCAGTACGGCGTCGACGTCGTCGCCGGCCGCGGTGACCAGGCCGATGCGGGCCGCCTCGGCGGCGTCGAAGCGCTCGCCGGTGAGGTAGTAGCGGGCCAGCGCGCGGGGGTCGGTGCGGGGCAGCAGGGGCAGCGAGATGACCGCGGGGGCCACGCCGATGCGGACCTCCGTGAAGGCGAAGCTGGCGGTGGTGGCGGCGGCCGCGATGTCGCAGCAGGCCAGCAGGCCCAGGCCGCCCGCCCGCACGTGACCGGTGACGCGGGCGACGACCGGCTTGGGCAGCTCGACGATCTGCCTGAGCAGGCCGACCAGCGCGTCGGGGCGCGGCGGCTCGCGCAGGTCGGCGCCCGCGCTGAAGGTGTTGCCGGTGTGGGTGAGGACGACGGCCCGTACGCCGGTGTCCTGACCGGCGTCCGTCAGCGCGCCGGCCAGCTCGCGCACCAGGGTCGCCGACAGGGCGTTGCGGTTGGCCGGGGAGTCGAGGCCGATGGTCTCGACGCCCCGCGCCCGGCTGCGGGTGAGGGTGATCGGTGTCATGAGCGTCCCCTGAGCTGTCGGCGGAGGATCTTGCCGGAGGCGGCCCGCGGCACGGCGTCGAGGAAGGCGACCTCGCGCACGCGCTTGTACGGGGCGACGCGTTCGGCGACGTACATCATGACCTCCTCCTCGGTCAGGCCGGCCGCGTCGGGCTGGCGGACGACGTAGGCGCGCGGGACCTCGTTGCCCTCGTCGTTGTAGACGCCGATGACGGCGGCGTCCGCGATGCCGGGGTGGGTCAGCAGCAGCGCCTCCAGCTCGGCCGGGGCGACCTGGAAGCCCTTGTACTTGATCAGTTCCTTGACCCGGTCGACGACGAACAGCCAGCCGTCCTCGTCCACCTGGCCGACGTCCCCGGTGTGCAGCCAGCCGTCCTCGTCGATCATCGCGGCGGTGGCGTCGGGGCGGCCCAGGTAGCCCTTCATGACCTGGGGGCCGCGGATGAGGATCTCGCCGGGCTCGCCGACGCCGAGGTCCTTGTCGGGGTCGGCGAGGGAGACGATGCGCATCTCGGTGCCGGCGATGAGCTTGCCGACGGTGCCGGGGGGCGCCTCGCGCATGGCGTCGAGCGGGACGACGTGCGTGCCGGGCGAGAGTTCCGTCATGCCGTACGCCTGGCCGACGGGCGGCAGGCCGAGCCGCTCGGAGCAGGCGGCCGAGAGCTGCGCGTCGAGCGGGGCGGCGGCGCTGACGACGTACTTCAGCGACGACAGGTCGTACTGCGCGACGAGCGGGTGCTTGGCGAGGGCCAGGACGATGGGCGGGGCGACGTACAGGCCGGTGATGCGGTGGTTCTGGACGGCGGCGAGGAACTGCTCCAGGTCGAAGCGGGGCAGGACCACGACCGTGGCGCCCTTGCGCAGCGGCGCGTTCATCAGGGCCGTCAGGCCGTAGATGTGGAAGAACGGCAGCACGGCGAGGATCCGGTCGCCGGGACCGGTGTCGGCGTACGGTTCGAGCTGGGCGAGGTTGGTGGCGATCTGGCGGTGCGTGAGCATCACGCCCTTGGGGACGCCGGTCGTGCCGGAGGAGTACGGCAGCGCCGCGATGTCCTCGGCGGGGTCGATGTCCACCTGCGGCTCGGGAGCGGTGGAGCCCAGCATGTCGATCAGGGAGCGGTGGCCGGGCGCGCTGTCGCAGACGAGGATCTCCTCGACGCCGCCCGCGAGCCCGGCGGCCCGCCGGGCCGTCTCCAGCAGGGGTGAGACGGTGACGATCCAGCGGGCGGCGGAGTCCTTCAGCTGCTTGGCGAACTCCTCGGCCGTGGCGAGCGGGTGCACGGTGGTGACCGAGGCACCCGCGCGCGTGGCGGCGTAGAAGGCGATCGGGAAGGCGACCGTGTTGGGGCTGTGCAGGGCGAGCACGTCGCCCTTGCGCACGCCGGCCTCGGCGAGCGCCGCGGCCACGCGCCGGTGGAAGCGGTCCACCTGCTCGTAGGTGAGGGTGGTGCCGTCGGTGCCGTCGATCAGGGCGGGCGCGTCCCCGAACTCGGCGGCCCGGCCGAGGACCGCCTCGTGGATGGGCAGCTCCACGGGCGTGACGTCTGCGTACTCGCTGCGGAACACGGTTCCTCCTCGCGCGCGGGGTCAGCGGGGTCAGTACGACTTGGGCAGGCCGAGGGTCTGGTGGGAGACGTAGTTGAGGATCATCTCCCTGCTCACCGGGGCGATCCGGGACACCCGCGACGCCGTGACCAGCGAGGCGAGGCCGTACTCGCGGGTGAGGCCGTTGCCGCCGAGGGTGTGCACCGCCTGGTCGACGGCCCGCACGCAGGCCTCGGCGGCCGCGTACTTGGCCATGTTGGCGGCCTCGCCCGCGCCGACGTCGTCCCCGGCGTCGTAGAGGTGGGCCGCCTTCTGCATCATCAGGCGGGCGAGTTCGAGCTCGATGTGCACCTGGGCCAAGGGGTGCGCGATGGCCTGGTGGGCGCCGATGGGCGTCTTCCAGACGCTGCGCTCACCGGCGTACCGGACCGCCCGGGACAGGGCGTAGCGTCCCATGCCGATGCCGAAGGCGGCCGTCATGATGCGCTCGGGGTTCAGGCCGGCGAACAGCTGCAGCAGGCCCGCGTCCTCTCCCCCACTGCCGAAAGCGTGGGAGGGGCCCCCACCGACCAGCGCGTCGGCGGGCAGCCGCACGTCGTCCAGGACCAGCTCGAACTGCTTCTCCGCGGCGCTGAGTTCCATGTCGATGGCGCGCCGCTGGAAGCCGTCCGCGTCGCGCGGGACGATGAACAGGCACGGCTTGAGGCGGCCGGTGCGGGCGTCCTCGGTGCGACCGACGATCAGGGTCGCGTCCGCGATGTCCACGCCGGAGACGAAGACCTTGCGGCCGGTCAGCAGCCAGTCGGCGCCGTCCTTGCGGGCGGTGGTGGTGATGCGGTGGCTGTTGGAGCCGGCGTCGGGCTCGGTGATGCCGAACGCCATCCGGCGGGTGCCGTCGGCGAGGCCGGGCAGCCACTGCCGCTTCTGCTCCTCGGTGCCGAAGCGGGCGATGACCGTGCCGCAGATGGCGGGCGAGACGACCATCATCAGCAACGGGCAGCCCGCGGCGCCGAGTTCCTCCAGGACGATGGACAGTTCGGCGATGCCGCCGCCCCCGCCGCCGTACTCCTCGGGCAGGTTGACGCCCAGGTAGCCGAGCTTGGCGGCCTCCGCCCACAGTTCGTCGGGGTGCCGGCCCTCCCGGGCGAGGCCGGTGATGTAGTCGCGGCCGTACCGTCGGCCGAGGGCGGCCACCGCCGACCTGAGGGCCTGGTGTTCTTCCGTCTCGAGGGTGGCGCTCACTGGTCCTCCTGTGCGGACTCTTCGACTCCGGACACTCCGGCTGCGGATGCTTCGGCTGCGGGCTTCTCGGCTGCGGACGCTTCGGCCGCGGGCTTCTCGGCCGCGGGCTTCTCGGCTCCGGACGCTTCGGCCGCGGGCTTCTCGGCTCCGGACGCTTCGGCCGCGGGCTTCTCGGCTCCGGACGCTTCGGCTCCGGACGCTTCGACCACGGCGAGCAGGGCGCCGACCTCGACCTGACGGCCGGGTGCGGCGTGCAGGGCGCTCAGCGTCCCGGTGACGGGCGCTGTGATCTTGTGTTCCATCTTCATCGCCTCCAGCCAGAGCAGCGGCTGTCCGGCCTGGACCGCGGCTCCCTCGGCCAGCCCCTCGGCCACCCGGACGACCGTGCCCGGCATGGGGGCGAGCAGCGAGCCGGGGGCCCGCTGGTCGGCCGGGTCGGGGAAGCGGGGCAGGGCGGTGAGCGTGGTGGCGTTCACGTAGACCCGGTCGCCGTGGCGGGCCACCTCGAACCGGCGCCGCACGCCGTCCACCTCCAGGACCACCAGCCGGGCGTCGGCGTGCGCGACGCGGACCCCGTCGGCGGCCAGGCCCTCGCGGGTGTGCCGGTAGCGCACCTCGTGCTCCTCGCCCGCCATCGCGTACCGCTTGACCTGCGGCTGCGAGGGCAGGTTGCGCCAGCCGCCGAAGCGGGAGCGGCCGTGGGCGTCGGCGAGGGCGGCGGCCAGCGGCGCGTACGGGTCGGGGGCGGGCTCGGTGAGGGCGGCGAGGTGGCGGTCGTAGAAGCCGGTGTCCATGCGGGCCCGCGCGAACTCCTCGTGCCGCAGCGAGCGCACCAGCAGGTCGCGGTTGATGACCGGGCCGTGCACGGCCGCCCGTTCCAGCGCGCCGGCCAGCTTGCGGACGGCCTCGGCGCGGGTGGGGGCGTGGGCGACGACCTTGGCGAGCATCGGGTCGTAGTGGACGCCGATCGTGTCGCCGTCGGTGAAGCCGGTGTCCAGGCGGACGCCGTCGGGGACGGCGAGGCGGTGCAGGGTGCCGGTCTGCGGGGCCCAGCCGCCGGCCGGGTCCTCGGCGTAGAGGCGGGCCTCGATCGCGTGGCCGCGCGCGGCCGGCGGGTCGCCTTCGAGGGCGTGGCCCTCGGCGACGCGCAGTTGCAGGGCGACCAGGTCGACGCCGAACACGGCCTCGGTGACGGGGTGTTCGACCTGGAGGCGGGTGTTCATCTCCAGGAAGTGCGCCGTGTCGCCGTCGACGAGGAACTCGACCGTGCCGGCGCCCACGTAGTCGACGGCGCGCGCGGCGCGCACGGCCAGCGCGCGCAACTCCTCCTCCAGCCGCTCGGAGAGCCCGGGCGCCGGCGCCTCCTCGATCACCTTCTGGTGGCGGCGCTGGAGGGAGCAGTCGCGGGTGCCGAGCGCCCACACGGTGCCGTGCGTGTCGGCCATGACCTGGACCTCGACGTGGCGGCCGCCCTCCACGTACGGCTCGACGAAGACCTCGCCGTCGCCGAAGGCGCTCGCCGCCTCGGCGCGCGCGCTCTCCAGGGCGTCGCCCAGCTCCTCCAGACGGCGCACGACGCGCATCCCGCGCCCCCCGCCGCCCGCGGCCGCCTTGACCAGCACCGGCAGGTCGGCCTCGGTGACCTCGCCCAGCGGGGCGATCCCCATCAGCTCCTTGGCGCGGGTCTTGGACGCCATCGCCTCGATCGCCTCCGGGGGCGGCCCGATCCACTTCAGGCCCGCGTCGGTGACGGCGCGCGCGAAGTCGGCGTTCTCGGACAGGAAGCCGTAGCCGGGGTGCACGGCGTCGGCGCCGGCGGCGACGGCCGCCTTCACGATCAGGTCGCCGCGCAGGTACGTCTCGGCGGGCGCGGCCCCCGGCAGCCGTACCGCGGCGTCGGCCACGCGCGCGTGGAGGGCGTTCTCGTCGGCGTCCGAGTGCACGGCGACCGTCCGGATGCCCAGTTCGCGGCAGGTACGGAAGATCCGGCAGGCGATCTCGCCCCGGTTGGCGACCAGCAGAGTCTGGATCATGGACCTCACATCCGGAAGACGCCGAAGCCGCCGCGCGCGCCCTCGAAGGGCGCGGTGTGCACGGCGGACAGGCACAGGCCGAGGACGGTACGGGTGTCGCGCGGGTCGATGACGCCGTCGTCGTACAGCCGCCCGGACAGGAACATCGGCAGCGACTCCGACTCGATCTGCTGCTCCACCATGGCGCGCAGGGCGGCATCCGCCTCGTCGTCGTAGGGGTGTCCCTTCGCGGCGGCCGACTGGCGGGCCACGATCGACAGCACGCCGGCCAGCTGCTGCGGGCCCATGACGGCCGACTTGGCGCTGGGCCAGGCGAACAGGAACCGCGGGTCGTAGGCGCGGCCGCACATGCCGTAGTGCCCGGCGCCGTAGGAGGCGCCCATGAGCACGGACAGGTGGGGCACCCGGCTGTTGCTGACGGCGTTGATCATCATCGAGCCGTGCTTGATGATGCCGCCCTGCTCGTACTCCCTGCCGACCATGTAGCCGGTGGTGTTGTGCAGGAACAGCAGCGGGATGTCGCGCTGGTTGGCGAGCTGGATGAACTGGGCGGCCTTCTGCGACTCCGCGCTGAACAGCACGCCCTGCGCGTTGGCGAGGATGCCCACGGGGTAGCCGTGCAGGGTGGCCCAGCCGGTCGTCAGGCTGGTCCCGTACAGCGGCTTGAACTCGTCGAAGTCCGAGGCGTCGACGATCCGGGCGATGACCTCGCGCGGGTCGAAGGGGGTCTTCAGGTCGCCGGGGACGATGCCGAGCAGTTCGTCCTCGTCGTACTCGGGCGGCGCCGCGGGCCCGGGGTCGGGGTGCGCCTTGCGGTGGTTGAGCCGGGCGACGACCCGCCGCGCCTGCCGCAGGGCGTCGTGCTCGTCGACAGCGAAGTAGTCGGCGAGACCCGACACGCGCGCGTGCATCTCGGCGCCGCCCAGCGACTCGTCGTCGCTCTCCTCGCCGGTGGCCATCTTCACCAGCGGCGGCCCGCCGAGGAACACCTTGGCGCGCTCCTTGACCATGATCACGTGGTCGGACATGCCGGGCACGTACGCGCCTCCGGCCGTCGAGTTGCCGAAGACGACCGCCACCGTCGGGATGCCGGCCGCGGACAGCCGGGTGAGGTCGCGGAAGATCGCGCCGCCGGGGATGAAGATCTCCTTCTGCGACGGCAGGTCGGCGCCGCCGGACTCCACCAGGCTGATGCAGGGCAGCCGGTTGGCGAGGGCGATGTCGTTGGCGCGCAGGGCCTTCTTCAGCGACCAGGGGTTGCTGGCACCGCCGCGCACGGTCGGGTCGTTGGCGGTGATCAGGCACTCCACGCCCTCGACGACCCCGATGCCGGTGACGAGGGAGGCGCCGACGGCGTAGTCGCTGCCCCAGGCGGCCAGCGGGGACAGCTCCAGGAACGGCGTGTCGGGGTCGAGCAGCAGCTCGATGCGTTCGCGGGCCAGCAGCTTGCCCCGCTTCCGGTGCCGCTGCACGTACTTCTCGCCGCCGCCCGCGAGCGCCTTGGCGTGCTCGGCGTCCAGGTCGGCCAGCTTGGCGAGCATGGCCTCGCGGTTGGCCCGGTGGTCGGGGGCGTGGGGGTCGAGGGTGGTCTGGATGACCGTCACAGCAGGGCCTCCGGGATGTCCAGGTGGCGGGAGCGCAGCCATTCGCCGAGGGCCTTGGCCTGCGGGTCGAAGCGGGCCTGCGCGGCGACGCCCTCGCCGAGGATGCCTTCGACGACGAAGTTCAGGGCGCGCAGGTTCGGCAGGGCGTGCCGGGTGACCGGCAGCGCGCGGCTCTCCGGGACCAGGTCCCGGAACCGGTCGGCGGTCAGCTCGTGCGCGAGCCACCGCCAGGCCGCCTCCGAGCGCGCCCACACGCCCACGTTGGCGTTGCCGCCCTTGTCGCCGCTGCGCGCCCCGGCGACCAGGCCGAGCGGAGCGCGCCGCACGGGGCCCGGCGCCGGCGGCTCGGGCAGGGCGGGCTCGGGCACCTCGGCGAGGGCGAGGGTGCCGGCGGGCGGCTCCACCGGGATCCGGCGTCCGTCGTCGAGGACCGCCGTGTGTCCGACCTCGTCCTGGGGGACGTACGCCGCCTCGAAGACGCCGTAGGGCGCGCCCTTCCCCGGCGGCGCGAGCACGTGGAAGCCGGGGTAGCTGGCCAGCGCCAGCTCGATCGCCGCCCCGCTCAGCGCCCGTCCGACCACCTCCGGGTCCGCGTCCCGCACCACGAGCCTGAGCAGCGCGCTCGCGGTCTCCTCGGTGGCCGCGTCGGGCCGGTCGGTGCGCACCAGGTCCCAGCGGACATCGGCGGGCGGGGCCTTGGCGAGCGCGTTTGCCATCTGCTCCCGCACCAGCGCGGCCTTCGCCTCGACGTCGAGGCCGGTGAGGACGAAGGTCATCTCGTTGCGGAAGCCGCCGAGCCGGTTGCGGCCGACCTTCAGCGTCGGCGGCGGCGCCTCGCCGCGCACCCCGTCGATCCGCACCCGGTCGGGCCCGTCCTGGGTGAGCCGTACGGTGTCCAGGCGGGCGGTGACGTCGGGTCCCGCGTACCGGGCGCCCGCCGTCTCGTACAGCAGCTGGGCGGTGACGGTGCCGACGTCGACGAAGCCGCCGGTGCCGGGGTGCTTGGTGACGACGCAGCTGCCGTCCTCGTGCAGCTCGGCGAGCGGGAAGCCGGGCCGGCGGACATCGCCGTCGCCGAAGAAGGCGTAGTTCCCGCCGGTGGCCTGCGTCCCGCACTCCAGGACGTGCCCGGCGACGACGGCGCCCGCGAGCCGGTCGTACTCCCCCGGCTGCCAGCCGAAGTGGGCGGCGGCGGGCCCGGTGACCAGCGCCGCGTCCGTCACCCGCCCGGTGACCACGATGTCGGCGCCCTCCCGCAGGCAGGCCGCGATGCCGAAGCCGCCGAGGTAGGCGTGGGCGGCGAGGGCGCCGGGGTGGGCGGCGGTGAGGTCGTCGCCCTCGACGTGCGCGACCCGGACCGGGACGCCGAGCCGTGCGGCCAGCTCCCGCACCCGGTCGGCGAGTCCGGCGGGGTTCAGCCCGCCGGCGTTGGTGACGATGCGCACGCCCCGCTCGTGGGCGAGCCCGAGGCACTCCTCCAGCTGGCGCAGGAAGGTGCGGGCGTACCCGGCGCCGGGGTCCTTCAGCCGGTCCCGGCCCAGGATGAGCATGGTCAGCTCGGCGAGGTAGTCGCCGGTCAGGACGTCCAGCTCGCCGCCGGTGAGCATCTCGCGCACGGCGTCGAAGCGGTCGCCGTAGAAGCCGGAGGCATTGCCGATGCGCAGCACGCTCACGCGCCGGCTCCCTTCGGCGGGCGTCCGGCGCCGGGCGGCCCCGCGAACGCCTGGGCGATGCCGAGCCAGCGGTCGGCGTCGGGGCCCTCCGCGCGCACGGCGAGGTCGGCGCGGTGGGCGCGCTGGGTGACCAGCAGGCAGAAGTCGAGCGCGGGACCGGTGACCCGCTGGGCGGCGTCTTCCGGACCGAAGGTCCACACCTCTCCGGAAGGTGCGTCGAGCTCGACCCGGAACTCCTCGCCGGGGGCCGGCAGCCCGTGGGCGGCGAAGGCGAAGTCGCGGGCCCTCACGCCGATGCGGACGACGTGCCTGAGCCGGTCGGTGGGGGTACGGACGACGCCCAGCGCGTCGGCCACGTCCTGGCCGTGGGCCCAGGTCTCCATCAGGCGGCCGGTGGCCATGGAGGCGGCCGACATGGGCGGTCCGTACCAGGGGAAACGGGCGCCGGGCGGGCTCGCGCGCAGCGCCCGGTCGAGCGCGGCGCGCCCCTCGCGCCACCTGCTCAGCAGCTTCTCGGACGGCAGGCCGGCCCCCTCGTCGGCGCCGTCGTCCACGAAGGAGTCGGGTGCGGCGAGCGCCTGCTCGACCAGTCCGTGGAACGCTTCCGCGTCGGTCACGGCGAGCAGGGCCGAGTGGTCGGTCCAGGCGAGGTGGGCGATCTGGTGGGCGATGCTCCAGCGGGGCGCGGGCGTCGCGAGCGCCCACTGCTCGGGGGTCAACCCGGCCACGAGACGGTCGAGTTCGTCACTCTCGTCACGCAGGTCGTCGATGACGGGCGTCGGATCGGACATGGGGGGAGCATGGCAGCGGGGCCAGAAACAATCAAGCATGCTTGCATGAATAATTCCGCGCGCACGGGACCGCGTCCGGCGCGCGCGGCCGCCACGCAGGCAGCCGCCCCGGGGAGCCGCGCGAGCGCCGCAGAGCGTCATCGTCGTACGTTCTCCAGCTCCGCTTCCGTCGGGACGTGGCACGGGAGTGAGGGCACACCTGCGGTGCCTGCGCGTCCGCGGTACCTACGTTTCCCACCGCGGCCGCGGTAGGAGAGGGCGGGTGTCTTCGAGGTGGCCGAGCAGAACGGATCCGCTCCACCTGATGGTGAGGAGAGTCAATACGTGATGACCAGGCGGACAGATGGTTTGTCGATGACGTGTCCGCCGGCCAGTTCCTCGTCGGGAGTTTGCGCCGGGTAGGCGGTGATCGACGGTGACAAGGTGCGGTTGTGGTCCCAGGCACGCATCGCCGTGCCCAGTCGCTCGGCCAGTTCCTGACCGGCCGGCCCGTACCCGGCGGCGCCCAGCCGGTACCGCCCGCTGCCCTGAACGTCGACCGGTTCGAGAACCAGGTACGCCAAGGAGTCACCTGCGACGAGGGCGGGACTCAGTGCGGGGATGGCCGGTCGGTGCAGTGCGGCAGTGCTGGTGAAGGCCTCGGGGCGGACGGTGATGCGGCAGGTCGCCGGGTCCAGTGCACTGAGCCGGAGCCAGATTCCGTCGAGTGGCTCGTCCGGTGCGACGGCGACATCGGTCCACTGGAGGTGTTCCTTCGCCTCAGCCAGGGTTTTGCGCAGACTGAGCGGGTGGATGGGCTGGTCGGCATCCCAGTACAGCTTGACCAGGCGGTCTTCGTCGACGTAGCCCTCGCGTTCGCCGTCCTGGCCGATCATCGGCAGGAAGCCGCAGGTGGCGAGGGACTCCGAGCGCAGGCAGTCGGCTTCGCGGACGAAGGCGATGCTGCGGGTCAGGCCGCGCCAGCGCAGCGGAAGCACCAGGCGGCCACCGACGGCCAACTGGTCCCACCAAGTTGTGGGCAGGTCCCAGATGCCGACGGTGGCGATGAGCCGGTCGTACGGCGCGTACTCCGGCGCGCCCAGGGCACCGTCACGGGTGAGGACTCGCACCTCGCTGAAGCCGGTCGCGTCGAGTCGCTGGCGGGCGTGGGCGGCGACGTCCTCGTGGTAATCCAGGGCGGTGACGTTCCCGGCCGGGCCGGTGAGGTGCCGCATGAGGGCGGCGTTGTAGCCGGTGCCCGCGCCGGCTTCCAGAACGTTGTTGCCCGGCTGAATGCTGAGCTGAGCGAGCATGAAGAACACCACGTCGGGCTGTGAGACACAGCTCAGCGGCAGGGCATCGCGGTCGGGGTTGTCCTTGATCGTCACGGCCTGATTGGCATAGGCCAGTTCCAGGGGCGTCCGGGGAATGAAGTCGTGCCGAGGCACCGTGCGCATCGCGTCCTCGACGCGGGCGTCGTAGAGGCCCGGAAGGCTGGTCTTCACGATCTGGTCGACCAGGCGGTTGCGTAGTTCCTGCGGGGTCATGTGCTCGGTCATGCGTGTCCTTCCGGGAGCACCCGGCTGTCCTGGGCGGAGAGCGGGCGAAACGTAGCTCCGTCGTGGTGATGGGAAATGGCGGTGAATCGGGTCAGCCGCTCAACAGCAGGCAGAGATCCCACCTCGTCTCGGGCGTGGCGCACTTGGAGTCGTCGAGCTGAGCCAGGTCAAGCCCGGCGGTGCCCTCCATGAGCGTGGGCTGGACCGGTGGCCCATGCGCTTCCAGGTGCGTCGCGAGCCCTGCTCGCAGCCTCGGAAGCAGCTCGGAGAGTTGTCCGTCCTTTTCGTCCTCGGCAGCACGTCGGGTGGCCTGTACGAGCCCGGCCCACCCGTGGCACAAGGAGGCGTCTGTGAGCAGGGCGAGTTGCTGCGGGTCCAGCAGGCATCCGGCGAGTGCCTGTTCGGCCCGCTCCTGAAGTGTGGTGTCGCCGAGCGCCCGCCCGGCGAGTTGCAGCGCGCGGGCGATCCCAGGGGTGCCGTAGCACCACGACGGTCGCCTTGGGCCCGTGCGCGCGGTACTGCCGCGTCGCTGCTCCTGCAGGTCGATCCACTCCGGCCAGTGCGCAGAGCGCCTGTTGCCGGTCCTCCAGTCGTCCAACCACTGGCAGATGCGAGTGATGGCGCGTTCCTGGCCGGCCACGGTGTATCCGCACAGAACGGAGGTGGCAAGAAGCGCGAGGGGGCCGGTGATGCCGTGGGCGAGACCGAAGTTGCCGTGTCCGTCAGCCGGCCACGCGGTCCCCGCTTCGCTGACGCTCCACCAGCCTGGCAGCGTCTGCCCGCAGACGGTGATGGGCTCGGAGAGCTGAACCAGGTAGGACAGGATGCCTTGCAGCTCCGCGGCGTTGCCTCTGCGCAGGTGGTAGACGCCGAGGCCTGCCAGCCCGCCGATCAGGTCGAACTCGGCCGACTTGGTGGTCTGCCCGCTCTCCAGCCTGGCGCGGGCGCCTTCCAGCCGCGAGGTCGTGATGCGCCGTACATGGCCGTCGAGGACGGACAGGAGTCGCTCGGTGGAGGGAGTGTCCGTGAAGGTGAGGACGTAGGCGACTGCTGGGACCCCCTCGTACAGGCCGAATCCCTCGGGGCCCGCCATGATCGGCACACGGAACATGGACTCGGCGCACGCGCGCATCGCTTCCGTGTCACCCGCGCCGACACGCTCTTTGACCGCGTGCAAAAGGGTGATACCGGCGGCCCCGGAGTAGAGCGACTGCGGCCAGCCGGGCGCCGCCTGCGCGGTCGGCTTCACGGGTGCACCTCCGACCGTGCGAGGCAGGCAATGGCGGTCTGACGGGCGATGCGGCGACAGGTCTTCTCGTCGTCGCCGTTGATGCCGCGCATCCGGTTGTGGTGCATGTGCAGCAGCGACTCCAGCACAGCATCAACGTCCATTCCATCGTCCAGATGCTCGCGGTAGCGGGCGAGGGCGTCACCGCGACGGTGCCATGCGTCAACGAGGGCCGCGGACCAGCCGCGCGCGACCGGCTTTCCGGTTCGGACGAGATCGATGGCCTGGCCGGTCGCAGCCCGGCCCGCAGCGGCCGGCACCGGGAGTGCGGCCAGCCAGCGCAGACCGTCATCGTCACCGAGCAGGCCGCAAGCGATGTCGACCATGCCGACTGCCGTGAGCACTTGACCATCGACGCCTGGCGCTGCGACGCCGCTGAGGGCCGTGGCCGCGACGTACGAGTCGGTGACGAACACGGTTTCCGCGCGGGCCAGGGCGCGACCACCGCCGTAACGGCCGATTTCGGGGGTGTAGGTGGTGAACGCCAGGTCACTGATCAGGCCGTAGTCGTGCAGTAACGCCGCCCAGGTGCCGATCGCCTCGGTGTAGGCGCTGCGTCGGCCCGCGCTCGCGGCGCGGATGCGCAGGCGGATGTGGTCGGCACCCTGTTGGGTGCGGTAGCGGATGAACCACCAGTCAGGGTGATCCTGCAGACCAGGGGCGAAGGTGGCCACGCCCTGGGCAATCAACTCGTCGTGGAGATCAGGGTGTGCATACATCTGCACGTTCACCCAGTGCGCGGCGGGTGCGGCGGGAAGGGGGCCGAGCGTGCGGTTGCGCTGCACGGGCAGGCCGCCGTTGAGGGGATTGGGTGAGGGTGGCCGAGTGCTGGTCATGGGCACGGCCACCTCATGGACATGGCCGCCGATCCAGCCGAATCCGTCCTCCGGCGGTGCCTCGGTGAGCATGGCCTGCCCGTTACGGTCCAGGTGGTCCCGCAGGATTGCGGCATGCGTGGGCACGTCGAGCATCAGCCGCAGGGCACGGTCGTCGTCGCGTAGCTCGACGGGCCCCTGGCACTGCCACATCTTCCGCCAGGAGGTGAGGGCGTCCGCCCACTGCCCGCTGTGCTCCTTGGCCGGGGGAAGACTGTCGGCGGACAGGTACCAGCGGGCTGGCGACAGGATGGTCTTGTCATAGCGTACGCGCGGCAAGAACGGTAGCCGCTCGGCTTGCGGGCCCCAGTCGAACCCGGTCCAGGCAGGGCCGAAGGCCCGGGTCAGGTGGGCGAGGAAGCGGGCCAGGAGCGGCGGCTGTTTCTCCAGCGCCATCGCATGAAAGACCTGCGGGTCGATGACCTGGCGGCGCGAACGGCTGACGAGGTACAGGCGGTTGGCAGTGGCGGTGACGGCGAGGTCGTCGATGTCGATGACCTCGACCTGATCACCCGTGGGGCGATGTTCTCCCAGGGAGATCACGCGGGACAGGTACGCAGGGACACGCGCAACGTTCTCGATGTGGGCGTACAGGCCGGGAAAGGAGAGCTGGGCTGTGAGCGCGCCTTCGATGCTCGGCGGGACCTGGCGGTACACCTCTTCGAGGCCGGAGCCGGTGGCGACCGGGGTGAACCGGGAGGTGAGCGTCCCCGCGCTTCTTGCCGGTGTGACCGTGACCCTGAATTGGCCAGACTGCAGGGCCTGCAGGTCGCGGGCATGGATGCGGGCGCACATCTCCACAGACGGGGGTGCTGCCTCATTCACTGCAGGCGCTCCCGCGATCTTGTCTACCAGCTCGTCGGTGAGCACGATGTCGCGGCTGCCGGTGGCGGCCGCCTGCCAGGCCAAGGCGAGCAGGCGCCTGTCCCGATCGGAGACCATCGGCCTCGCGGCGAGTCTCCGACTGCCCGGGTACTCGGCCGGGTATCCGAGTCCGGCCACCGGATCGATGACGTCCTTGACCGGCACGAGGGTGCCACTGCCGTACCGCTCCCAGAACGCGGCGTGGTAGTCCCGCCACATGCCCTGCCCGGTCGGCTGTCGCGTGAGTCGCAGCAGCACGTCGGCGGCACGTGCCATCTGCTGTACGACGCTGCGGGGGATCTGCACCTCGGCGTCCAGAACCAGGTCGACGGCGATCGGGCTGCGCGCCGCGGTGGAGATGTTGCGGCAGTGCCTCACGACCGTCTCGCGCGCGATGTCCTGGTCGCTGACGGTAGCCATGTTGTGCTCCAGGAAGGCCTCTTGCACGACCAAGAGGCCGTCGAGGATACCGGCCGCGGAGCGCACACCGCCCGCGTCGATGGCCTTGAGTTCGCCGATGAGGTGGCCCAGCGGATCGGTCACGGTCATCGGGGCCCGCAGGTTCGTCAGAAGGAACTTCTGCGCCATGAGGGAGGCGATCAGCGCACGCGCACGGGTGGGATCGGCTTCCGGGAACGCCCTGTCGAGTTCGGCGAGCAGCGAGGTGATACGAACAGGATGAGTGGTGTGCTTCTCGATGACCCGTACGACGCGGCTGCGCCGGATGGACGCGCCCCTCGGGCCGCCGTGTTGAACGTGCAGACGGTCACCGCGGGGCATGGCCAGGGAGCTCAGGACGACGCTCAGGCGGTCCAGGAGTTCGGGGATGGACTCCAGGCGGGCGCAGACGTCGTCCAGCCACTCGGTATCTGCCCGGATGACGGCGCGGTGAGTGTCGCCCCACCGCACGTGCGGCTCTGCGCCGATTCCGGCGGCCGCCACCCCAGCGAAGAGACCGAAGGGGGTCGGGCGCCCGGTGGCGCGCAGAACGTAGGAGACGGTGGCGAGGTATGCACGCCGCACCTGTCTGGGAGGTACGGGGCGTCCACTGCAGATGTCGTTGAGCCGCGCGGTCAGGTCGCCGCTCGCTTGCCGGATCGCGTCGGCGAACACCCGTTGGCGGCAGACGTCTCGCAGCCACTCGCTCACCGCATCTGTGTCGCGCGGATCCGGCCATGACGAGGGAAGCGCCGTCAGCGGCGCTGCGGCGGCGCGCAGCAGCGCTGCCCCCATGTGCTGGTAGACCCGGGTGTGCTTGCCCATCGGTGCCTCCGCCGTATTGTTCGGAAGGTCGGGGCCGGGGGAGTTGTCCCCCGGCCCCAGGTCAGCGGCCGTGTGTCATACGGCGCTGGTGCACGAGGACGCGCAGGTGGACTTGCAGCCGTCGCCGGTGCCGCAGGCCTGCGGCAATTGCTCGGCGTCGATCTCGGTGACGACCTCCACCTGGATGTCGAACGGGTCCTCCGCCGGAGCGGTGGTGACGGCGGTCGGCTTGATCAGGACAGCAGCAGGAGCCATGACTTCATCCCTTCTGGGTGTGTTTGCTTTCGGCCGGCTGGCCGGTGTGCAGCCCCTCCCCGACCGGCCCGGACCCGTGGAGGAACAAGTCGGGTCGATGGGCCGGGGAGGGGGCTTGAGGCCCGTAGAGCGGGCTACTTCGGGCGGCTGAGGTAGAGAGCTGTGAGCAGGCTTCCGACCGTGGCCGCGGGCAGAAAAAGGACCTGGAACATGCCGAAGCCACGCCGCCGGGCGTGCCGGCGGGGGTGGCGCAACAGGCGCCGGAGACGGGCCAAGGTGGTCCGTGAGGCAGCCGTGGGCTTCTGCGGATTCACGCTGCCCCCTGTGCGAGCAAGCTGTTCGCCTCCGGCCTGTCGATGACGGATGGGGTGTCGCGGTCGCTCGAGGGGTCCGCCTGATCGACGGACTCGGCGACGACCTCACAGTGCGCTTCCGTCGCCCGGCGGCGGGCTGCGTCGCCGGCTCCGCATGAGGTGCGACAGAGCGCCGTCGGCATGGTCACGGGGCGGCCTTCGACTGGCGCGGGCTCAGCAGGGTGAGCCAGACGTCCTTGCCGCCACTGGGATTGGGAGATACGCCGAACCGGTCCGCGACGGCGTTGACGAGTCGGAGACCGCGGCCGTCCTCGTCGTCATCGTCGGCGCACCGCTGCTGCGGCAGCGATGGGTCTTCGTCGTGCACGCAGAGCGCCACGCCGTCAGGAGTACGGGTGACGGTGATGAGAGCGCTGCGGCGCCCGTCGCGGTCCGGCCGAGCGTGGTTCAGGACGTTGGTCAACAGCTCGGAGACGACGAGGGCTCCCGTGTCGACCAGCTTCTCCATGCCCCACAGGCGCAAGTGCGCGCTCACTATGACCCGTGCGACCCGCACCGACAGCGGGGTCACCTCATAGTCCATCTCCAGCTTGCCGGCAGCAGCGCAGGTCATTGCGCGCACGCAGGTTGCAGCGGTGGGACGAGCCAGGAGACGGGCCATTCCAAATCCACTTCGTTCTGACGAACCTCCCGTAAGAGGTCCGACTGCGGTGTGTACTGGTGCGTGATCGGTCGGCAACCATTGAGGCAGACCGAAGGCCAAGAATGCAGACGTGGAATCGGAAAGCTCGGCTTTCCGATTCAGGACCCAGGGGACCCTCGTCATGCCACGACCCGAGAAGCAGCTCACTCCCGACGCGTCGCCGCGTGACTGGTTCGGTCACGAGGTGCGGTACTGGAGGAAGCAACATGGCCATTCGGCGTCTTCGTTGGGCCCGTTGGTGCAGGCCAGCCCATCCCTCGTCGAGAAGGTGGAGAAGGGGCAGGCCTCGTGCCGCCGTGACCTGGCGGAGCGTCTGGACGAGGTCTTGATGACCGGCGGCGTGCTCACCCGCGCTTGGGGGATGGTGTACGGCGAACCGGAAAAGCGGCGTAGTGAATCGGAAAAGAACGCCGACCGCCCGATGGATGGCACCGTTCAAGCACACCAAGGCCGCATCCTGGGCAGAGAGAATTCATCACCGCTGGGGAGCACTGAGCCTGTGGACCGTCGCGCTTTCCTGGCCAACAGCAGTCTGGCCGCCGTCGCATCAATAGATCTTGCCGCGCTCGTCGCACCCACCGCCCCGCACGAGCCACCCACCCGGATTCGCCCCAAGGACATCACGGCAGTCCTGAACGTGGCGGAAGACATCTACCGCCGGGACAACGCTCACGGCGGCGGAGGGATCGTCGGCGTACTCGCCGGCCGAGCCCTGGAGTGGGCGGTCCGTCTGCTCACCGTCCCTTGCCCCGAGCAGCTCCGCGCGCCGCTCCACACCGCTGTCGCCCGCCTGGGCGTCGTAGTCGGCGCATCCCACTTCGACGCCTACGCACACGACGATGCCCGCATCGCCTTCAAGATCGCCGCGGACTGTGCCGAGGAGGCCGATGAGTGGCACCTGCGCGCCAAAGTCTTCTCGTTCCTCGCACGACAAGCCATCTGGATCGGCGACCCGGACACAGGCCTGACCTACGCGGAGAAGGGGCTCGTCCGGGCCGACCGGCTCACACCGACCATCCGGGCCATGCTGCACACGGCACGCGCTCGCGCGTTCGGGAAAATGGGCGACATCAGCGGTGCGATGTCTGCCGTCGGGGCCGCCGACGACGCCTTCGCGAAGTCCGACCCGCAGGACGATCCACCCTGGATGGCCTACTACGACGGAGCCCAGCACCACGGGGACACCGCACACGCGCTGTACGACCTGGTCCTGTTGAAGGACCAGGACCCCGGGCAGGCCCGGCGGCGCTTCGAGATCGCCATCGAAGGCCACGACAACGCATATGCCCGCTCGCGCGCAATCTCCGATACCAAGCTGGCAAGCCTCCTGATGGCCAGGGGCGACCCACGACAGGCCACGGTCATCGGCCACCAGGCCCTCACCGATGCCGGCCGCCTGACCTCACGGCGAGCTGCGGATGATCTGAAGGAGCTCAACCGGTTCGCTGCCCGGCACCGTCGTATCCCCGAAGTGGCGTACCTGCGCGAACGAATCGGCGCTACGTTGCAGGCATGACGATCTCGGCCCGCGCCTCCTCCGCGGTCTTGGCTACGGCCTGCTCAGCGGCCGGGCTCGATCCGTCTGCCGCCGAGCCGATCCGTATCGCCGAGAACGAGATCTGGCGTCTGCCGGGGGAGCGCGCCATCGCACGCATCGCGCGCCCCGGCCAGTTGGCGGCAGCCACCCGAGAGGTGAGGGTCGCACAGTGGCTGGCCGACAACGGCGTGCCGGCCGTTCGTGCGATGTCGATCGCCCAGCCTGTCGACGTCTGCGGGCGCCCTGTGACGTTCTGGGAGGAACTGCCGACACACACGAACGGCACCGTCCGCGACGTAGTGCAGCTCCTCAAGCGAATTCATCCGCTACCGGTTCCCGACTTCGCGCTGGGCGAGCTCGACCCGTTCGTCCGTGTGCCGGAGAGGATCGACGCCGCAACGTCCCTGACCGAGGAGGAGCGATCGTGGCTCCGGCAACGGCATGAGGACCTACAAGGCCAGTGGGTGCAACGTCCTGCCGGACTTCCCGACTGTGTCGTCCATGGTGACGCGTGGGTGGGCAACGTCGCCCGGACTGCCGCCGGTCCGATCCTGCTGGACTTCGAGCGTGTGTCCGTGGGCCCACCGGAGTGGGACCTGGTCTCCACTGCGGTGAAGCTCACCACTACCGGCGCCGTGAGTCGCCCCGAGTACGCCGAGTTCTGCGACTTGTACGGCCTGGATGTGACGCAGTGGGAAGGGTACGAGCTGTTTTCTGGAGCCCGAGAGCTGCGCATGGCAACCTACGCGGCCCAGCACGCAGCGACCCGACCGGAGTGGCAGGAGGAGGCGCAGTACCGCGTGGACTGCCTTCGCGGCCGCCGTGGTCCCCGCCCCTGGAAATGGACAGGGATCATGTAACTGTCCCTGACCTGAACGCCGGATCGCTGCCGCTGGGCTCAGTTACCGAAGGGCTGGCCGACGAGTACCTCATCCGCGACGGCTTCACCAGCCGCCTCATCGCCTCTTGACCTGCCCGAGCCGCCCCGGCATGGCGCAAGCCCGCCTGACGCGGGCTACGACGCGGGCTTCGGGCCCGTCTGGGTGCGTACCGCGCCCATGCTGGCCGCGATGACCAGGGCGACGGCCGCCGCCTGCGCGGCGGACAGGGTCTGGCCGAGGATCAGGAACCCGGCCGCCGCGGCCAGGGCCGGCTCCAGACTCATCAGGACCGCGAAGGTGGAGGCGGGCAGGCTGCGCAGGGCGAGCAGTTCCAGGGTGTAGGGCAGGACGGAGGACAGCAGTGCCACGGCCGAGGCCAGCCCGATCGTCACCGGGTCGGTGAGCTTGGCGCCCGACTCCGCGATCCCCAGCGGCAGCATCAGCAGCGCCGCCACGCCCATGGCCAGCGCCAGCCCGTCGGCCTGCGGGAAGCGCCGGCCGGTGCGGGCACTGAAGACGATGTACGCCGCCCACATGGCGCCCGCGCCCAGCGCGTAGCCGGTGCCCACCGGGTCGAGGTCGCCGAAGTCCCCGCCGCCGAGCAGGAAGACGCCGGCGAGGGCGAGCCCGGCCCAGACGACGTTCACCGCGCGGCGGGAGGCGAGGACGGACAGGGTGAGCGGGCCGAGGACCTCCAGGGTGACCGCGGCGCCGAGCGGGATGCGGGCGACCGACTGGTAGAACAGGGCGTTCATCACGCCCATGGTGAGACCGAAGGCGACCACCGTCCCCCAGTCGGTGCGCGAGTGGCCGCGCAGCCGGGGCCGGCAGACCAGCAGCAGGACCACCGCCGCCGCCACAAGACGCAGGGTGACGACGCCGAGCGCGCCGGCCCGCGGCATCAGGCTCGCCGCGAGAGCGGCGCCGAACTGCACCGAGACCCCGCCGGCGAGCACCAGGCCGACGGGGCCGAGTGAGCCGCGGCGGCGCGGGACGCCGCCCGCGGGTGCGGGACCGAGCCCGGTCGGCGAGGGTGTGGCGGCGGACGAAGGGGTGGTCACGGGGCGGTTCCAGGAGCTCGGGTTGGTTCGGTTCATCGCGGCGTTCCGACGGATCCACGGTAAGGGATTCGGCCGGACGGGTGGCCCCTCGGCGGGACGGTACGCCGCCCGGATGCCGGGCGCACGCCGCACGGATGCCGGCGTACGCCGCACGGCCACGCGGGCGGCACTCCGGGGCCCGGAGGGCCGAGTGCCGGGCCGGGCCGCTGCGGCGGGCGGGCGGGCGGCACCGGACCGTCCGTGTCCCCTGGGGCCGCGTCCGCGGATCACGTCGCGCGCCGGACCCGGTGGGCCAGCTTGCGCAACACGTCCTCGGTGATGCCGAAGTGGTGGTGAGCGATGTGTGCCGCCCGCGCCGCGTCACCCTCGCAGACCGCGGTGACCAGGGCGTGGTGGCCCGGGCGGGACTGTTCGTACAGGTCCCAGGTGTAGGGCTCCATCGAGACGCCGAGGCTCACCTCGGACAGCAGACGGCGGTGCAGGGCGACCAGGCGGGAGTTGTGGGTCGCGCGGGCCACGGCGAGGTGCAGTTCGGTGTCGATCTCGCGGGCCCGGCTGAGGGAGGACGCCTCGTCGAATTCGGCCAGCAGGCGCCGCAGCCCGGCCCGGTCGGTGTCGTCGGCGCGCTCCGCCGCGGTGCGCGCGATCAGGCTCTCGATCAGTCTCCGGTAGTCGAAGAGGGCCTCGAACTCCTCCCACCGGCCGAGGAGCGCCTGCCGCACCGCGTGCGCGCTGACCTCCGCCCACTCCGCCTGGACATAGGCCCCGCCGGACCGGCCGCGGCGGATGTCGAGGAGACCCTCGTCACTGAGCCGGCGCAGCGCCACGCGCACGCTCTCCCGGCTGACCCGGAGCAACGCCGCCAGCTCCCGCTCACTGGGGAGGCGGTCGCCGAGGCTGTACTCGCCGAGCGCGATCGCCGTGGCCAGCCGGTGGGCCACCTGCTCCCCGGTCGTCGCGGTGTGCAACGGCGCCAGGGGTTGCCGTGCCTCGGGGTCCGCCCCGGAATCGACAGGCATCTTCACCTCCGTATCGCAACGTTAACAATAAAAGGTCTAGTTAATAGACCTTTCATTGCCTACGCTGTCCGTGACTGGATCGGATCGAACACACGTACGGAGAACGCGTCATGACCACCGACACGGCGGGAGAGCACACTCCCGGCCAGGGGGCCTCGGAGGCGACCGCCCCCGGCCTCGAGTCCTTCGGATACAGCCAGGAGCTCAAGCGCTCGCTGAAGCTGTCCGACCTGATCATCTACGGCCTGGTGTTCATGGTGCCCATCGCGCCGTTCACCATCTTCGGCGTGGTCTTCAACGGCTCCAAGGGCATGGTGCCGCTGACCTACCTCATCGGCCTGGTCGCGATGCTCTTCACCGCGCTGAGCTACCGCGAGATGTCCCGTGCCTTCCCGATCGCCGGTTCCGTCTACGCGTACGCGGGCCGCGGCATCAACGACAAGGTCGGCTTCATCGCCGGCTGGGCCATCCTGCTCGACTACCTGCTGATCCCCACCCTGCTCTACGTGATGAGCGCCGCCGCCCTCACCTCACTGGTGCCCGCGGTACCGCAGTGGCTGTGGGTGGTGGCGTTCGTCGTCGTCAACTCGGTGGTGAACTTCTTCGGCATCGAGTCCACCGCCCGCCTCAACAAGCTCTTCCTGGTGCTCGAACTGATCGTGCTCGCGCTCTTCGTCGGCTTCGGACTGGCCGCCGTCGTCTCGGGCGAGAACGGCGCGCACTTCTCCGCCGACCCGTTCCTCAAGCCCGAACTGCTCACCCCGGGCCTCATCTTCGGCGCGCTGTCCATCGCCGTGCTGAGCTTCCTCGGCTTCGACGGAATCTCCACCCTGTCCGAGGAGGTCAAGAGCAGCGACCGGCGTCTGGTCGGCCGGGCCACCCTGTGGGCCCTGGTCGCGGTGGCGGTGCTCTTCGTCGTCCAGACGTACGTCGCCGCGCTGCTGGTGCCCGGGAAGACGGAGTTCACCGGTGACGACGCCACCAACTCCGCGTTCTACGACATCGCCGGGATCGCCGGCGGCCCCTGGCTGAAGACCACGGTGGCGATCGCCGCCGCGCTGGCCACCGGCGTCGCCAACTCCCTGGTGGCACAGGCCGCGACCTCTCGCCTGCTGTTCAGCATGGCCCGCGACCGCAAGCTCCCCGCCTTCCTCGGCCACGTCCACCCGGTGCGCAAGGTGCCGCAGCGCGCCATCCTCTTCGTCGCCGTCATCTCCCTGATCCTCGGCGTGTTCTTCGTCGGCCAGCTGAACCTGCTGTCGTCGCTGGTGAACTTCGGCGCGCTGTTCTCGTTCCTGATGCTGCAGGTGTCGGTCTTCGTCCACTTCGTGCTCCGCAACCGCAGCCGCCGCTGGGGCCTGCACCTCATCGCCCCGCTCATAGGATTCGCGATCATCGCTTCGGTGCTGTGGAACATGGACACCACGGCTCGGGTCAGCGGCGTCATCTGGCTCGCCGTCGGCGGGTGCGTCCTGCTCTACTACCGCCTCAGCGGCCGTGGCACCACGCTCGAACTGGAGAACTGACACCGATGCATCTGCAAGCCACCGATTCCCACAACGTCTGGGACAACTCCCTCCCCCCGGTGCTCACCATCGCGCCCGGTGACACCGTCACCGTGGAGACCCAGGAGTCCAGCGGCGGACAGCTCGACCGCGAGTCGACTGCGGGAGACGCCGCGAACCTGGACTTCGGCCGGCTCAACCCGGTGACCGGGCCGATCCGGATCGACGGCGCCGAACCCGGCGACACCCTGGTGATCGACGTCCTGGACACCGAGGTCGACGACTGGGGCTGGACCGCCTGCATCCCCGGATTCGGACTGCTCGCCGACGACTTCTCCGAGGCCCACCTGCGCATCGTCCCCATCGAGGGCGGTCGCGCGGAACTGCTGCCCGGCCTCGGAGTGCCCGTCCTGCCCATGATCGGCACCATCGGTGTGGCCGTCCCCGAGCCCGGCGAGCACTCGGTCGTCCCGCCGCGCCGCTGGGGCGGCAACATGGACATCCGCCAGGTCGGCCCGGGCGCCCGCCTGCGGCTGCCGGTGGGAGTCGAGGGCGCGCTGCTCAGCCTCGGCGACGTGCACGCGGCGATGGGCGACGGCGAGGTCTGCGGCACCGGCGTCGAGACCTCGGCGACCGTGCGGCTGCGGGTGGGCGTGGAGAAGGGCTCGGCTCCCCGCACCCCGATCCTGGAGACCGCTCCGGCCGCCCGCCGCACGGGCGCCGCCCTGGTCACCACCGGCATAGGCCCCGATCTGATGACCGCCGCCAGGGAGGCCACCCGCCAGCTGATCGACGAGGTCGTTCGCCGCACCGGCATCGACGTGGCCGACGCCTACCTGCTCGCGAGCATCGCGGGCGACCTGGTGATCTCGGAGATCGTGGACATGCCCAACTGGGTGGTCAGCATCCACCTGGACCGGTCGCTGCTGACGGGACTCTGAGGAGCGGTCGGCCGTCGGGCCGCCGCACGGACCCGCCCGCGCGGCGGCCCCTCTCGGCATGAGCCGCGATGAGCCGCGATAAGCGGCCGTGCGGCCTCCTCGTCATGAGCCGCCGTGCGGCCTCCTCGTCGGGCACCGCGAGCCCGCGCGCCCGCGAGCCGCCGTGGCCCGGCACGGCGGCTCGCGAGGAGGCCGCCCCGACCGGAAGGGCACCCGAACCTGCGTGCCCGAGGGGACGGGCAGGAGGCCGGTCATCGCGCCGGAGCCGTCCGGCCGTCCCCGGGCCCGGAGGCCTCCGACGCCTCACCCTCCTCCAGCGCGTCCGCCAGCACCTCCGCGAGGTGCCGCCCGCGTGCCCCCGCCAACTGCCCCAGCTGCGTGCGGCAGGAGAACCCGTCGGCCAGGATCACCGCGCCCTCCCCCGCCTCCCGCACCGACGGCAGGAGCCGTTCCTCGGCGCACGCCACCGACACCTCGAAGTGCCCCCGCTCGAAGCCGAAGTTGCCCGCGAGCCCGCAGCAGCCGCCGGTCAGCTCGCCGCTCAGTCCCGCCGCTTGCCGCAGCCTGCGGTCGGCGTCGTCGCCGAGGACCGCGTGCTGGTGGCAGTGGGTCTGGCCGACGGCGGGACGGTCCAGGCGCGGCGGCGTCCAGCGCGGCGCCAGGCGCTCCAGGGCCTCCGCGAAGGTCAGCACCAGGGAGGCCAGGCGGGCGGCGCGCGGATCGTCGTGCAGCAGCTCGGGCAGGTCGCCGCGGAGGGCGGCCGCACAGCTCGGCTCCAGCACGACGACCGGGACGCCGGCCCGAAGGACCGGTTCCATCAGGTCGAGGGTGCGGCGCAGCACCGTCCGGGCACGGTCGAGCCGGCCGGTGGAGACGTACGTCAGCCCGCAGCAGACGCGGCCCCGGCCGCGCAGCACCTGCCAGGGGCCGAGCACGGTGGACCTGCCGTCACCCACCGGCGGGCGGCGCAGCGCCAGCGTCGGCGGGAGCGCCACCCGCAGCCCGGCCGCCTCCAGCACGCGCACCGCCGCCCGCCCCACCTCGGGCGAGAAGTGCTCGGTGAAGGTGTCCGGCCACAGCACCACCAGGTCCCCGGCGCCGGAAGCCGCTCCGGCCCGCCCGCGCCACCACCGGGTGAACGTGCGCGTCGCCAGCCGCGGGATCCGCCGTTCGGGCGCGATCCCGCCGAGCCGTTTCGCCGCCCACGCCGACGGCGGTACGGCGGCCAGGGCGTTGACCAGCCCGGCGGTGCGGGTCCGGGCCGTCCAGCGCAGCCACTCCGGCAGCCGGCCCATGCTGTGGTGGGCGGCCGGGCGGCGCCGGCCGGCGTAGTGGTGGTGCAGGAACTCAGCCTTGTAGGTGGCCATGTCCACACCGGCCGGGCAGTCGGAGCGGCAGCCCTTGCAGCCCAGGCACAGGTCCAGGGCGTCGCGGACCTCCGCCGACCGCCAGCCGTCGGTGACCAGTTCGCCTGCCAGCATCTCGTGCAGCAGCCGGGCCCGCCCGCGCGTGGAGTGCTCCTCCTCGCCGGTGACCCGGAAGGACGGGCACATGACGGCCGGTCCGGACGCCGCCGCGGTACGGCACTTGGCGACGCCGACGCACCGCCGTACCGCCGCCGTGAAGTCGCCGCCGTCCGCCGGGTAGCCGAAGGCCACGTCGACCGGCTCGCGCGGCAGGACCGCGAAGCGCAGGCCGGAGTCCAGCGGGGCCGGGCGGACCAGCATGCCGGGGTTGAGCAGGCCGTCGGGGTCCCAGACTCCCTTGACCCGCTCGAAGAGGGCCACCGTCTCCGCGCCGTACATCCGCGCCAGCAGTTCGGCCCGCGCCTGCCCGTCCCCGTGCTCCCCGGACAGCGAGCCGCCGTGCGCCACCACCAGGTCGGCGAGTTCCTCCGAGAAGCGCCGGAAGCGGCCGACGCCGGCCCGTGTCAGGAGGTCGAAGTCGATGCGGACGTGGATGCAGCCGTCCCCGAAGTGCCCGTACGGCGTGCCGCGCAGGCCGTGGGCGGCCAGCAGCCCCCGGAAGTCCCGCAGGTACGCCCCGAGCCGGGCGGGCGGCACCGCGCAGTCCTCCCAGCCCGGCCAGGCCTCGGTGCCGTCCGGCATCCGGGTGGCCGTGCCCGCGGCGTCCTCCCGGATGCGCCACAGCGCCCGCTGCCCGGCCTCGTCCGTCACCACCAGGGAGTCCACCACGTCGGCGGCCCGCACGACCGCCTCCGCACCCGCGCGCGCCTCGGCCTCCGACTCGCCGCCGGTCTCCACGAACAGCCAGGCGCCGCCCCGCGGCAGCGCGGCCGACGTCGGCACCAGGTCGGCCGCCATCCCCTCCAGCGTGAGCGGCCCTCCCCCGCCGCCGGGTCCGCTCCCGGTTCCGTGACCGATTCCGCGACCGGTTCCGCGACCGGTTCCGCGACCGGTTCCGTTCGGGCGGGAGGACGCCCACGCCCGCAGCCCGGCCGCGGCCTCGGCGGCGGCGCTCTCGTCGGCGTACCCGAGGACGGCGAGCGCCCGCGCGCGTGGCGCCCGGACCAGCCGCACCACAGCCTCGGTGAGCACGGCCAGCGTGCCCTCCGAGCCGCACAGGGAGCGGGCCACGTCGGCGCCCCGCTCGGGCAGCAGCGCGTCCAGCGCGTACCCGGAGATACGGCGCGGCAGCTCCGGGAACCCGGTCCGCAGCCGCGCCAGTTCCCCCTCCACCAGTCCCCGCAGGCCCTCCGGCGCCCCGGCCCAGCCCGGCCCGGGCCGCAGCCGCTGCCCGCGCGCGGTGACGACGGACAGCTCCCGCACGTTGTCGGCCGTCGTCCCCCAGGCCACCGAGTGCGAGCCGCAGGAGTTGTTGCCGATCATGCCGCCGAGCGTGCAGCGGCTGTGCGTGGAGGGGTCGGGTCCGAACCGCAGCCCGTGCGGGGCGGCGGCCTCCTGGAGCCGGTCGAGGACGAGGCCGGGCTGTACGACGGCGGTACGGGACTCCGCGTCGAGGGAGACCAGCCGGTTCATGTGCCGGGTGAAGTCCAGCACGACCCCGGCGCCGGTCGCCTGCCCGGCGATCGACGTGCCCCCGCCCCGCGCGACGACGGGCACCCCGTGCGTCCCGCACACCTCCAGCACGGCGGCCACGTCGCCGGCGTCGTACGGCGCGACGACCCCGAGCGGGACCCGGCGGTAGTTGGAGGCGTCCATGGTGACGAGCGCGCGGGCGGTGACGTCGAAGCCCACCTCGCCCCGCACGGCGGAACGCAGCTCGCTCTCGAGATCGCTCATGCACCCAGCAAACCAGTCACCGCCCGGCGAAACGGCCCCGCCCGGCGAACCGGAGACCCGGCGAGTGTCAGGCAGGCGCCCGGCGACCCGGCGAGCGCGGGGCAGAACAGCCACGCCCGCCGAACGGGCGGGCGTCCGGCGAACCGGTCGGCATCCGGCGACCGGCCATGTCCAGCGGGCAGGCCACGCCGGACGCCCCAGCCGTCTTCCGGAGAACCCGCGGCCGGAGGGCGACCAGGCCGCATCCGGCGCATCAGCCACGTCCAGCGGACAGGCCGCCCGGCGGACCGGCCACTCCCGGAGACCCGCGGCTGCCGGGCGGAGGCCGCCGCCCGGCGACAGGCCGCCGCCCGCGGGACCACCCGTGTCCGACGGACACACCCGAGTCCGACGCACACCGTTCCTCATCAGTGAGCAGGAGTGGGTCTTGGACCCAGGCCTGGTCAGCTGGCGCATCCCGAAGGGTTGTGGATGCGCTGGTCACCCGCGTTCGCGCCGCGTCCGGCGACACGGATTGTGTCCGTGGTCCGGGGATGCGGGGGCGGGTTTCCTCACGCCCGCGGTTGCCGTGTCCGGCCTGGGCGGTCCGATGCCCCGCACGATCGCTCTGGTCGTGTGGGGGCGGTGCCGTCCGTCGCCGGATCCGGTGCCCGAGAGCGCGTCGCCCGATCGCGACGCCGGCGGCGTCGTGGCGGGTGGGTTTGCGGTTCTTGCTGCTGAGGGGCTTCTGCCAGTGTTCGGCACCCCAGCGGGAGGTGTAGGCGGGGTCGACGACGACGATGGTGATGCCGAGTGTGGCGGCCATGGACACGAGCCGTGCCCGCAGTCTGGCGACGGGCATGCCGGAGATCAGCTTGCGGAACCGCTTCTTGCAGCCGTGCTTCTCCCGCGTCTTGTCCGCGCCGAAGTCCAGGTCCTCGATCGCGATGGAGACGCCTTCGCGCCGTGCCCAGTGAAGGAGGCGGGTGAGGGCGTGCCTGACCTGGGCGTCCCGGTAAGTGGCCGGCCCGTCGAGATCGTAGGGGAATCGGCGGGGCTCACCCGTCGGGTTGCCGTGCTCGTCCAGACGCCACGCTGCGAAGTGGTCGGCGTTGGTGTCCGCACCGATGAGCCCGTTCGCTCTGGCTGCGGTCAGGGGAACGGTCTGGACCGGCGGGATCGTCCATGACGCGGTGAGGTACCAGCGGTTCCGGTCCACGTCCAGGTGGATGCGGTAGCCGACGGCACGGTTCGCCGATACACGGTCGGCCCACTCTTCGCCGCGGTGCCGGAAGTTGATCCGGCCGTCGAGCACGTACCGGCCGTGCGGGGCGTTGGCCAGGTGCGCCAGCGGAGCCGGAAGTCTGATGCTGACCTCGCCGTCGGAGCTGACGCGGATGGTCTCGTTCCCGAAACGCTTCCCCGACTCCCCGTCTGCCTGGAGGAACCAGCGTCCGGCATTCCAGCGCCTGCGCCACTCGTGCTCGGTCAGCTGGGCGGCTTCCAGATTGTGCCGGTTGCGGGCCAGTCGCTTCCCGCCCCGCGCCACGTGCACGACACCGGCCTCACGATCGGACCGCTCGCGCTCCAGCCGGTCTTCCAGCACGTGCAGGCGCCGGGTCTTTTGGAACCACTCCCTCTTCGTGCGGTAGCCGCCCGGCGCCCGCTTCGTGCCCTTCTCCCCGACCGGCTGGGACAGGCGGTGCGCGATCGTGCGCACCCCGGCCTCAAGGCTGTGGATGTGGGCGAGCTGGGCACGGCGCGAGAGGCCCCACTGGTCGTGGGTGGCCTTCGTGATGCTCCCGGCCCAGCGCGAGGACGACTCCTCGGTCAGGGCCCGCTTACGCTCCGCCCACTGGTCGCTGTCGTGATCGGTACCCGCCCGGCAACGTGCCTTGAGGTCGGCGGAAGCCAGCGAACCAAGGTGTGCGCCCACCAGGGGCAGCACCTCACGAGCCCGCCGGGACATGCCCTTGATGCTGGTGCGGATCGCCACCCCGGACGGGCCCAGCGCAACGAACGGCGCCTCGATCGTGCGCCGTGTGGAGTCAGCCATGCTCGGCGGCCTCCAAAGCCTTGCGGGCCCGCTTCTTCGCCGACCGGCGACCGTACAGGCGAGCGCAGAACGAGGTCAGCACCTCCACCATGTCGCGCACCAGATCGTCTTCGGCCTCGCCGTCGTCAAGTACCACGAGGCGGCGCCCATGCGCGGACAAGGCGGCTTCGACAAGTTCGGTGTTCATCCGGCCCAGCCGATCCTTGTGCTCGACCACCACCGTGGTCACGTCCGGATCGGCCAGCAGCCGCTTGACTTTGGGGCGGGCACCGTTCATACCGGACGCGATCTCCGCCTCCACCCGCACCACCCGGTGGCCGGCCTGCGCCGCCCACCGGGACAGCCGGGCGACCTGCCGTTCCAGGTCAGTCCTCTGGTCATGGGAGGAGACACGGGCATACAGGCCCAGCCCGCCGATCGCTTCGAGCGCGGCATTGACCCCCACATTCACGAGGATCGTGCGCGAGCCGACCCGCTGAGCCGGTACCGGCAGCGTCCCCTCACGGAACCAGCGATACGCGGTCTGCGGATGCACGCCCTGCGCCTTCGCCCATTCCGTGAGATTCATGCTCTGACAACGACACTCACTCACACATGGTTACGCTCACTCACCCGACCTTGAAGACCAGCAGTTGAAGACCCCCGCCCGGCGCACCGCCAAGCGCCCTGCGCACCACCAAGCGCCCTGCGAACCGGTGGGGTGTCCAGCGGACCGCCCGGCATCCGGACGGCCACCGGCCCCCGGGGGCGGCCGCCGAGACACGCGTCTCACCGGACGGACGACGTTTCGCCCAGGTTTCCCGCAGCGGATACCCTCCAGTCGTGGCTGAGATCCAGATTCCTTCTGACATCAAGCCCGCGGACGGACGTTTCGGCGCGGGTCCCTCCAAGGTGCGGACGGAGGCGCTGGACGCCCTCGCCGCGACCGGCACCTCCCTCCTCGGCACCTCCCACCGTCAGGCTCCGGTGAAGAACCTGGTCGGCAAGGTGCGCGAGGGCATCTCCGAGCTGTTCCAGCTGCCCGACGGCTACGAGGTCATCCTCGGCAACGGCGGCTCGACGGCCTTCTGGGACATCGCGACCCACGGCCTGATCGAGAACAAGTCGCAGCACCTCAGCTTCGGCGAGTTCTCCTCGAAGTTCGCCAAGGCCGCCAAGCTCGCCCCCTGGCTGGCCGAGCCCACCGTCGTCTCCGCCGACCCGGGCACGCACCCCGAGGCCGAGGCCGAGGCGGGCGTGGACGTCTACGCCTTCACGCACAACGAGACCTCCACCGGCGTCGCCATGCCGATCAAGCGGGTGGCCGGCGCCGACGAGGGCGCCCTGGTCCTGGTCGACGCCACCTCCGGCGCCGGCGGTCTGCCGGTCGACATCGCCGAGACGGACGTCTACTACTTCGCCCCGCAGAAGTCCTTCGCCTCCGACGGCGGCCTGTGGATCGGCGTCTTCTCCCCGGCCGCGATCGAGCGGGCCGAGCGCGTGCACGCCTCCGGCCGTCACGTCCCGGAGTTCTTCAGCCTGCCGACGGCGATCGACAACTCCCGCAAGAACCAGACGTACAACACCCCGGCGCTCGCCACCCTCTTCCTGCTCAACCAGCAGCTGGAGTGGCTCAACGGCCAGGGCGGCCTGGACTGGTCGGTCCGCCGCACCGCCACCTCCGCGCGCACGCTGTACGGGTGGGCCGAAGACGTCAAGTACGCGAACCCGTTCGTCGCCGACCCGGCCAAGCGCTCGCAGGTCATCGGCACGATCGACTTCTCGGACGAGATCGACGCCGCCGCCGTCGCCAAGGTCCTGCGCGCCAACGGCATCGTCGACACCGAGCCGTACCGCAAGCTCGGCCGCAACCAGCTGCGGGTGGCGATGTTCCCGGCGATCGACCCGGCGGACGTCGAGGCGCTGACGAAGTGCGTCGACTACGTGATCGAGAAGCTCTGACCGCGTCCGTCGCTTCCGGCGCGCCGGTCGGTTCCACCGCTCCGGCCGCGCCGGCCGCTTCCGTACGTCGCTGAAGGGCGCCCGGTGTCCACCGGGCGCCCTTCTGTCATGCGGCCGTGCAGCTCACGCTCGGCACCGCCCCGCCGCCCGGCGCGCCGCCGAACCCGAAGGTCGCCGAAGCGCCCGCGGCCAGGCTGCCGTTGTGTGCGGCGTTCACCGCGGTCACGGTCGAACCGGACTGCGTGTACGAGGCGTTCCACATGCTCGTGACCTGCTGGGAGCCGCTCCAGGTCCAGGTCACCTTCCAGGACGACAGCGCGGTCGTCCCGGTGTTGGTCACCTTCACCTCGGCGTTGAAGCCGCCGCCCCAGTCGCTGCTGACGGTGTAGGCGGCGCTGCAGGCAGCCGTGGAACCGCCGCCTCCGGTGCCGCCGCCGCTCCCGCCGCTGCCCGGGAACCCGGACGCCTTGATGCTCGCCAGGTAGCCGTCCTTGACGGTGTCCACCGTGTTCCAGTCGTCCTTGAGGATCCCGCCGGTGTCACCGGAGTTGGGGTTCCAGGACCAGAACGTCCACTGGAAGGAGTCGGCGCCGTACGTCGACGTCGGGCGCAGGTAACTCACCAGTGCGGCGAGCCACTTCTGGTCGACGGTCGACTGGAGCGTGGTGCCGAACTCGCCGATCCACACGGGCGCGATGTTCTGTTTGAAGATGTAGCCCCAGTACTTGTCCCACACCCCGGGCATGTTGGCGGGGAACGACGGATCGCTGAACCAGCTCTGCTGGGCGACGCTGGTGGCGTAGTCGTGGGCGGAGTACACGACCCGGTTCGCCACGTCGAGCTGCACCGGGTACTGCGCGACGCCCATCAGGTTGCCGCCCCACCAGCCGGAGACGCCGTCGACGGTCTGCACGCCCTCCACGAAGATCAGCAGCTCGGGGTTGACGGAGAGCACCGCGTTGCCGCCCCGCTGCGCGGCCAGGCGCCAGTCCCTCGTCGTGTCCCCGCAGCCCCAGCAGGCGGGATCGTGCGGCTCGTTGTGCAGGTCGATGCCGATGACGGTGGAATTGCCGACGTAACGGGAGGCCAGCGACCTGAGGTTGGCGATCCAGGTCGACTCCGGCACCGACGCCGTGTACCAGAGGGCCGACTGGCCGCCGGAGTCCGGGCGGTGGCGGTCGAGGATGACCTTCATCCCGTCCTGGCCGGCGTAGGCGACGAGCTTGTCCATGACCTGCAGGGAGGTGAGGCCCTGCAGGTCGGCGTTCTTGCCGCCGGAGAAGTCGATGCTGTCGGGGGTGGTCCCGGACTTGAGGATGTCGTCGCTGTAGGGCAGCCGGATGGTGTTGTAGCCCAGCGACTTCATCTGGTCGATCATGCTCTTGTAGTCGCGGGACCACAGGCCGTGGACGACGTGGTTGCCGGTCTCGAAGCCGAACCAGTTGATGCCGGCGATCCGGACCGGCTGCCCGGCCGCGTCGAGGATCTGCCGGCCACTGGTGTGCCAGTAGCCCGCACCGGCCGTGTCGGCGGTGCCGACGGCGTGCGCGGTCTGCGCGCCGGCCAGCGGTAACAACAGCGCCGCGGCGGCGCACAGCGCTCTTCGCAAGCTGCGGAACATGTGCCTGGGTCCTCTCGACAGGCGCGGGCCCGGAACCGATGGGAGCGCTCCCATCACACCACGCACCCCCCAGGAAACTGACACACCATGCCCACGTCAAGACATCGCGCAGCGCTCGGGCGCGAACTTCCGCGAAGCTCCTCGGACTTCCGCGGACCTCAGCGAACTTCCGCGGAGTTCCGCGGAGTTCCGCGGAGTTCCGCGGACTTCCGCGGACCTCAGCGGCGACGCACCAGCCGCCGGAGGCCGAAGAGGGCCGCCGCGGCGACGGCCACGGCGAGGGCGCCGGTCTTGAAGGTGGAGCCCAGACCGTCGCCGCTGCCGGCCGCCGCACCCGAACCGGCGCTTCCCGAGGGGGACTTGCCACCGCCGGCGCCGGGCGCGTCCTCCGCCTGCACGGAACTGCCGGCGCCCTCGCTGCCGTACAGGAGCTTCGATCCGTCGGCGGAGTAGCTGACGGACTCGCCCTGACCCTGGAGGGGCACGTCGAGCCGGCCCTCCCGCTTGATGCGCCCGCCGTCGAAGTCGTACCAGATCCCGCCGAAGTAGCCGCGCACGGCGAGCCGCCGGCCGTCCGGGGAGAGCGCGGCGTCGGTGGCCCACAGGTCGACGGTGGCGACCGGACGGAAGACGTTCGCGCCGGACGGCGACAGGGTGGCCGGGCCCTGGTAGAGGTGCCCGCCGTCCTCGTTCTTGTCGATGATGTAGGCGCGGCCGGTCTTCGGGTCGACCACGAGCGACTCGGCGTCGCGGGCGCCGTCCGCGTACTTCACCACGTACTGCGTGGCCCGCACGGTCTGGTCGGTCAGCTTCTTCGGCTCCGGCAGCCGGTAGATCCACACGTACGGCCACTTGCCGCCGAGGTTGTCGCCGATGTCACCGACGTAGATCTGGTTGCCGGGTCCTATGGAGATCGCCTCGACGTCGCGCGGCGAGCCGATACCGGTCAGGGTGACGCGGGCGACGGTCCGGCCGGTGGCGCTGTCCACCGCGTACAGGTAGGGCCCGTCGTCGCTGTCGTTGTGCGTCCAGTAGATCCCGGGGTGCAGGCGGGAGGCGGCGAGGCCGCTGGACTCCGTGATGCGCGGGTCCTTGATGGTGAACGACTGGTCGCCGCCCGCGGCGGCGGCGGGCAGCGCGCAGGCACCCGTGAGCAGGATCCCGGCGAGGAGAGCGAACGATCGGCGCATGGCCCAAGACTGCCATCCCCGCGGCCCGTTCACGCAGGCGTGTCCGGCCTCACACCCCACCCGCCCCGCTGATCGTCCATCATGAGCGGATGCTCAGGCTCATGCCCGTCGGCGACTCCCAGACGATCGGGAGCGCGGGCGAACACACGTGGCGTTACCGGATGTGGCGGCACCTGTGCGAAACGTACGGGGATCCGTTCGCCCTCGTCGGACCGCGCGAGACGCTGTACGACAAGGCGGCGGACGCGCCCGTGTCGTACGCCTACGCCGAACCGGACTTCCCGCGCGCCCACCTGGCCGGCTGGGGCGAGGGCTGGCTGCACATGGCGCCCCTGATCGGCGAGGCGGTCCGCGCGCACCGGGCCGACGTGCTGCTGGTCGCCCTGGGCCTGATCGACCTGGGCTTCTACACGAACGCGGAGCAGACGGCGGACAACGTGCGCCGCTTCGTCGCCGAGGCCCGCACCGCGAACCCGCGCGTCCGCATGGCCGTACTGCCCGTCATACCCAACGTCCGCGCCCTGTCCGACGCCCCCTTCGGCGCGCAGGTCGCCCGCTTCAACGAACTGCTCGCCAAGGCCGTGGCCGACCTGGACGAGCCGCGCTCCCCCCTGCTGCTGGCCTCGCCCCCGCCCTCGTACGACATCGACCGCGACACCTACGACGGCACGCACCCCAACGACAGCGGCGAGCACAAGATCGCGGCGGCCTTCGCGGACGCCATGCACCAGGCCTGGGGCCTGGGCCTCCCCTACGGCGACTGACCCGGAGGGCACGGCGGCGTTCCGCCGCGTGTTGGTCACCGTGCGTATCGTTGTACCGCGCGGTTGTACTCGTGTGTCGGGGCAGCCGGGGAGGAGCGCCACGATGACCGTCCTGGAAGACAGGATCGAGAGCGGCCGGCGCCCTGGCCGAGGAACGCGGCGAGCTGACGCTGGACGTCATGTTCGAGTCGCTCGAGAAGATCGGCCGAGGTCATCTCCAAGGACACGGCTGCGAACGACTACGGGCCCAAGAAGCTCACCTACGCGGTCGCCGAGGTCCCCGTCCATCTCATCGTCGACCCGTACCAGGGCAAGTGCCGCCTCCACAGCCAGCCGAAGGAAGGCGAGTACGTCAACGAGCTCTCCCTCACCTTCGGCGCGGACGTAGACATGACCACCACCCACCTCGGCCTCGTCCTCAAGACCGACGGCTTCCCCCGCGACTGACCGGTGCCCGCACGGAGCGCGCTCCGAGCGGTCTGCCCGGGAGCATGGAGCACACACGGCCAGGCGGTGACCGCCGCCCCTGTGGAGGGGCGGCGGTCCTGGGCGCGGCGGCCCGGTTGATCACCAGGCGAATGCCTCCGGCGCGGGCCCCGGGCCGGGGAAGATCTCGTCGAGAGCCGCCAGCAGTTCCGCCGGCAGCTCCAGTTCGACCGCACGCAGCGCCGAGTCGAGCTGCTCGGCGGTGCGCGGGCCGACGATCGGGCCGGTCACGCCCGGCCGGGTGAGCAGCCAGGCGAGGGCGACCTCACCGGGTTCGAGGCCGTGCTTGTCGAGCAGATCCTCGTAAGCCTGGATCTGGGTGCGTACGGCGGGGTCGGCGAGGGTGTCGGGGGCGCGTCCGGAGCCGCGGCGCCCGCCCTCGACCTGCTTCCTGATGACACCGCCGAGCAGCCCGCCGTGCAGCGGCGACCACGGGATGACGCCGAGCCCGTAGTCCTGCGCGGCCGGGATGACCTCCATCTCGGCGCGGCGCTCGAAGAGGTTGTAGAGGCACTGCTCGCTGACGAGCCCGAAGGAGCCGCGCCTCGCGGCGGTCTCGTTGGCCTGGGCGATCTTGTATCCGGGGAAGTTGCTGGACCCCACGTAAAGGATCTTCCCCTGCTGCACCAGCACGTCCATGGCCTGCCAGATCTCCTCGAAGGGAGTGCTGCGGTCGATGTGGTGGAACTGGTACAGATCGATGTAGTCGGTCCGCAGCCGCTTGAGGCTGGCGTCGACCGCCCGCCGGATGTTGACGGCGGAGAGCTTGTCGTGGTTGGGCCAGGCCTCGCCGTCCGGGCCCATGTTCCCGTACACCTTGGTGGCGAGCACGACCTTGTCGCGCCGTTCCCCGCCCTTGGCGAACCAGTTCCCGATGATCGATTCCGTGCGGCCCTTGTTCTCCCCCCACCCGTACACATTCGCCGTGTCCACGAAATTCAGCCCCGCGTCGAGGGCCGCGTCCATGATCGCGTGGCTGGTGGCCTCGTCCGTCTGGGGGCCGAAGTTCATGGTGCCGAGGACCAGTCGGCTGACCTTGAGTCCGGTGCGTCCAAGCTGCGTGTACTCCATGGAACCCCAGCCAACGCCTTCGAGTCCGCTCAAGGCAAGCATGACCGCGCCTCCTCCTGGCACGGGGGACGGCGGTCGCACGGCTCGGTGCGTCCGCGCGAGGGGTGGCCGGTTTCGCGGAGGCGCCCTGGCGCAGTCGATCGCCGGACGACAGACTGCGCCCGACTCACCGTGAGCAGGTCATCACTCTATGGAGGGGAAGAGGCATGAGCATGCTGTCGGCTGATCCGCGGACCTTGGCCCGTGAGGCGTACACCTACCTCTATCCGCTGGTCATGATGGACGTCACGCGCCGCCAGGGCACCTCGCCGCCGGCCGCGCAGCGGCCGGGCTACGGCCCGCCGAACGAGTTCCAGCACATGCGGGAGTTCCCGTCGGCCGATTTCCGCGCGGTGGTGCGGCCGAACTTCGACACGCTGTACTCCAACGCCTGGCTGGACCTGACCGGCGGCCCGGTGGAACTGCACGTGACCGACACCGCCGACCGGTACTTCATGCTCCCGCTGATGGACATGTGGACCGACGTGTTCGCCACCATCGGCAAGCGCACCACCGGGACCGGGGACCAGGACTACCTCATCGTCGGACCCGACTACGACGACACCCCCCAGGCCGGGCTGACGGTGCTGCGGGCGCCCACGCCCTACGTGTGGGTCATCGGCAGGACGCAGACCAACGGCCCGGCCGACTACGAAGCCGTCTGGAAGGTCCAGGACGGCTACACCCTGACCGCGGTGCCTCCCCGCGGCTACGAGCTCGACGACACCATCGACGTCGACGCCGACGCGCTCGACCTGGTGAACGGGTACAGCGCGGTCGACTTCTTCACCAAGGCCGCCGAGGCGCTGGCGGTCAACCCGCCGCACGCCGCGGACTTCTCCGCGCTGGCCCGGACGGCACACCTGGGCATCGTGCCGGGCCAGGAGTTCGATCCCAGCCGGTTCACCGAGGCCGAACTCGCCGAGATCGAGGCCGGCGCGCAGGAGGCCCGTGCGGAGATCCTGGGGTCGATGACGGGCTTCGGAGCCGAGGCCAACGGCTGGCGGACCTCCCTCGACACCATGGGCGTCTACGGAAACAGCTACTTCAAGCGTGCCTTGGTCGCCGCGGGCGGGCTCGGCGCCAATCCGCCCGAGGACGCCGTGTACCCCGTCCTGACCGCGGATGCCGACCACGAGCCCGTCGACGGCGCCCACGACTACCTCCTGCGGTTCGAGGCCGACGCGATGCCGCCCGCCGGCGCCTTCTGGTCGGTCACCATGTACGACGCCGAGGGCTACCAGGTCGCGAACGAGATCGACCGCTTCGCCCTGGGCGACCGCGATCAGATGGTCCCCGACGAGCAGGACGGCTCGCTCACCATCTACATATCGCAGCACAACCCCGGCCCGGACCGGGAAGCCAACTGGCTGCCCGCCCCGGCCGGCCCGCTGGGAATCACCATGCGCATCTACGCGCCGAAGCCCGAAGTGCTCGACGGGACGTGGAACCCGCCGGCGGTCACCAAGGCGTGAGGGAGGCGCGGGGAGCCGCACGGCTCCCCGCGCCCCTACCTGACGGCCGCCGCGACGGCCACCACGACGAGCAGGAGTACGAGCGCACCGGCCATGATCCGGTTCCGGGTCTTCGGGTCCACGCGACGAGCCTAACCGGCTCCGCCGAGCGGCCAGCAGGCGACCGCCTCGTACCGCGGCTGTTCGCCCGGCACGCCGGACCGGGGCAGGTTGCTGCGCACCAGCGCCAGCTCCGCCACCGTCCAGGTGCGGCTGGTGAACCCGCGCAGGGCAGCCACGTAGGGCCGCACGTCGACCGTCTCCCGGCCGCGGGCCACCGTCAGGTGGGCCTTGTAGTGGCGGTGCTCCTCCATCGGCAGGCCCGCCTTGCGCGCCGCGGCCTGGGTACGGCCGGCCAGCACGCGCAGGGCGTCGAGGTCGCCCGCGGCGCCGGTCCACAGGGCGCGCCCGCGCCCGAACTGGCCGCCGCCGTGCAGCGCCAGCGGGAACGGGCCGGTGCGGTGGGCCGCGCGTTCCAGCCGCGCCGACAGGGCGGGGACGAGGTCCTCGCCGACCTCCCCGTAGAACGCGAGGGTGAAGTGCCAGGCGGCCCGGCCGGTCCAGCGCAGGCCGTCCGCGCCGGGCAGCTCCTTCAGGGCGGCGACCTGCGAGGCGAGTTCACCGGCGACCTCGTCCGGGGGCACCACGGCGGTGAAGAGTCTCATACCGTCCAGCCTGACACCGCCCCCGGCAGGTCTCACGCCCCGGCCGGACACCATGCCCCACACGCTGCACGCCCCCAACCGGACACCATGCCCCACGCCATGCACGCAGCCGGACACCATGCCCGACGCCCTGCACGCACGCAGCCGGACACCATGCCCCACACCCTGCGCGCACGCAGCCGGACACCATGCCCCACACCCTGCGCGCCCCGGCCGGACGCCGTGCCCGACCGGGTCTCACGCTTCCGGCCGGACACCGCCCCGGCGGAGTCTCACGCGGCCCGGGCCAGTTCCTCCCGCTGCTCACGGGGCACCAGGCCCAGGCGCGGGTGGCCGCGGTGCCAGTCCATGGACAGCCGCAGGTTGCCGATGCGGGCCAGCACCAGGCCGATCCCGGCCGCCGCGGCCGCCGCGATCACGCCGCCGACGGCGAGGCCAGCCCGGACGCCGTAGGTGTCGGTGATCCAGCCGGCGATCGGCGCACCCACCGGCGTGCCGCCCAGGAAGACCATCATGTAGAGCGCCATGACGCGGCCGCGCATGGCCGGGTCGGTGGTGAGCTGGATGCTGGAATTGGCGGTGACGTTGACCGTCATGCCGAACATCCCGATCGGGGCCATGAGCAGGGCGAACAGCCACAGGGACGGCGCCGCCGCGGCCACCAGCTCCATGGTGCCGAAGGCCACCGCCGCCGCGATCAGCACCCGCATCCGGGCGGTGCCGCGGCGGGCGGCGAGCAGGGCGCCGGCCAGCGAGCCGATCGCCATCAGCGTGTTGAACAGGCTGTAGGAGCCCGCGCCGGCGTGGAAGACGTCGTCGGCGAAGGCGGAGAGGTAGACGGGGAAGTTGAAGCCGAAGGTGCCGATGAACCCGACCAGGACGATGGTCCAGATCAGGTCGGGTCGGCCGGCCACGTAGTGCAGACCCTCCCGTAGCTGGCCCTTGCCGCGCGGGGCGCGCTCGACGACGTGCAGCTCACGCGCGCGCATCAGCAGCAGACCGGCGATCGGGGCCACGTAGGACAGGCCGTTGAACAGGAACGCCCAGCCGGTGCCCACGCCGGTGATCATCAGTCCGGCGACGGCGGGGCCGACGAGGCGGGCGGACTGGAAGTTCGCGGAGTTGAGGCTGACCGCGTTCTGCAGCTGGTCCGGGCCGACCATCTCGGAGACGAAGGACTGGCGGGCCGGGTTGTCGACGACCGTGGCGAGGCCGACGGCGCAGGCGGCCACGTACACGTGCCACACCTGCACGTGACCGGTCAGGGTCAGCAGGGCCAGCACGATGCCGGTGACGGCCATCGCGGACTGCGTGACGAGCAGGGCGCGGCGCTTGGGCAGACGGTCGACGAGGACGCCGCCGTACAGGCCGAACAGCAGCATCGGCAGGAACTGAAGGGCCGTCGTGACGCCGACGGCGGTGGCGGAGCCGGTGAGGCTGAGGACCAGCCAGTCCTGGGCGATGCGCTGCATCCAGGTGCCGATGTTCGAGACGACCTGTCCGATGAAGAACAGGCGGTAGTTCCGGATCTTCAGGGAGCTGAACATCGTGGAGCGGCGCTCGGGGACGGGCGGGGAGTCGGGGGTGGTCGGTGCGGGGACGGAATCTGCTCCGGGTCCCGTACTCAAAAGGGTTCGCCTCCTTGAGACTGCTGATTACAGGTGCGCGAGCTTCTCCAGCACGGGCGCGGCGGCGCGCAGTGCGGCCCACTCGTCCTCGTCGAGAGCCTCGACCAGGTTGGCCAGGAACGCGTTGCGCTTGCGGCGGCTCTCCTCGAGCATCGCCTCGGCCTGCTCGGTCTTGGTCACGACCTTCTGGCGCCGGTCCTCGGGGTGCGGCTCCAGGCTGACCAGCCCCTTGGCCTCGAGCAGCGCGACGATGCGGGTCATCGACGGCGGCTGCACGTGCTCCTTGCGGGCGAGTTCGCCCGGCGTGGCGCTGCCGCAGGTGGACAGGGTGCCCAGCACCGACATCTCGGTGGGGCTCAACGACTCGTCGACCCGCTGGTGCTTGAGCCGACGGGACAGCCGCATGACGGCTGATCGAAGGGAGTTCACAGCGGCAGCGTCGTCGCCATGGCTTAGGTCCGGCATGTTCTTTAGCCTAACTCATTACTCTGACTAAAGACCATTGGGGGGACGGAGGACTGCCGTGATTCCGGCCACTGTGCCATATGCGCCACTCGTTCGGGTGGCAGGACGCCGAACGCGGCACGCGTCGCCGGTCTCTGCCGCGACCCTTTGCGTCATGGAGACCAGCGTGCTCAGCCTGCGCATCGACGCAGAGCTGCTCGAGCGGCTCCGGCAGCATGCCGCCAGAAGAGGAATGAGCGTCCAGGACTACGTGGTCCGGACGCTCATTCGCGACGACTTCGACGAGCGGTTCCAGACCGCCGTCGAGGAGACGGAGAAGTTCTACGGGGTCACCTGAGCGCGGCTCGGGGCAGGCCGGGCGCGGCTCAGGGCAGGCCGCCGGGCGCGGCTCAGGTGACGGCGAGCGCGGCTCAGGTCAGGCCGAGCGCGGGCATCAGGTAGTAGAAGCCGAACACCGCGGCGACGACGTACATCGGCGCCGGCACCTCCCGCCCCCGTCCGGCCACCAGGCGCAGCAGCACGAACGTGATGAAGCCCATGCCGATGCCGTTGGTGATCGAGTAGGTGAACGGCATCATCACCATGGTCACGAAGGCCGGGATGGCGATCGTGTGGTCGGCCCAGTCGATCTCCCGGACCGAACCCGCCAGGATCAGGAAGCCGACCGCGAGCAGGGCCGGGGTGGCCGCCTGCGACGGCACCATCGTGGCGACGGGGGTGAGGAAGAGGGCCACGGCGAACAGCGCGCCGGTGACGACGTTCGCGAAGCCGGTGCGCGCGCCCTCGCCGACGCCGGCCGTGGACTCCACGAAGGCGGTGGTGGCCGAGGAGGAGCTGGCGCCGCCCGCGGCGACCGCGAGGCCATCGACGAACAGGACCTTGTTGATGCCGGGCATCTCGCCCTGGGCGTTGGTCAGCTTCGCCTCGTCGCCGACGCCCATGATCGTGCCCATCGCGTCGAAGAAGCACGACAGCAGCACGGTGAAGACGAACAGCACGCCGGTCAGCACGCCGACCTTGCCGAAGCCGCCGAACAGGCTGACCTGGCCGATCAGGCCGAAGTCGGGCGTGGCGACCGGGTTGCCCGGCCACTTCGGGGCGGTCAGGCCCCAACTGGGCACGGTGGCGACCGCGTCGACGATCACCGCGAGGACGGTCATCGTGACGATCGAGATCAGGATCGCGCCGGAGACCCGGCGGACGATGAGCGCGAGGGTGAGCAGCGCGCCCAGGATGAAGATCAGCACCGGCCAGCCGTTGAGGTGGCCGTCGCCGCCGAGCTGCACGGGGACGGTGGTCTGGGCGGCGTCCGGGATACGGGAGACGAAGCCGGAGTCGACCAGGCCGATCAGCATGATGAACAGGCCGATGCCGATGGAGATCGCCTTGCGCAGCCCGTAGGGCACCGCGTTCATCACGCGCTCCCGCAGACCGGTGGCGACCAGCAGCATCACCACGAAGCCCGCCAGCACGACCATGCCCATCGCGTCCGGCCAGGACATCCGCGGAGCGAGCTGGAGCGCGACGACGGAGTTCACGCCGAGGCCGGCGGCCAGCGCGATCGGGACGTTGCCGATCACACCCATGAGCAGGGTGGTGAACGCCGCCGTCACGGCGGTCGCGGTGACCAGCTGGCCGTTGTCCAGGTGGTGCCCGTACATGTCCTTCGCGCTGCTGAGGATGATCGGGTTCAGCACGATGATGTACGCCATCGCGAAGAAGGTGGCGAAGCCGCCGCGGACCTCGCGGGCGAACGTGCTGCCGCGCTCGGTGATCTTGAAGTAGCGGTCGAGCGCTCCGGTGGCGGGCGACTGCCCCGGCTCTCCGGGGGCGGGGACCTTGGCGGGGGCCGAGGTGGACATTGGATGTTCCTACGAGCAGAAGTGGACAAGCGTAAACCGTTTCAGTATGAACATATGATTCCGGTAAACGCCATCTCCGCGCGTAGACCTGATCGTCCACGAAGCCGCCGTAAGCTGTCCCCATGGCCGGTCTTTTCTCGGGAACCTTCCAGCACGAGGCGCCGGAGCCCCTGGAGGGGCCCGTGGTCGCCACCGTCACCGGTGGCACGATCGTCTGGTTCGTCCTCTTCCTGGTCCAGCTCCCCTTCTACGGCTGGTTCGCCGACCACGGCCACACCTGGTGGCTGTGGACCTGCCTGGCCGGCGGCGGCCTGGGCCTGATCGGCATCTGGTACGTCCGCAAGCGCGACGCCGCGATCAAGCGGGCCGCGGCGGATCGGGACACGGCCGGGAAGGACTCGGCCGGGAAGAACGCGGCGGCCGGCCGGGACGCGGCCGGGAAGGGCACGACGACGGCTTGAGGCCCTGCCGTCCGTGACACCCCTGCCGTCCGTAATACCCCTTCATCCCGGCGCCGGCCCGGCGCCGTACGACCAGGCCGTACGACCAGGCGCCGTACGACCAGCCCCCGTGCGACCAGGCCCTACGACCGGGCCCCGTGCGGCCGAGCCCTGCGACCAGGCCGTACAACCTGGGCACTACCCGACGTCCTCCCCAGGTCGGAACTTCCCCTCACTCGGCGGGTGAAGCCGTACGCGCGCACGTACCGTCGAAGACATGACGCACCTCGACGCGGGCGCCGGGTCCGGCGCGGCCGGTCCCCCCGCGGCCGGCGCGCCGGCGGTCCGCGGACTGAGCGCGGCGGAAGTCGCCGAACGGGTCGCACGGGGGCAGGTCAACGACGTCCCGGTGCGCAGCAGCCGGTCGCCGGGCGAGATAGTCCGGGCCAACGTCTTCACCCGGTTCAACGCGATCATCGGCCTGCTGTGGCTGGTCATGCTGTTCGTCGCGCCGTTCCAGGACAGCCTCTTCGGCTACGTCATCCTCGCCAACACCGGCATCGGCATCGTCCAGGAATGGCGGGCGAAGAAGACGCTGGACTCCCTGGCCGTGATCGGGGAGGCCCGGCCCACGGTACGGCGGGACGGTGCCGCCGCCGAGATCGCCACCTCGCGGATCGTGCTGGACGACGTGATCGAGATCGGGCCCGGCGACAAGGCCGTCGTCGACGGGGTGTGCGTGGAGGCCGACGGGCTGGAGATCGACGAGTCGCTGCTCACCGGCGAGGCCGACCCGGTGCCGAAGAAACCCGGCGACCGGGTCATGTCCGGCAGTTTCGTGGTCGCCGGCGGCGGCGCCTTCCAGGCGACCAAGGTGGGCCGCGAGGCCTACGCCGTCCAGCTCGCCGAGGAGGCCTCCCGCTTCACCCTGGTCCACTCCGAGCTGCGCACCGGCATCTCCACGATCCTCAAGTACGTGACGTGGATGATGATCCCGACCGCGATCGGCCTGGTCGTCAGCCAGCTCGTCGTGAAGCAGCACGGCTTCAAGGACTCCGTCGCGCGGACGGTCGGCGGCATCGTGCCCATGGTCCCGGAGGGGCTGGTGCTGCTGACCTCGGTCGCCTTCGCGATCGGCGTGATCCGGCTGGGCCGCAGACAGTGCCTCGTGCAGGAGCTGCCCGCCATCGAGGGCCTGGCCCGCGTCGACACCGTCTGCCTCGACAAGACCGGCACCCTCACCGAGGGCGGCATGGACCTCACCGAGCTCCGGCCGTTGCAGGGCGCCGACGAGACGTACGTACGCAAGGTGCTCGGCGCGCTCGGCGAGTCCGACCCGCGCCCGAACGCGTCCCTCCAGGCGATCATCGACGCCTTCCCCGACGTGGAGGACTGGCGCTGCACCCAGGCCCTCCCCTTCTCCTCCGCCCGCAAGTACAGCGGCGCCGCCTTCAGCGAGGGCGACGGGCAGAGCAGCACCTGGCTCCTCGGCGCGCCGGACGTCCTGCTGGACGCCGACGACCCGGCCCTCGCCGAGACCGGACGGCTCAACGAGCAGGGCCTGCGGGTGCTGCTGCTCGCCCGCACCGACCGCGACCTCGACGATCCCGGGGCGGTGCGGGCCGCCCGCCCCACCGCCCTGGTCGTCCTGGAGCAGCGGCTGCGGCCGGACGCGGCCGACACCCTGCGCTACTTCGCCGAGGAGGACGTGCGCGCCAAGGTCATCTCCGGCGACAACGCGGTGTCGGTGGGCGCGGTGGCCGCGAAACTGGGCCTGACCGGCACCGTCGTGGACGCCCGCGGGCTGCCCGCCGAGCGGGAGGCGATGGCGCGGGCCCTGGACGAGGGCACGGTGTTCGGGCGGGTCACCCCGCGGCAGAAGCGGGACATGGTGGGCGCCCTGCAGTCCCGCGGGCACACGGTGGCGATGACCGGCGACGGCGTGAACGACGTGCTGGCGCTGAAGGACGCCGACATCGGCGTCGCCATGGGCTCCGGGTCGGAGGCCAGCCGGGCGGTGGCGCAGATCGTGCTGCTGGACAACAGCTTCACGACACTGCCGTCGGTGGTCGCCGAGGGCCGGCGGGTCATCGGCAACATCACCCGGGTCGCCACGCTGTTCCTGGTGAAGACGGTCTACTCGGTGCTGCTGGCCCTGCTGGTGGTGTGCTGGCAGGTCGAGTACCCGTTCCTGCCCCGGCACCTGACCCTGCTGTCCACCCTGACCATCGGCATCCCGGCGTTCTTCCTCGCCCTGGCCCCCAACCGGGAACGGGCCCGGCCCCGCTTCGTGCGCCGGGTCATGCGGTACGCGATCCCCGGCGGGGTGGTGGCCGCGGCCGCGACCTTCGCGACGTACCTGATCGCCCGGCACCACTACACGGGGCCGGGCTCGCTGGAGGCCGAGACCAGCGTCGCGACCCTCACCCTGTTCCTGATCTCCATGTGGGTGCTGGCGATCGTCGCCCGCCCCTGGACCTGGTGGCGGCTGACCCTGGTCCTCTCGATGGCCGCGGCGTTCCTGCTGGTGCTGGCGGTGCCGTCGCTGCAGCACTTCTTCGCGCTGAAACTGGTCGGCATGCAGTTGCCGTGGATCGCGGTCGGCATCTCGGTCGTGGCGGCGGCCGCCCTGGAGGCACTGTGGAACTGGGCGGGCCGCCGCTTCCCCGCCTGACGGTCCGGTGGGCCGGCCAGGCTGGGCGGGAAGGCGGTCCGGCCGGAAGGCGGTCCGGCCGGAGGGCCGAGGGCTACTTCACGTCGACGTAGTCGGCGGTCGCCGAGACGGCCGACGTCGTGGTGGTGCCCGCGAAGCTGAAGCGCCAGTAGCCGTCGTACTGGGCGGTGGCGGTGGCCTTCACGTTGCCGTACGAGTCCGAGTAGACCGTCTTGAGCGTGGTGTACGTGGTGGTGCCGGCCTTGCGGAACTGGAGCTTCACCGGCTGGTTGGCGAAGCCGTGGTACTTGTTGTCCTCCCAGTTGGCCCGGGACAGCTTGCCCGTGGAGGTCACCGTCCTGCCCTTGTAGACGGGCTCCGGGCCGGCGTTCACGGTCAGCGTCGCGGCACGCTGGACGAGGGTGGTGCCCAGGCCGCCCTGCTTGGACGAGTCCCCGGTGCTGTACTGGAGGGCGAGCGCGCCGGCCGACCAGGTGCCCGCGTCGGAGTTCAGCAGGATGCCGTCGGACGGGTAGATGTCGATCTTGCCCGAGCAGGTGGCGGTGGTGGCGGTGACGGCCGTGCAGGTGGCGGGGGCGTCGCCGCCGAGCATGACTTCGGGGGTGGCGAGCGAACCCCGGTAGATGAACGGGCCGTTGTCGAAGTCGGCCGACGAGAGGTCGTAGTTCGCGCCGTGGGTCATCGTGTAGGTGACCGTCGTGGAGACGTGGTTGGCGGCGCCGACCTTGACCTTCTTGGCGATCTTGAGGTTGGAGAAGGTGACACCCAGGTCCGCGGTGGTGCTGCCGGCGGCGGTGCCGAACGCCGTCTTGCCGGAGTGCGCGGCGAGGATCTTCGCGGCTTCCGTCCGGTAGCTGACGGAGTCGGCGGCGTGCGAGGCCGGAGCGGCGAAGGCGGTGAGGGCCAGGGCGCCGGAGACGGCGGCCACGGTGGCACGTATGCGCATTGCGTTCCCCAAGTGGGAGAAGTGATCTCGGAGTCTCTTGACTCGCCTGATCAGATACGCGGCACCCCGGACGGGTTGTAGCTCCCGCGCGGATTTGGGGACGGCATGACGAAGCCGTTGCCGGGCCCTTGATCTCTTGCGGAACGCGAAAAGGCGGCCGCCCCCGGGGTCCCCGTCCGGGTGCGGCCGCCTCTCGGGTCGTGCCGGCGCTTACTGCACGTCGATGTAGTCACCCGTGGCGCTGACCGCCGGGGTGGTGGTGGTGCCCGCGAAGCTGTAGCGGTAGTAACCGTCGGCCGTCGCCGTGGTCGTCGTCTTCAGGTAGCCCGTGGAGCTGGACTTGATGGTCTTCAGCGTGGTGTAGGTGCTGGAGGTCTTCTTGCGGTACTGCAGCTTCACGTACTGGTTGGCGTAACCCGAGTACTTGGTGGCGTCCCAGTTGGCGCGGGTCAGGCTGCCGGTGACCGTGATGGTCTTGCCCTTCTTCACCGGCTCCGGGGAGGCGTTGACCGTCAGCTTGGAGAAGCGCTGCAGCTTGAAGGCCGCGACCGGGTCGGTGACGGCGACGCCGACGTTGTCCAGGTTCGGGTTCTCCTGGTCCTCGCCGTTGAACGCGACCGCGAAGCCGGCCGCCTTCCAGGAGCCCGCGTCCTCGTTCAGCAGATCCGCCGGGTCGACCTCGACGGTGGCGGTGCAGGAGGCGGTGGTGGCGGAGGTGTCCGTGCAGGCCGCGTTGTCGCTGTCGAAGAACCAGATCGGGTCCTTGAAGGACGTGCCCCGGTACAGCTCGATGGCGGAGACGAAGTCGGCGGCGTGGATGTTGACGTCCACGGCGTGGGTCAGGGTGAAGGACACCGGCACCTTGACGACGCTGCTGATGCCGACGACGACGTTCTTGCCCTTGTTGACCTTGACGTTCGAGAAGGAGGCGTCGAGGACGTACGGGGTGCCGGCCGCGGCGGCGCTGAAGGCGCTCTTGCCGGAGGTGGAGTGCGCGGTCTTGGAGGCGGCGGCGACACCCGCCGGAACCTTGGGGGCGTCGGCGGCCAGGGCGGCCGGCGCGGCGAGGGCGGACAGGGCCAGGGCGCCGGAGACGGCGGCCGTGGTGGCGCGAATACGCATGTGTTTCCTCGGGTGGAAAGTGGGATGCCCGGTCCCGGCGTCTGCGGGGACCCGGCGGATGGGAAAGGGAGTACGGGCCGCTTCCTACTGCACGTCGATGTAGTCGCCCGTGGCGCTGACCGCCGCGGTGGTCGAGGTGCCGGCGAAGGAGTAGCGGTAGTAGCCGTCGGCCGAGGCGGTGACGGTGGTGCTCAGGCCGCCCGTGGAGCTGGACGTGACGGTCTTCAGCGTGGTGTAGGTGCTGGTGCCCTTCTTGCGGTACTGCAGCTTCACCGACTGCCCGGCGTAACCGGCGTACTTGAGGGTCTCCCAGTTGGCCCGGGACAGCTTGCCCGTGACCGTGATCGCCTTGCCCTTCTTCACCGGCTCCGGCGAGGCATTGACCGTCAACTGCGCGGCGCGCTGGAACTTGAAGGACCCGGCCTTCTGCGACCAGATGTAGTCGTAGTCGTTGGCGGTGACGAACGCGTCGACGTACCAGGTTCCGGCACTGGCGTTGCTGAGGTAGTCCACCTTCGGGTCGACCGTCACCGAGGCGGTGCAGGTCGAGGTGGTGGAGCTGACCGCCGTGCAGGTCGGCGTGCCGGTGGTGAGGAACCCGTAGTCGGGCCCCGCGAGCGAGAAGGACTCGGCGCTGTCTATGCCGGAGTCGTCCCGGGCCGTGACGCTGACCTTGATGGTCTTCACGGCGGACGTACCCACGGACACCTTGTTGTCGCCGTCGACGACGACCTTGGTGATCGTGGTGTCGCCGGTGCCGCCGTCGGCCTGCGCGGCCGGCACGGCGACGGCGGAAAGAGCGAGGGCGCCCAAGACGCCTGCTCCGATGGCTCGTGTGCGCATGCGATCCCCGTTGGTGAAGAAAAAAGGGCCCCGACGGTGGTACGTCCCCCACGGCGCGTCGTCCCGCCGGGGCCCAAGCGATCGTCGAGCCTGTTGGCTCGCATGATCAGACAGGGGACCGGCGGAAAAGGTTGTACGGCAAGAGTAGAAATTGCTCAGAAAGTTTGGAGACGGTCACGCCGTGGCTCCCCGCGGTCAGTCGAACCACCGGTCCCGGGCCAGCTCCTCCGTGCGTGACGGGTCCTCCAGCAGGGCCGCGACCTCGAAACGGCGCGGCCACTGTCCGGCGGCCCAGGCGAGGCCGGCGGCGACGCCTTCCAGCGTCGCGGCGTGCAGGACGCCGTCGCTGGTCAGCCGCCAGTCCAACTCGACCCCGTCGACCACGAGTCCGTCGTGCTCGACGTACGTCTCGGGCGTCCGCGCCCCGAGCAGCACCCGCACCGCCTCCGGCACGTCGTGCTCGGCGCCCTCGGAGTCGACCTCGCCGGTCACCGACTCGCTCAGCCGCCGCACCTGGAACAGCTCGGCCAGTTCGGCCGCCCGCGCCGGCCGTACCGGCAGCAGCGGGACGCCCTGCGTGAAGGGCAGCAGGTCGGGCGAGTCGCAGACCACGGCGTCGGCGGCGTCCACCACCTCCACCCGTCCGTCGACGACGGCCCGCAACTCGTCCGGCAGAGTCACCTGTTCCGGATCGAGCTCGGCCAGCTCGCCGTAGAGCGCGTGCAGTTGGGCGCCGGTGACCTCGCGGTCCGGGTCGGCGAGCCGGTCCAGCAGTTCGGCGGCGCCGCCCGGCTCGGCCAGCAGCGCGGCCACCGACGTCCGTACGCCGAGCGCCCGCAGCACCTGCTCGTCGTCGAAGCCGGTCGCGTCGGCCTCGTCGTACAGCCCGCGCAGCAGCGGGTCGCCGCCGGCCGCGAGCAGCCCGGCGGGCCGCCGCCCGTCGATCACCGGGTGCCCGCGCAGCCACCAGGCCGTGTACGGCCGTACGACCTCGTGCGTGCCGTCCGGCAGCAGGACGCGCACCGGCTGGACGATCGCGTCGCGCAGCGGCGGCCGGGACAGCAGGGCGAGCGCCTGCGGCCACCGGTCGTCGTCCACCAGTTCCAGGTCACGCACGGCGACCAGCTCCGTGGCGACCGGGGGCACGGGCGAGTCGGGGAAGCGGTCGAGGACGTCCTCGCACCACACGTCGACGGCGTCCAGCAGCCCGGCGTCGTCGGGCTCGGCGTAGTCCCCTTCACGGGGCTCCAGTTCGTCCGGGTCGAGGACCACGTCCGTGGCGCGGACCAGCGCGAAGTCGGCGAGCACCCCGCAGGCGGCGAGTGGCTGCTCGCCCCACTTCTCGGCCAGTTCGGCGTCCACGGAGGCCACTTCGCCCTCGCGGACCACCTGGGCGAAGGGGCTGCCGGGGAGCACGAGTTCACCGGCGGGGGCGAGTTCGCCGTCCTCGTCGGGCAGCGCGAGGGCGCCGAGCCAGGGCTCGTCGCCGGGGAGCAGGCCCGCGTCCCGCACCAGCGCCAGGACGAGGTCGGCCAGTTCCTCCGCGTCGGGCGCGTCCCGCTCCCAGTCCAGCGCGCCCTCGTCGTCGAGGGAGGCGGCCACGGCGGCCCGCACCTGGGGCGTGGTGAGCACCGCGCGCGGCGTCGCGGGCAGCGCGCCGAGCTTCTCCAGCAGGGGGTGCGCGGCGTCCGGGTGGGCGATCTTCAGGCCGAGCCGGGCCAGCATCTCCGGGTCGATGCCGGCGCCGTCCGGGACGGGCAGCAGCACCTGCCGGGGCCCGATCGTCGTACGCCCTCCCCCAGTCCCAGACGTCTGGGAGGTGCCCCCAGCCAGCGGCACGGGGAGACCGGAGAGCCGGTCCGGGTCGACGCCGGCCAGGCTGTCGTACAGCCGCCACCACCAGCCGGGCTCCTTCTCCAGTCCCGCCAGCCGGTCGACGGCGTCGGTCAGGGGCACCCTCGCCACGCCCAGCGTGCGCAGTTCCACGCGCCGCTCAAGACCGGCGGGCAGCAGCGTCGGCAGCACCTCGGCGAGCACCCGCACGGTGTCGCCGCCGGCGCCCTCGACGACCTCGGCGTCCCGCGGGCGCAGGGCCTCCGGCAGCTCGGGTTCGTGGTCCTCGGCGGGCGGCGCGGCGGGCGGCAGGAAGGCGGTGCGCGGGAGCCGTTCGAGGATCGCCGCGCGCAGCGCCCCGTCCAGCTCGCCCTTGCCCAGCGGGCCGGGCACCAGCCCGATGACGCCCTCGCCGACCGGGCGCCACTCGGCGAGGAGCCCGGCGTAGGCGTCCGCCGCGCGCTGCACCAGGAAGTCGGTCAGCGGGCCGGGGGCCGCGTGCCGGCGGGTGCTGTCCAGCGGGAAGGAGGCGATGAGCAGGGCGGGGACGCCGAGCGGCTCGTCGCTGGGGGTGGGCGCGTGCACCACGGGCGCGGTGCGCGGGCGGGCCGGCGCGCCGTCGGAGTCGGCCGGGACGGCCCAGGTGACCGACCAGTGGGGGCGCAGGCGCTCCTCGACGGGGCGGTCGGCGAGCAGGTCGGGGGTGAGCGGGCCGTGCGCGACGGCGGTGCGCCAGCGGGTCGTGCCGTGCACGGAGTCCTCGACGACGGTGAACGGGCCGTCGTCGGTCCGGCTCAGGGTGCGCACGGTGTCGTCCGTCTCGACGACGACCTCCGCCAGGCCGGGCAGGGCGAGCAGCAGGGCGTCGTCCACGGCCTCCAGCAGGCGCTCGGCGAGGGCGGCGGCGGCCGCGTCGCGCAGCGGCAGGACGACGACGGTGTCGTACGGGCCGGGTGCGCTGCCCTCGGCGGCGAACGGGAGCCGCAGCAGCGGCACGTGGCCGTCCCGGCGCCGGATCTCGTCCCCGAGCCCGGGGCTGTGGCGCGCGACGTCCTGGGCCAGGTCGCGGGCCTCGGCGAGGGACCAGCGCACCCCGCCGTGGCGGCCGAGGACCGCGGGTTCGTCCGTCACGGCGAGGACGGCCGCGAAGCCGACGCCGAACCGGCCGACCGACGGGGTGTCCCGCTTGGCGGAGGCGCGCAGCGTGGCCAGCGACTCGACGCCGGCCGCGTCGAGCGGGGCGCCGGTGTTGGCGGCGGCGAGGACGCCGTCGCGGAGGGTGAGGCGCAGCCGGCCGGGCACGCCGGCCCGGGCGGCGGCGTCGGCGGCGTTCTGGGCGAGCTCGACCACGAGCCGGTCCCGGTAGCCGCCGAGGACCAGTTCCTCCTCGGCGTTGGCGTCCTCGCGGAACCGGGCGGGGCTGGTGGCCCAGGCGTCGAGTACACCGCGGCGCAGACGGGCCGTACCGAACGGATCGGCCCCCTCGGCCGCCGGCCGCACGAACTTGCTCACGTTCACTCTCCATCGTCGGCGTGACCCCGAAGGTACCGCCCACGGAGCACGAACGCGCCGCCCGCCCGAAGCGCGGGCGGACGGGGCCGGATCAGCCCCTGGACTCACCGGAACCGGCAGTCGCCGCCCGGGGCTCGCTCCCTGCCGGAGTCACTGGCCAGGGGTACCGAGCAACCGGGACGCCGTCACTGGCTGCAAAGAGCCCTTGCCTGTCCGTAACCAGAGCACCGAAGATGTAGGGCGACTGTGCACTCGCCTGGGGGATGAAGCGCATGACAACCACCACACAGCCACGCCGGGACCTCAGTGCGCGTGTGGCGGAGGCATTGTCGTCCCAGGTGCTGAACGCACTGGTGGGCCTCGCCGGTATCGCCATTCCCGTCGCGGCCTGGGTCGCCGAGAAGAGCATGCTCAAGGACCTCCTGCTGGCGGCGGAGACCGTACTGCTGCTGCTCATGGTCGCCAACCACATGTGGTTGCGCCGCATCTACATCCAGCTCCGCCGGGCCAACGACCGGCACATGGCGGACGCCCGGTACTTCGCGCTGGTCCGTGAACAGCTGGAACGAGAACTCATCGCCGGGTTCGGTGAGATCGCCGACGGACATCTCCAGGTGTACGCGTCCGAGGTGCCCCGGTTGTCCGTACTGCTCTTCCAGGCCCTCATCGACTCCCGGACCGAACCCAAGCGGGTCCTGGCGGCCGACCTCACCACCAGCCCCGATCTGCTGACGCAGCGGCGGGAGTATCTGACCGTCAACCGGCGACTGATCGAGGCGGGAGGGACCGTCCAACGCCTGTTCATCTGCTGGCAGGACGACCTCACCAGGGAGGACTTCGCCCGCTCCTTCCTCCAGCTCGTCGATCACCACCGCTCATTGGGCGTGCAGTGTGCGCTTGCCGTGCGGGACCGGTTGCGGGCCGACCAGGCCGTGGACTTCGTCGTGGTGTCGAAGGCGGCGGTCCTCCTGGAGGAGGAGCAGGGAGACGCCGACTACCGGCGGGGCCGCAGCTCCGTGTACTTCAAGCACGTCGAGCGCTGGGCGGGCCGTTTCGAGTCCGTCTGGGGGCATGGACCGGACTCGGCACCGTTCGCCCTCCAGTCCTACGAGTCGACCGTCCGACCCATGCTGGACGCCGGGACGTGGGACGCCGCTGCCGTCCGTGGAACGGCGGCCCGTCTCTGAGATCCGCTCGGCTCGCCGCACACCTCCCCTGTCCGTCACGTTCCGTGACATCGAACGGCCTTCGCTAGCATGGAACCACGGCCGGTCCGGACCTCGCGGGACGGCGCGAAGTCACAGCGCGACGGAAAGTACGTGATGTCCACTCTCTCGCTCACCAAGGCCCACGGTTCCCGGAACGACATCTTCGTGGTGGACGGTGCCCCGCTCGACCACTTCTCGGCGGACGAGCTGACCCGGGCCGTAGGGCTGCTGTGCGACCGCAAGCGAGGGCTGGGCGGTGACGGCGTGTACTTCGTCGCCGATCACGGCGACGGCACGGCGAGGGCCTGGTTCTACAACCCGGACGGGTCCGAGGCGCTGCTGTGCGGCAACGGGATGCGGTGCGCGGGCCGGATACTGCTGGACCGGCACCAGGCGGATTCCGTCGTCGTGGAGCAGGGGCCGTACTCCTTCACCGTGCGCGACCGGGGCCGTACGTCCCACGGCGTGCGGCAGGTGTCGGTGGAGCTGCCCGCCGTCGATTTCGCTCCGGGCGAGCCGATCGTGGCGGAGGCGGGACCGCACGGCGAGTACGTGGACCGGCTGCTTCCGGCCTTCCACCCGTCGCGCCACGTGACGGCGGTCGCGGTGCCGAACTCGCACCTGATCACGGTGATCGACGTGTACGACGAGGCCGAGCTGATCGAGACCGGGCGGCGCGTCGCCGGTTCACCGGAGGTGTTCCCGATCGGTGCCAATCTCTCCTTCGTGCTGCCGCTGTCGGACGACGAGGTGTTCATCCACACCTACGAGCGGGGGGCCGGGCTGACCCCGTCGTGCGGCTCGGGCATCGCGGCCTCCCGTGCCACCCTGTCCCGGCTCGGGCTGGTCGATCCCGAGCGGCCGGTGACCGTGCGCAACCCCGGAGGTGTCGCCCGGAGCTTCCTCCAGACGACCGGGGGCGTGTGGCAGCCGGTGCTGGAGGGCAACGCCACCGTCGTGTACGAGGCGGAACTCGACCCCGCGGTGCTGCTGGGTGACGGCCCGGTGGAGTACGCGGGCGCCGCACACATGGCGGAAATCAGCGCGTTCGCGGAGCTGAGCCGGGAAAACCTGAAGGTGCTGCACGAGGCGGGCATCCACCCGACCGAGGTCTGACCGCCGGCCGGGCACTGTCCCGACGGCCGTCCCCGCCCCGTGCCGCTCCCGGTGGGGGACGAGGGGAAGGGGACGACGTTGGGGGCGCTGTCGGCCGCTCTGATGGCTGTCACGGTGGGGATCGCGCTGCGGCAGGCGGACCGGTGGTGGTTCAGCCCGGCGCGGGGACGGCACACACCGGACTCGCTCCGTTCGGTGATGCGGCTCCAGCGTGAGCGGCTGAACGACGTCACGCCCGTACTTCTGCTGCTCGGGCACTGGCTGGAGCTCGCCGGATGGTGCGGGGTGGCCGCGCGCGGTGGCCCCTGGGGCTGCGCGGCCGCCGCGCTCGCGGGTGCGGTGAAATTCCGTCACCTGCAAGAGGTCAGCCACTTCGCGGTGCACGGCGTGCTGATACGGAGCGGCCGGCTGAACATGCTGCTCGCCGAGACGGCCGTCCACATCCCTCTGGGCTTCGTCCCCGTGTCCGTACGGCGGCGCCGGCACGTACGCGAGCACCATCCGAACGCGACGGTCGCCGGAGCCGATCCCAACCTGGCCGAACTCCACGCGGCCGGCCTGCGGCCCGGGGCCACGACGGCGCGGTGCCTGCTCGGCATGGTCCACCCGCTCACCCCGTCCGGCGCCTACGGCACCCTGCGCGGCCTGGCCGCCCTCCGGCGGGAGCCCGGCGCCGGACGTCTGCGAGCGGCCGGGCCGGTGGCGGTGACGGCGGCCGCGGTCCTCGCCTTCGGCTGGGAGACGGCCGTGTTCGCCCTGGTGCTGCCCCGGCTGCTGCTGTACCCGCAGCTCGCGTGGATGTCCCTGCTCGTCGAGCACCGCTGGTTCGACCCGGAGCCGGTGACCGGACCACCCGTCGCCGTGGAGGCGGGCCGCTGCCTGCGGCTGTACCCGCGCAACGCGCTCCTCGCCCTGCTCGCCCGCGGCACCTGGCTGCCGTACGGCGACCTGTACCACTTCGCGCACTCCGCGCACCCGGCGGTGCGCTGGAACTACCTCCCCGCGCTGGAGAGCTCCCTGCACGGCCCCGCCTACCGGCCGCGCTCCCTGCTGCTGGGCGAGTCCGCGGTGCTCCGCCGCCACCGCCGGGCGCTGGCATCGGCCGCCGACGCCACCGCCGTCCCGACGGCCCTCGTACCGCTCGACAGCGCCCCCGAACACAGGTGAGGCGGGCTCCCCCGCCCCCGCGCTCCAGTGGTCCGAACTCGATCAGCTGGTCCGCCTGCTGGTCGAGTAGCAGGCGGACCAGGCGGTGCTCTCAGCCCTCGGATGCGTACGGGACGAAACGTGCCCACGTGTCCGGGGCGAAGGCGAGGCGGGGACCCGCGACGTTCTTGGAGTCGCGGACGTGGACGGTGCCGGGAACAGTGGCGATCTCGACACAGGACTCGCCGTTGGTACCACCGCTGTAGCTGCTCTTGAACCACGCCAGTTCGGAGGTTCCCCCGGCGGAGGCCTTGCGCATCATGTCTCTCCCAGCAGTTTCTCGATGAAGGCGAACGACTCCCTCGGCGGGAGGGCTTGTGCCCGGATGGTGCCATATTGCAGCTCCAAGATACGGAGCTGCCTGGGGTCGGAGACTGGGCGACTGTTGAACAGGCCGTCGGCACGCCCCACAGCCATGCCATCCGGAAACTTCAGCAGCTCGATCCTGCCGTCCAAGCCCGGGTGGGCTTCGGTATTCGTCGGCATGACCTGAAGCGTGACGTGGTTCAACCGCCCCACCTCCAGCAGATGTTCGAGTTGCTGTCGCCACGCCATTGTGCCCGCAATCTGCCGTCGCAGGGGCGCCTCTTCCACCACGAAGTGGATGGAAGGAGCGGGATCACGTTCGAAGACCGATCGCCTGGCCAATCGCGCGGCCACCATGCGTTCCACGTCATCGGGCGAGTACGGCGGCTGTGCTGCCGTGATCAGAGCCCGCACATGCTCCGGTGTCTGCAACAGACCCGGGATGATGTTGCACTCGTACAGGCCGATCTCAACCGCTGTCGCTTCCAACTTGCCCAGCGCCCGCACCTTCTTCGGGTACCGGACCTTCTTCACGTCCTCCCACGTCGCCGCGATCAGCCCGCCCGCCTCCAGCACCTCGTCCGCCTTGTCCAGGAACTCCTGCCGGGGGATCCGCTTGCCGCCCTCGATCTTGTAGACCATGTCCTCGCCGTAGCCGACCGCCCTCCCGAACTCGGCGGCCCGCATCCCCACCGCCTCGCGCCGCAGCTTCACCTGCCGCCCCACCGTGGTGATGACCGCGACGCCCCACTCGTCGTCCGGGTCGACCTCCCAGCCCGGCTCGTCCGCCTCGTCCTTGAGCCGCCCCGCCTCCGCCTCGACTGCCGTCATGCCGCACCTCTCCCTCGGAACCGTCCGTGACGCGCACCCGGCGCCCTACCCGTACCAACCGTCGGCACAGCCCCGACAGCACCGGACAAGCTCCGGACAGTGACCGTACGTACTCACTGAGTCACTGTCCACGATAAGCAGACACCGCCACGCTGAGTGACGTGAATCAGCAAACCGCCGAACTCGCCAACCCCGTGCGCCACTTCCACGTGCGGCTCTCCCCGACGCCCCGCGGCGCCCGCCTCGCCCGGCTGCTCGGGGTGGAACAACTCCGTTCCTGGGGCCTGCCGCTGGACCCCGCCCGCCAGATCATCGCGGAGCTGGCCGTCAACGCGGCGACCCACGGCCGCGTACCGGGACGGGACTTCCGGCTCACGCTCCACGTCGTGGCCGGCACCCTCCGCATCGAGGTGACCGACACCCGGGGCGACGAACCGCCCCGGCGCCGACCCGCCTCCGCCGACCCCGGAGCCGAATCCGGCCGGGGCCTGGTGCTCGTCGAGGCACTCGCCGACCGCTGGGGCGTGTCCGACGGGCGCTTCCCGCGCAAGACCGTCTGGGCCGAGGTACGCCTCTCGGCGCCGGAACCCACCTTCTGAATCTGAGGAGACCCCATGGTCGGTTCGTCCCACGAGGCGATGCACCGCATCTTCCAGGACCACCCGCGGCTGTTCTCCCGGGTGTCCGACGTGCTGGGCATCGACTTCACCCCGCCCACATCGGTCACCATCCTGCCCACCGACGTCACCGAGGCGGCCCACCCGTTGGAACGCCGGGCCGACATTCTGCTCAGGCTGGAGACGGAGCACGACGAGCCGCTGCTCCTGGCGGTCGAGGCCCAGGGCTCGAAGGACCCGGACAAGCCTGCGAGCTGGGCGCACTACGCGTCCTACCTGCTCATGAAGTACCGGTTGCAGCCGATGCTGCTGGTCCTCTGCCAGGATCCCGCCATCGTGGCATGGGCGGCGCGCCCGGTGGTCTTCGGGCATCCCCAGTCGCCCCTGCTCACCCTGCATCCGCTGGTCACGGGACCACGCAGCATGCCGGTGCTCACCGACCCGGCCGAGGTCCGCGAGGACCTCGCACTCGCCGCACTGTCCGCCATCACCCACGCCGCGAATCCGGCCATCGAGACCATGCTCAAAGCGATGACCGCGGCTCTGCGGGACGAGCCCGCGGCGCTCGCCAACCCGATCGTCGGACTCGTTGCACAAGGGCTTGGCGAAAACCCCGCCGCAGATATCTGGAGGAAGCTGGTGGCCGTGGACCTCTCCTTCTGCAAATTGCCCCTACCCCGAGAAATCCGGGAGGAAGGCCGCGTCGAGGGGCAGGCTCAGCGGGCCGCCTGGGACGTCCTGGAGGTGCTGGAGGTGCGGGGCATCCATGTCCCCGGAGCCGTTCGTGAGCGGGTCATCGGGTGTGACGACCTTGAGACCCTGCGCCGCTGGCACCGGCGTGCCGTGATCACCACCACCGCCGAGGACATCTTCACGGAGCGGTGAGCCGGGCCCGTGCCCGGGTGGGCGCGGGCCGGCGGCTCGGCGGCGGGCCGTCGGGGGCTAGGAGTGGCCCAGTTCCGCCGCGGCCTCGTCCGTGACGGCCGGGACCGAGCCGGAGTCGGGGGCCGGGCGGAGGGGGAAGGCGTCGACCTTGGTCTCGTCGATCACCGGCGGGGCCGGCTGGGGCGCCTTCGGCATGACCGCGGCCTCGGAGTGGCCGCCGCAGCCATAGGCCAGGGAGACCACGCGGCCGTCGGCCGGGGAGAACTCGTTGGCGCAGACGCCGAAGGCCTGCCCGAGGGAGCCGCCGATGCGGACCAGGAAGCCGCAGCTGACGCAGGACGCCGGTGCCGCCTGGGCCATCGGGGTCTTGGAGCCGTACGCCTCCTCCCAGCGGTCCGCGGCAGTGTGCAGGCCGTACCGGGACAGGACGCGGGCGCGGCGCATGCCCAGTTCCTCGGCGACGGCCGCGATGGAGCCGCGGGACGGGACGACCGGGAGGTTGGCCGGGGTGCCCGCCGTGACTTCCGCGTCCTCCGCCTCGGCCAGCTCCGCCATGTCCTCGGAGACGGCGGCGTTCGGCGCCGGTTCGTCCTCGCCGGTGAAGCCGGGCTCCAGGCGCAGGTCCTCGGCGTCGGTGGGCAGCAGGTCGCCGGGCCCCATGTCGCCGGGGCGCAGCCGCTCGCTCCACGGCACCCACTCCGGCGCGAGCACGGCGTCCGGGCCGGGCAGCAGCACCACCTCGTCGACGGTGACGACCTTGGCGCGGGAGGCGCGGGCCACGGTCACCGCCCAGCGCCAGCCGCGGTAGCCGAGTTCCTTGCAGGCGAAGAAGTGCGTGACGACGCGGTCGCCCTCGGACACGAGTCCCTCGTGTCCGCCGACGATCCCCGGCGCGGCGGCCTCCTCGGCTGTGGCGCGGGCGAGGTCGACGGCCTCGGCGCACAGGCGGTCGGGGGTGCGGCTTCGCGTGGTCGCTGCGCTCACAGGTATCGCTTCTCTCCTACGCCGTCTCACAGGTGCGGCTGCCTGGCGGCGGCGGGGCGGACGGAGCGGACCCGGGGACCGCGTCGACGTCCACGCCCGATCGCGCTCGGGCGCACCTCTGCCATCCATTCTGCGGCATGGCTGAGATAGGCACGCTACCTTCTCGCGTGCGCGCGGCCTACACCGACGGGTCGGAAAAGGTCCCTCTCCACGAGTCCGGTCGGCTCCATACGCGCGGTAACCGCACTACGCACACCGTTATCGGGGCACTATTGCGTCGTGGCAGCCGCAAGGACGCCCCAGGGGACCGCCGGTGTGGGTGGGGTCAGGGGGAAGGGCCGGAGTGGCGGTTCGGGCCGGTTCGGCGGGTCCGTCCGCGCGGTCGGCCGTGCCCTGCACTTCCCGTTCACCGGGACCGTGCGCGGGATCAGGAAGGCCACCCACGCGCACGGCGCGGGCGAGTCCGGCCTGGGCAAGCTGATCGAACTGCACGGTGTGAACGGCGCCGGCGACGTGATGATCACGATCGCCCTCGCCTCCACCGTCTTCTTCTCCGTGCCGACCGACGAGGCGCGCGGGCGGGTCGCCCTCTACCTCGCGATCACCATGGCGCCCTTCACCGTCCTCGCGCCGGTGATCGGGCCGCTGCTCGACCGTCTGCCGCACGGCCGCCGCGCCGCGATGGCGGGCGCGATGCTGGCCCGGGCGCTGCTCGCGCTGATCATCGCCGGTGCCGTCTCCACCGGCAGCATCCAGCTGTATCCGGCGGCGCTGGGGGTGCTGGTCGCCTCGAAGGCGTACGGCGTGGTCAGGAGCGCCGTCGTGCCGCGTCTGCTGCCGCCGAAGTTCTCCCTGGTGAAGGCGAACTCGCGGGTCACCCTCGGCGGGCTGCTGGCCACCGGGGTGGCCGCCCCGATCGGCGCCGGGCTGCACGCGATCGGTCCGCGCTGGCCGCTCTACGGCGCCTTCGTGATCTTCGTCGTGGGCACGTTCCTGTCCTTCTCGCTGCCGCCGAAGGTGGACTCCGCCAAGGGCGAGGACGTGGCGCTGCTCGCCGCGGACGAGGCGCACCTGCACGGGCCGCACCTCAAGCCGGTGAAGCGCCCGGGCCTCAGGACGGTCGGTCTCGCGGTCACCCACGCGCTCGGCGCGAACGCCGCCCTGCGCTGGCTGTCGGGCTTCCTGACGTTCTTCCTCGCCTTCCTGCTGCGCGAGCACCCGCTGACCGGATCCAACGCGGCCGTGTCGCTGGGCATCGTGGCCGTCGCGGCGGGCGCGGGCAACGCGCTCGGCACGGCGGTCGGGGCGTGGCTGCGCGCCCGGGCGCCGGAGATCATCATCGTGACGGTGCTGGCGTTCGTGCTGGGCGCGGCGATCACGGCGGCGGTGTTCTTCGGCGGGTTCCTGGTGGCGTGCCTGACCGCGGTCGCCGGGTTCTCGCAGGCGCTGGCGAAGCTGTCGCTGGACGCGCTGATCCAGCGGGACGTGCCCGAGCTGGTGCGCACCTCGGCGTTCGCCCGCTCGGAGACGCTGATGCAGGTGTCGTGGGTGCTGGGCGGCGCGATAGGCATCGTGATGCCGCTGAACGGCACGGCGGGCCTGTGCGTGGCCGCGGCGGTCCTCGCGCTGGGGTGGCTCACCACCTTCCGCGGGCTGATCGGGTCGGCCCGGCACGGCGGCTCCGCACGGCCCCGCGTGGCGTAACGCGCGGGCACGTCGTACCCCGCCTGGTCGCGGCGTCGGGGCCGCCCGATAGCCTTCGGCCATGACCTCGATGCAATCCGCTGTGCGACGCCGCCGCGCCGTCGCCGCCGCCGGCGCCGTTTGTGCCGGACTGCTCGTCCTGTCGGCCTGTGACAAGCCGACGCCGCTGTCGACGATCACGGTCGGCTCCTCCTCGGTCAGCGAGGAGGCCACCTGCGGTGGCGAGGGCGAGGGCCTGAGTGTCGCGGACCTGACGAAGTGCCTGAAGGACAAGGACATCAAGTCCATCAAGGTCGACCCCGACGAGACCGTCCGCTTCGGCGTCGACCCCGACATCGCCGACAAGCGGTGGACGATCCTGATGAACGGCCAGCCGCTCACCGAGGACAGCACCAAGACCTACCGCACCATCCCGGGCAGCGTCTTCTTCAACGCCCAGTACGGCGCCCAGGGCAACTCGACCCTGGTCTCCATCAAGGCGGGCGACGGCAAGAAGGGCAGCAACAAGGTCACCGGGCTGTGGTCGTTCAGGCTGAAGAAGGACGCCTGATCGCTGCCGCTGCCGCTGCCGTCGGGCTCCGCGTGCTGGTGGCCACCGCCGTCCCCGCCGAGCGGGACGCGGTGGCACGGGCGTTCGCGGGGCCCTTCCGGGAGCTGCGGCTCCCGGGCGCGGTCCTGCACCGGCTGTCACCGACGGGCGGTGGGCCGACGGCCGACCGGTCGGCGGCCGATCAGACGGCAGCCGGTGAGTCGTCGGCCGATCCGACGGCGGTCGATCCGACGCCGGCCGATCCGACGGCAGCCGGTGAGTCGCCGGCCGATCTGATGGCGGTCGATCTGACGGCGATCGGCGTGGGGCCGGCCCTCGCGGGGGCCCGTACCGCCGCCGCCCTGACCGCCGCGGCCCTCGACGGCGCCCCGTACACCCTGGTCGTCTCCGCCGGGATCGCCGGGGGCTTCCAGCCCGCCGCGCCCGTCGGCTCACTCGTCGTCGCCGACCGGATCACCGCGGCCGACCTGGGCGCCGAGACCGCGCAGGGGTTCGTGCCGGTCACCGAACTGGGCTTCGGAACCGTCACCCACCGTCCACCCGATTCACTCGTACGAGACCTCGCGCGCGTGACCGGGGCCCGCACCGGAGAGGTGCTCACCGTCTCCACGGTGACCGGCACCGCCGAGCGCGCCGAGCGGCTGCGCGCCCGCCACCCGGACGCCCTCGCCGAGGCGATGGAAGGCTTCGGGGTCGCCGAGGCGGCCGCGGCGCACGGCGTGCCCGTCGTGGAGATCCGCGCGGTGTCCAACCCGGTGGGCCCGCGCGACCGCGCCGCCTGGCGCATCGCCGACGCCCTCGCCGCCCTGACCGACGGCTTCGGGAAGCTCGTGCCCGCCCTGGAGAGTTGGAACAAGCATGACCAGTGAGCAGCCCCTGCGGATCGCGTACTCGCCCTGCCCCAACGACACCTTCGTCTTCGACGCCCTGGCCCACGGCCGCGTCCCGGGCGCGCCCGCGCTGGACGTGACGTTCGCGGACATCGACGTCACCAACGGCATGGCCGAGCGCGGCGAGTTCGACGTGCTGAAGGTGTCGTACGCCGTCCTGCCGTACGTCCTCGACGAGTACGCGCTGCTGCCGTGCGGGGGCGCGCTGGGCCGGGGCTGCGGGCCGCTGGTGCTCACGCGGGACCACGGCGTCGACCTGACGGGCCGTACGGTCGCCGTGCCCAGCGAGAAGTCGACGGCTTACCTGCTGTTCCGGCTGTGGGCCGCGGACACCGTCCCGGGGAAGGTCGGTGAGATCGTGGTGATGCCGTTCCACGAGATCATGCCGGCCGTGCGGGACGGGAAGGTCGACGCCGGGCTCGTGATCCACGAGGCGCGCTTCACGTACCACCAGTACGGCCTGCACAAGCTCGCGGACATGGGCGAGCACTGGGAGCGGACCACCGGCCTGCCCATCCCGCTGGGCGCGATCGTCGCCAAGCGGTCCCTGGGCGCGGAGGCGCTGGCGCTGCTCGCCGACTCCGTCCGCGCGTCCGTCCGCGCGGCCTGGGCCGACCCGGCGGCCTCCCGCCCGTACGTCATGGAACACGCCCAGGAGATGGACCCGGCCGTCGCCGACCAGCACATCGGCCTGTACGTCAACGACTTCACGGCCGATCTGGGCGACGACGGCTACGCGGCCGTCCGCGGGCTGCTCACCCGCGCGGCGGCCGAGGGGCTGGTGCCGCCCCTCGGCGCGGACGCGCTGGCGTTCCCGTGACGCCGGTGTTCGGGTAGACGCCGGTGTTCGGGTAGCGGACCGCCCGCCCGCGGCGGGCGGGTCGGACGCGACGGACGGGTCGGACGCGACGGACGGGTCAGACGTCGAGCTGGTCGGCGACCGCGCGGAGCAGGCCGGCGATCTTCTTCCCGGACGCCTTCTCGGGGTAGCGGCCCTTCTCGAGCATCGGGGTGATGTTCTCGAGGAGGGTCGTCAGGTCCTGGACGATGGAGGCCAGTTCGTCCGGCTTCTTGCGCGTGGCGGCCGCGACCGAGGGGGTGGGGTCGAGGACGGTCACCGAAAGCGCCTGGTCGCCGCGCTGCCCGGCGACGACGCCGAACTCCACGCGCTGGCCCGGCTTGAGCGTCTCGACTCCGGCGGGGAGGACCGAGGAATGGACGAAGACGTCACCGCCGTCGTCGCGGGAGAGAAAGCCGAAGCCCTTCTCACTGTTGAACCACTTGACCTTGCCGGTAGGCACGTCTGTCCTCGTCCTCGTACTCGTCGGGAAAACCGCTTCGGGAAACGGCTCTTGATAGCATTGGAGCGGGTCGTCCGTGACCCGCCGCTACCAAGGCTAATGGTCTTCAGGCCGGTGACAAGACGTCTCCGGGTTGTTCCTTCGCGCTGGAACTACCCTGGTGGGGTGCGTGACAAAACCCAACCGAATTCCGCCGGGCCCGGTGACCGACTGATCCGTGCCGGTGCCATCGTCTTCTTCGTCGGTGCCGTGGCCACACTCGTCACAGTTGCTCCGCTCTTCCTCCACGCGAAGCCTTTTCCGCCGTTCATGTTCGGCCTGAGCATGCTCATGGGCGTCGGCTTCCTCGTCGCCGCCGCCGGCGTGCTCCGCTCGATCGCGGTGGCGCGCCGTCAGGCGCGGGCGGGACGGTAGCCCGCCAGCCACCCGGGGAACTCCGTGAGGTCCCCGAGCACGACGTCGGCACCGGCCGTCGTCAGCTCCTCGGGGCTGCACGGCCCGGTCGCCACGGCGACGGACACGGCGGCGGCCGTGCGCGCGCCCCGCACGTCGCCCGTGTGGTCGCCGACGTAGACGGCGGCGCCGTGCTCGCGCAGCGCCAGCGCCTTCTGCTCTGCCCACAGGTCGCCGATCACCGCGTCGGGCTCCATGCCGAGGTGCTCCAGGTGCAGCTTGGCGTTGGGCTCGTACTTGGCGGTGACGACGATCGCCCGCCCGCCGGCGGCCCGCACCGCGTCGATCGCCTCCCGCGCGCCGGGCAGCGCGGGCGTGGCGGCCACCGCGATCGTCGGGTACATCGACCGGTACAGCTCGCCCACGGCCGCTATCTCGTCCTCCGGGAACCAGTGGACGAGTTCGTCGGCGAGCGGCGGCCCGAGCCGCGTGACCGCGAGGTCGGCGTCGATGTACGTACCCGTCCGCTCCGACAGCGCCTGGTAGCAGGCACGGATGCCGGGGCGCGAGTCGATCAGGGTCATGTCCAGGTCGAAGCCGACGGTGAGCGCGGGAGAGGTCGCGAAGGCCATGCCGCCCATTGTGCCCACCGCCGCCCACGCCAACAGCCGCCCGCCCCTGGCCGCAAGCCACGCCCTGCCCCGCGGGCCCGCGGATCACGTCCTGCTCTCCAGGCGCACCCTGCGCCACGAGCGCGCCCCGTCGCGGGCGCCGGCCTGCCGGGCCGCGTCGCGGACCACAGCCTCCCGCCCCGCATCCGCATCCACGGCCCGCCTTGCGGGCCACGCCCCGCGCCGCGGATCCCGCACCGCGCCACGACCCACACCGGCGTCGGCGGTCCCGCCCCACTCCGCGGATCCCGCACCCCGCCACGACCCACACCGGCGTCGGCGGTCCCGCCCTGCGCCACGAACCACGGCCTGCGGCCACGAGCCACGGTCTGCGGCCACGAACCACGGCCTGTGTTGCCGCTGGCCGAACCCTGGCCGCGGGCCACTGCCGCGCCACGAACGACGTCCCGGGCTGCGGGCCTGGCGCAGGGCCCGCGCAGCGCAGGGCGGGGGCAGCGCAGGGCAGGGGCAGCGCAGGGCAGGGGCAGCGCAGAGCGGGGGCGGCGCAGGGCAGGGGCGGCGCAGGGCCCGCGCAGCGCAGGGCGGGGGCGGCGCAGGGCGGGGGCCGTGGCGGAAGGCGCCGGGCCTCGCGCAGTCCATGGGTCCCGGCGTGGCGCGGGCCGGGCTGCGTCCCGTGCCGCGCGCCACGAGTCGCGGCCCGGCGCGGGCGCGCCTTTCGTGCCGGCCGCGGACTACGACTCGCGTTGTGAGCGCCAGGTCAGGTACAGGGCCGACAGGACTGCCGCGGCTCGTACCACCCATGGCCAGGTCTGGCCGATCGCCTCGTCGAGGTGGCCCTCGGCGATGGGGTCGCCCCAGCGGCCGTTCGCCCTGCCCCACAGCCACCCGGCGCCGGCCGCCAGCGCCAGCCCCGGCATGCCCATGACGGCGAGCTTGGACTCGTTCTGCGTCAGGCGGCGGGAGGCGTAGGCGATGGCCCAGCCGAGCAGCAGGGCGACCCAGTTGCCGAGGACCGCGCCGACGACGAGCAGACCGGCGGCGATCAGCAGCAGCGGGTTGCGCCGGCCGGAGAGCGGCAGAGCGAGGCGGCGGCGGGCGGCGGGGGCGGCGGGGGCGTCGGCGGAGGTCTTCTCGGCGGGGCCGGCCTCGGGATCGGTGGTCGCGGACCCGGGCGTGTCGGCTGCCGGGTCCGGCTCGCCCTCCGGTTCCCTCGGGCGTGGGGGCCGCAGCAGTTCCGGGATCTCGATGCCTCCCGTGAAGCCTGGCACCTCGCTCTCCACGAACGGCCTGCCCTCCACCCGCCACCAGTCGGGGGGCGCCGCACCGGCGCCGGGTTCCCGCGCGCTCGCCGGGGGCGGCGCGTCGGGGGCGGCGGGCGGCTCGGGCCGCGGGCGCGGCACGACGCGGCGCAGGCCCTTGCGCCGGCCGCCGTCGCCCGTGTCGCCGGCGGGCCCGCCGTCCCGCTGCGCGGGCACGTGCGTCGGCGTGGGGGCCGGTTCCGGCCCGGTGCCGGTGCCGCCCGCGGCGGCGACGACCTCGTCGGGGCTGCCGATCCGGTCGATGATGCGGCGGACGGCGGCCGGGGAGTCGGCGGTGGCCTTGGCCCGGCGCCGGTCGATCTCGTTGCGCAGTTCGGACACCAGCCGCATGCGCGTGGCGGACGGCAACTGCTGCTGGTGCGCCACGTCGCCGACGCGGCTCAGATACTCGTAGACGACCTGGTCGCTCTCGATCCCCAACGAAGTCCCCTCCGGGGCGGGCGTGTTGGATACCACGTGGGCACGAAGGTAGCGCAGATCGGCACAGACCGGCCCGGCGGCGGGCGCCGCGCGGTGCCGCGCCGCGGCCGGAGCGGGGACGTCCGGGCCGGTCGGCGTGGGCCCGGGGGCCCGGGTCGGCGGGCCGGTCACCCGCTACCGTGGGTCGGATGAGCACCCCGGCCGCCCCGCGTTCACTCGCAGAGGCCCTCCGTGTCAGGGACGACGCCTCCCTGGCCGCGCTCCTGCGCGCCCGCCCCGATCTCATCACCCCCGTCCCCACCGACCTCACCCAGCTCGCCACCCGGGCCGGCACCCGGGCCTCGGTGGTCCGGGCGCTGGAGCGGCTGGACCGCTTCGCCCAGCAGACGGCGCAGGCCCTGGCGGTGGCCTCGGACCCGGCGACGTACGAGGAGCTGCTCGGGCTGATGACCGGCGACGCGGGCGATCCGGCGGTCGCCGCCGCGCTGCCCCGCGCCCTCGGCACGCTGCGCGAGCAGGCGCTGGCGTGGGGCGGCGACGACCGGCTGCGGCTGGTGCGCACGGCCCGCGAGTTGCTCTCGCCGTCGCCGCAGCACCCGTCCCCGACGGGGCTCGGCCCCACCGTGCGGGAGGCGACGTCGGGCATGTCGCCGGGACGCATCCAGGAGATCGTGACGGCGGCCGGGCTGGCCTCGACGCACGACTCCGTCTCCGCCGTGACCTCGCTGACCGGACTGTTCACCGACCGCGCCCGGATGGCGGCGCTGCTCGGCACGGCCCCGCCCCCGGCGCGCGAGGTGCTGGACCGCCTGGTCTGGGGGCCGCCGTACGGCCAGGTCACCGCGGACCCGGCGGCCCACCTGCGCTGGCTGCTCGACCGGGGCCTGCTGCTGCCGACGGCGCCCGGCACGGTCGTACTGCCCCGCGAGGTGGCCCTGCACCTGCGCGGCGGCCGGGCGCACCGAGCCGTCGAGCCGCTGCCGCCCGCGCTCGGACCCACCGCCACGCACCCTCCGCAGGTGGTGGACGCGACGGCGGCCGGGCAGGCGTACACGGCGCTGGCGACGGTGGAGGAGCTGCTGAAGGACTGGGACGGGGGCGGGCCCGCGGTGCTGCGGGCGGGCGGGCTGAGCGTGCGCGACCTCAAGCGCACCGCGGTCGCCCTGGACGTGCCCGAGCCCGTCGCCGCCTTCTGGCTCGAACTCGCCTACGCGGCGGGCCTGCTCGCCTCCGACGGGGAGGCCGACGAGCGGTACGCGGCGACCCCGGCCTACGACGAGTGGCTGGGGCGCCCGCCCGCCGAGCGCTGGGCGCGGCTCGCCCGGGCGTGGCTGACGGCGACCCGGACGCCGGGGCTGGTCGGCGGACGGGACGCGAAGGACCGCACGCTGTCGGCGCTCGGGCCGGGACTCGACCGGTCCGCGGCGCCCGAGGTACGGCACCGGGTGCTGACCCTGCTGGCCGGGCTGCCGGAGGGCACCTCGCCGGCCGCCGACTCGGTGCTCGCCCGCCTGGACTGGGAGCGCCCGCAGCGCCGGGACGACGACCTGCGCGCCCGGCTGGCCCGCTGGGCACTGTCGGAGGCGGAGGCGCTGGGCGTCACCGGCCGGGGCGCCCTGTCCGCGCACGGGCGGGCGCTGCTGGGCGCGCCCGCGCCGAGGAAACCCGAGCCGGGACCGGAGCCGGAGCCGGCGGGCCCCGGCGACAAGCTGCCCGTGCACCACGTCCCGCACGCGCCGGTCGCCGTCGACGCCCTCTCCCCCGCCGAGCAGGCCGCCGCCGCGACGGCCGCCGCCCGGCTGCTCGCCCCGCTGCTGCCGGAGCCCCTGGACCACGTCCTGCTGCAGGCCGACCTGACGGCGGTGGCGCCCGGCCCGCTCCAGCGGCCGCTCGCCGACCTGCTGGGCGTGCTCGCCGACATCGAGTCCAAGGGCGGGGCGACGGTCTACCGCTTCACGCCGGCCTCGGTACGGCGTGCCCTGGACGCCGGCCAGACCGCCTCCGACCTGCACGGCTTCCTCGCCGCGCACTCCCGCACACCGGTGCCGCAGCCGCTGTCGTACCTGATCGACGACGTGGCCCGCAGGCACGGCCATCTGCGCGTCGGCGCGGCCTCGGCGTACGTGCGTTGCGACGACGACGCGCTGCTGAACGAGATCCTCGCCGACCGGCGCGCCGCGGCCCTGCGGCTGCGCCGCCTCGCGCCGACCGTGCTGGCCGCTCAGGCCGACCCGGCGGCCCTGCTGGAGGGGCTGCGGGCGATGGGCTTCGCGCCGGCCGCCGAGTCGGCCGAGGGCGACGTCGTGATCACCCGCGCCGACGCCCGCCGCACCCCGCCGCGCACCGCGCCGGAACCTGTCCCGGAGGGCCCGCCGCCGCCGGACGCCACGCTCCTCGCGGCCGCGGTCCGGGCCGTCAGGGCCGGCGATCTGGCGTCCACGGCCCCGCGCAAGCAGGCTCCCGCGGCGCGCGGGGAGCTGCCCCGCACCAGTTCCGCCGAGACCCTGGCCACCGTGCAGGCGGCCGTCCTGACCGGCGAGACGCTGTGGATCGGGTACGTCGACGCCGAGGGCACCGCGAGCCGGCGCGTCATCGCCCCGGTCCGCGTCGAGGGCGGTTTCGTGACGGCGTACGACCACACGGCGGACGAGGTCCGCACCTACCCGCTGCACCGCATCACGGGGGTCGCCGAACTCGCGGACGACTGACGCGGATCGACGACGGTGATCGACGACCGGCGGTCACCGGGCGGCCCACGGCGACCGGACGACCAGCGGTGATCAACGGCCGATAGGGCACACTGGACGTTTGGCCGCTCGGAAGGGGTCCAGCAGGTGAACGGTCCACTCATCGTCCAGTCCGACAAGACGCTGCTGCTCGAGGTCGACCACGAGCAGGCCGACGCCTGCCGTCGGTCCATCGCGGTGTTCGCGGAGCTGGAGCGCGCTCCGGAGCACATCCACACCTACCGGGTGACGCCGCTCGGCCTGTGGAACGCGCGGGCGGCCGGGCACGACGCCGAGCAGGTCGTGGACGCGCTGGTGCAGTACAGCCGCTACCCGGTGCCGCACGCGCTGCTGGTGGACGTCGCCGAGACGATGGACCGCTACGGCCGGCTGACCCTCAGCAAGCACCCGGCGCACGGACTGGTGCTGACCAGCACCGACCGGCCGGTGCTGGAGGAGGTGCTGCGCTCGAAGCGGATCGCGCCGCTGGTCGGGGCGCGCATCGACCCGGACACGGTGGCCGTGCACCCCTCCGAGCGCGGGCAGATCAAGCAGGTGCTGCTCAAGCTGGGCTGGCCGGCCGAGGACCTCGCCGGTTACGTGGACGGCGAGGCGCACCCGATCGAGCTGGCCGAGGACGGCTGGGCGCTGCGGCCGTACCAGAAGCAGGCCGTGGAGAACTTCTGGCACGGCGGCTCCGGGGTCGTCGTGCTGCCCTGCGGGGCGGGCAAGACGCTGGTCGGCGCGGGGTCGATGGCGCAGGCCAAGTCGACCACCCTGATCCTCGTCACGAACACCGTCTCCGCCCGGCAGTGGAAGCACGAGCTGGTGAAGCGCACCTCGCTGACAGAGGAAGAGATCGGCGAGTACAGCGGGACGCGGAAGGAGATCCGGCCCGTCACCATCGCCACCTACCAGGTGCTGACGACGCGGCGGAAGGGCGTCTACCCGCACCTGGAGCTGTTCGACTCCCGCGACTGGGGCCTGATCGTCTACGACGAGGTGCACCTGCTGCCCGCGCCCGTGTTCAAGTTCACCGCCGACCTCCAGGCGCGGCGGCGGCTGGGGCTGACCGCGACCCTGGTGCGCGAGGACGGCCGCGAGTCGGACGTGTTCTCGCTGATCGGCCCCAAGCGGTTCGACGCTCCGTGGAAGGAGATCGAGGCGCAGGGCTACATCGCGCCCGCCGACTGCGTGGAGGTCCGGGTCAACCTCACCGACTCCGAGCGGCTCGCGTACGCCACGGCCGAGACGGAGGAGAAGTACCGCTTCTGCGCGACCACCGCGACCAAGCGGAAGGTGACCGAGGCGCTGGTGCGGCGGTTCGCCGGGCAGCAGATCCTGGTCATCGGGCAGTACATCGACCAGCTCGACGAGCTGGGCGAGCACCTGGACGCGCCCGTCATCAAGGGCGAGACGTCCAACGCGCAGCGGGAGAAGCTGTTCGACGCCTTCCGGGAGGGCGAGATCAGCGTGCTGGTGGTGTCCAAGGTCGCGAACTTCTCCATCGACCTGCCGGAGGCGACGGTCGCGATCCAGGTGTCGGGGACCTTCGGGTCGCGGCAGGAGGAGGCACAGCGGCTGGGACGGGTGCTGCGGCCCAAGGCCGACGGCCACCAGGCCCACTTCTACTCCGTGGTCGCCCGCGACACGATCGACCAGGACTTCGCCGCCCACCGGCAGCGCTTCCTGGCCGAGCAGGGCTACGCCTACCGGATCGTGGACGCGGACGAGATCCTCGCGGAGAGCTGAGCGGTCCGGCCGCTCGGAGCGTCGGAGCGGTCCGGCCGCGTCGTCGCGGTCCGGCCGCGTCGTCGCGGTCCGGCCGCCTCGTCGCAGTCCGGCAGCGGTCCGGCCGCCTCGTCGGAGTGCGGAAGCGGTCCGGCCGCCTCGTCGCAGTCCGGGAGCGGTCCGGCCGCCTCGTCGGAGTGCGGGAGCGGTCCGGCCCGTTCAGGGCCGGGCAGGCCGGTGGTTCACGGTGCGGGGAGCGTGAACACCAGCAGCAGGACGATCAGCGGCGGGAGCACGGTGAGGGCGGCGGCGACCAGGCGGGCGGCCGACCAGCGGCGCTTCCAGGGCAGGACCCACGCGGCGATGCAGGCGAGGACGGCCAGCGGGCCTCCGTAGGTGAGGACGGCGTAGACCACGTCGAGCTGCGCGACGAGTGCCGAGCAGTCGTCGTGGCCGCAGCCGTCGGTCGCCATGGCGGACATGCCGCCGATGAGCAGCGCGGCCGGGCCGAGGAACACGAACAGGACCGTCGCGATGAGCGGCGCGACCCAGGCCCGGCGGTCCCGCGCGTCCGCGTCCGGTCTGGGGAGGGGTTGTGCCGGGTTGTGCTGTGTTGTCATGCGCGCAGTAAAGCAGGCCCGTGAGCGGCGGGGCGCCGGTGCCCCTGCTCATCCCGCGGGTGGGCTCGTACTCAGTTCGACGCGGGGGTCACTTACGGAGGACGCCCGGGTCCTCGCCGTACTCGCCGAGGACGGCGACGCTGAAGGCGGCGCCGACGAAGACCTTTACCGCGTGCAGGACTTCGGCGAGGCGGTGGAGGTGTGGGTGGTGGCTGTGCGAGGGCGCTGGGTGGAAGGCTGCTGCACTCATGTCTCCATGGTGGCGTTCCGGACATAAGGTCCGCATCGGACTGCGGGGCGAGCCGTCGGCGGTGCCGCGTAGTACCCAGGTCCGACCCGCTCCTTCACCGGGGCTGCCGCGTCCCCCAGGGGATCCGAGGACAGAGGGACGAAGGGGACCAGGGGAACCAAGGGGACCAGGGACCATGGGGACTAGGGGGACGAGGGGGACCAGAGGGGCCAGGGCCGCCGCCCGCCGCCGGGCTCAGTCGAGGACCGGGTGCAGCTCCGGGCGGGATTCCCACCAAGCCTGGTAGCTGGTGTTGTTGGGGATGCTGTCGAGGTACGCGCGTGCCGCCGCCCGGTACAGCCGGCCGGCGCGCCGCTCGGTGACTGCGGCCCGGTTCCAGGCGAGCCGGATGCGGCCGGTGAGCGGGTCGCCGGCCAGCGGGCGCAGTACCGTGCCCTCGGCGTGCGGCGAGGTGGGCTGGCAGACGGAGACGGCCCGTCCGGCGGCGATCATCTCCCACCGCATCTTGCGGTCGTCGATCCGGTAGCGCAGCTTCGGTGCGAAGCCGGCCCGGCGGCAGGCTTCGAGTACGGCTTCAGGGCAGCCGTCGTCGTCGTCGGTCAGCGTCGTCCAGGTTTCGCCTGCCAGGTCGGCGAGTTCGATCTGCTCCTGCCCGGCCAGCGGGTGGGCGGCCGACAGGCGCACGAAGGCCGGTTCCTTCGGTATGAGGGTGCGGGCCGCCACACCGTCGGGAAGCGGCGTGTCGTGGTCGGCGCCCTCCCCGTACAGGATCGCGTCGTACTTTCCGGCACCGAGCATGCGGGTGAGTGTGACCGCCGAGCGCTCGGTGCTGATGTCGATCTCGTGGCCGGGCAGTTCCGTCTCCAGGTGCCCGAACAGCCGGTCCACCAGGACGAGCAGGATGCAGCCGAGCCGCAGGGTCGGATGCGGTGCGGCGGCTCGCGCTCCGGCCGTCAGGGCGTCCATCTCGCCGAGCACCCGGCGCGCCACGGACAGCACGTACTCGCCCAGCGGGGTCGGCTCGACGCCGCCTCTGCCGCGCACGAACAGCTCGCCGCCGGTGACCCGTTCGATCCGCCGCAACTGCGCGGAGAGGGCCGGCTGGGAAACCCCGAGCCGGGCGGCAGCGCGCCCCAGACTGCCCGCCTCCGCTATCCGCTGGACAGCTTCGAGATGCCTCAACTCCAACTGCATTTCAACAAGATAGGGAAGGTGGCGCGCGGTGTGGAGGGTCCGGGAGGGGCCGGTCATAACACCGGCCTTATGAGCGATGAGATGTCCCCTCCTTGCCATGCCCACGCTCATACTCGGGCGCATTCCACTCCCCCTTACGGAACCGGAGCAGACGTGCACACGACCAGACTCACGGCGGCCCTCGCCGCGCTGGCACTGACGGCGGGCCTCGCGGGCACCCTCGCGAGCACCGCCGCCGCGGCCGACCGGGCCGCCGACAGCGGACTTCACGGCCTGCGCCACGGCGCCCTGGAGGCCAGGCTCAGCCCGGCCCAGCGCAAGGCCCTGATCCGGAGCGCCCAGGACAAGACGGCCGCCACCACCCGCACGCTCGGCCTGGGGGCCAAGGAGAAGCTGGTCGTCAAGGACGTCGTCAAGGACAACGACGGCACCGTCCACACCCGTTACGAGCGCACCTACGCCGGCCTCCCGGTCCTCGGCGGCGACCTCGTCGTGCACACCCCGCCCGCCGCCAAGGCGTCCGGCACGGTCGGCACGACCTTCAACACCAAGCGCACCATCAAGGTCGCCTCCACCACCGCCACCCTGACCAAGGCGGCGGCCGAGACCAAGGCGCTGAAGGCGGCCCGCGCGCTGGACGCCAGGCAGCCCGCCGCCGACAGCGTCCGCAAGGTCATCTGGGCGGGAAGCGGCACCCCGAAGCTGGCCTGGGAGACCGTGGTCGGCGGCCTGCAGGACGACGGCACGCCGAGCCGGCTGCACGTCGTCACCGACGCCACCACCGGCAAGGAGCTCGGCCGGTACCAGGGCATCGAGACCGGTACCGGCAACACCCAGTACAGCGGCTCCGTGACGCTGAACACCACGCTGTCCGGTTCGACGTACCAGCTGTACGACACCACGCGCGGCGGCCACAAGACGTACAACCTCAACAACGGCACGTCGGGGACCGGCACCCTGATGACCGACGCGGACGACGTCTGGGGCACCGGGTCCGGCTCCAACACCCAGACCGCGGGCGCGGACGCCGCCTACGGCGCCCAGTCGACCTGGGACTTCTACAAGAACACCTTCGGGCGCAGCGGCATCAAGAACGACGGCGTGGCCGCCTACTCCCGCGTCCACTACGACAGCGCGTACGTCAACGCGTTCTGGGACGACACCTGCTTCTGCATGACCTACGGCGACGGCTCCGGCGGCACCCACGCGCTGACCGCACTGGACATAGCCGGCCACGAGATGAGCCACGGCGTCACCTCCAACACCGCGGGCCTCACCTACAGCGGCGAGTCCGGCGGCCTGAACGAGGCCACCTCCGACATCTTCGGAGCCGGTGTGGAGTTCTACGCCGACAACAGCTCGGACCCCGGTGACTACCTCGTCGGCGAGAAGGTCGACATCAACGGCGACGGCTCCCCGCTGCGGTACATGGACAAGCCCAGCAAGGACGGCAACTCGGCCGACAGCTGGTACTCCGGCGTCGGCAACCTCAACGTGCACTACTCCTCGGGCCCGGCGAACCACATGTTCTACCTGCTCTCCGAGGGCAGCGGCAGCAAGACCATCAACGGCGTCACGTACAACAGCCCGACCTCCGACGGCGTCGCGGTCGCCGGCATCGGCCGGGCCGCCGCGCTGCAGATCTGGTACAAGGCGCTGACGACGTACATGACGTCCAGCACCAACTACGCCGGCGCCCGCACCGCCGCCCTCAACGCCGCCGCCGCGCTCTACGGCACCAGCTCCGCCCAGTACGCGGCCGTCGGCAACGCCTTCGCCGGCATCAGCGTCGGCAGCCACATCACCCCGCCGAGCAGCGGCGTGACCGTCACCAACCCCGGCAGCCAGTCCTCCACCGTGGGCACCGCCGTCAGCCTCCAGGTCCAGGCGAACAGCACCAACAGCGGCTCCCTGAGCTACGCCGCGAGCGGCCTGCCCACCGGCCTGTCGATCAACAGCTCCACCGGCGTGATCTCCGGTACGCCCGGCACGGCCGGAACCTACAGCGCCACCGTCACGGTGACCGACTCCACCGGCGCGACCGGCACCGCGACCTTCACCTGGACGATCAGCACCAGCGGCGGTGGCGGCGGCTGCACCTCGACCCAGCTGCTGGCCAACCCGGGCTTCGAATCGGGCAACACCGGCTGGACCAACAGCGGCGTCATCAACAACGACAGCCGTGAGCCGGCCCACAGCGGCTCCTACACGGCCTGGCTCAACGGCTGGGGCTCCGCACACACCGACACCCTGTCCCAGTCGGTGACGATCCCCGCGGGCTGCAAGGCGACCCTGACCTTCTACCTGCACGTCGACACCGAGGAATTCGACAGCGCCGTCTACGACAAGCTGACGGTCACCGCCGGTTCGAAGACCCTCGCGACGTACTCGAACGCCAACGCGGCCTCCGGCTACAGCCAGAAGTCCTTCGACCTGTCCTCGCTGGCGGGCCAGACGGTCACCCTGAAGTTCACCGGCGTCGAGGACGCCTACCTCGCCACCGACTTCGTCGTGGACGACACCGCCCTGACGACCGGCTGAGCACGCGCTCGCCGACACGGGCCGCTCCCTGAGGCCCGATGCTGTCGGAGCGGTAAGCCCCGCGCCCGCCTCTGGGTGCGGGGCCGACCCGTTTCCTGGCCCCGGGCAGGAGGCCGCGCCGGGTGCCGGAAAACCGGTTGGCGGCCGCCCGCGGGCCTGGCCTAGAATCTCCGCTCTTGCCCGCCTCCCGAACACGGAGCGCCGCCGGCCGGACGGAAACCGGGCGGCATCCCGCAGCCAGTCACGCCCGTCATGCCGGCGATGCCGTCATGACGGTCACGCATGTCAGGCATGTCACCGCAGGTCTTCGGAGGCACCCCCTTGTCCACGCCCGTCGACGATCCCCTCTCCCGTGAGCGCTCCCACCTCGCCGCCTCCCGGACCGCCCTGCGGGCCATGCGCGAGGACGTCGAGTCGCTCGACATCAGCGACGTCACCGCGAACTGGGTCAACGCCGAGGTGCTGGCCCGCCAGATCGAGGAGCGCATCAAGGCGCTGGCCGACCTCAGCGACACCCCGCTGTTCTTCGGCCGCCTCGACTACCTGCACGCCCCCGGCGCCGACCGGGCCGAGGGCGCCGAAGGGGAGAGGTTCTACATCGGGCGGCGGCACGTGCACGACGCCGACGGGGACCCGATGGTGATCGACTGGCGCGCACCGGTCTCGCAGCCGTTCTACCGGGCGTCGAAGAAGGACCCGATGGACGTCGCGCTGCGCCGCCGCTTCGGCTACACCGGCGGCGACCTCACGGCGTACGAGGACGAGCACCTGTCCGACCCGGCCGAGACGGCCCGCACCAGCCGGCTGCTCCAGCAGGAGATCGAGCGCCCGCGCGTCGGCCCGATGCGCGACATCGTGGCGACGATCCAGCCCGAGCAGGACGAGATCGTCCGCAGCGGGCTGGGCGGGACCGTGTGCGTGCAGGGAGGTCCGGGCACCGGGAAGACCGCCGTCGGCCTGCACCGGGTCGCCTACCTGCTGTACGCGCACCGGGAGCGGCTGGCCCGCACCGGCACCCTGGTCATCGGGCCGAACCGGTCCTTCCTGCGGTACATCGAGCAGGTCCTGCCCGCGCTGGGCGAGCTGACGGTCCGGCAGGCCACGGTCGACGACCTGGTCGGGCGCGACGTGGAGGTGCGCGGCACGGACGACGCGGCCGCGGCGGTCGTCAAGGGCGACGCGCGGATGGCCCAGGTGCTGCGGCGGGCCGTGTACGCGCACGTGACCATGCCGACCGAGCCGGTCGTCGTCGTGCGCGGCTCGCGCCGCTGGCGGGTGCCGGCGTACGAACTGGAGGCGATCGTCCGCGAGTTGCTGGAGCGTGACATCCGCTACGGCGCCGCGCGCGAAGCCCTGCCGCAGCGTGTCGCGCACGCGGTGCTGGTGCAGATGGAGCGCTCCGGGGAGGCCCCGGACGACCGGGTGCAGGACGCGGTGGCCCGGAGCAGTGCGGTGAAGGCGGCCGTGAAGGCGGTCTGGCCGCCGGTGGACCCGGCGAAACTCGTGCTGCGGCTGCTCACGGACGCGGAGTTCCTCGCGGAGCACGCCGAGGGCCTGCTGAGCGAGGACGAGCGGAAGACGATCCTGTGGGCCAAGCCGGTCCGGTCGGTGAAGTCGGCCAGGTGGTCACCGGCGGACGCGGTGCTGATCGACGAGGCGCGGGACATCGTGGAGCGCACGCCCTCCCTCGGCCACGTCGTCCTGGACGAGGCGCAGGACCTGTCCCCCATGCAGTACCGGGCGGTCGGGCGGCGTTGCAGCACCGGTTCGGCGACCGTCCTCGGCGACCTCGCCCAGGGCACCACGCCGTGGGCGACGCGGAGCTGGGACGAGGCGCTGGCCCACCTCGGCAAGACGGACGGCGTGATCGAGGAGCTGACGGCCGGTTTCCGCGTCCCGACGGACGTGATCACGTACGCCTCCCGGCTGCTGCCGCACATCGCGCCCGGCCTGACGCCGGTGGCGTCGGTCCGCGAGAACCCGGGCTTCTTCGACGTCCGCCGGGTCACGGACACCGCCGAAGTGGTCGCCGCGTGCGAGGAGTCGCTGCGCCACGAGGGCTCGACCGGCCTGATCGCCGCCGACGCCCGGGTCCGGGCGCTGGCCGAGGCGCTGGCGGCGGCGGGCATCGCCCACCTGGCGCCCGGCGAGGAGACGACGGCCGAGACCCGCCTGACCCTGGTCCCGGCCTCGCTCGCCAAGGGCCTGGAGTACGACTACGTCGTCCTCGACGAGCCGCAGGCCGTGGTCGACGGCGAACCGGACGAACGCACGGGCCTGCGCCGCCTGTACGTGGCCCTGACCCGGGCCGTCTCCGGCCTGACCGTCACCCACACGGCCCCGCTCCCAGCCCAGCTGACGTGATCACGGACGTACGCCCCGGCCCGCGTGCACGCGACGGGTGATGTGCCCCGATGCCCCGGCGCCACCGCCGTAAGGGCGGCCCGGCAGCCGGCACCCGCCGCGGGCAGACCCGCGAGCAGTGGCGGATCGAGGTGACCGGCGGCGGTCGCGTCCGGTGCCTCCTCGGCACCGTTCGGGAGGCATGCCGGATCACCTTCGCAGGCGCGGGCGCCCGTGAGCCACAGACCGGCGCCGGCGGTCGGCCGTTGCCGTCGTCGCGCCCGGCTCAGGCGTCGTCCAGGGCCGCTCGCCATCCCGCCACGGCCGCCGCCGACACCGGCGCCTGCCAGCCGCCCGGGCGGGCGGCGCCGCCGATGTGGAAGGCGTCGATGCCGGCGGACCGCAGGCGCGGCACGTGGTCCAGGCGCAGTCCGCCGCCGACCAGGATCCGCTGCTCGTAGCCGGGCTCCCCGCCCCGCTCCGCCTCGGCGAGCAGGGTGGGGAGCCCGTCGTCGACGCCTGCCGCCGACCCGGCCGTCAGGTAGGCGTCCAGTCCGGGCAGGCCGTCCAGCCGCTTGCGCAGGGCGTCGCGGTCGGCGGCCCGGTCGATCGCCCGGTGGAAGGTCCACGCGCACCCGTCGAGCCCGGCGACGACCCGTTCGACGGCGGCCAGGTCGGCCTCCCCGTCGGCGTCGAGGAAGCCGAGGACGAACTCGTCGGCCCCGGCCTCCCGCAGGTGCCCGGCCGTCTCCACGAGCCGTTCGACGTCCCCGGCGGCGAAGCCGTCGCAGAGCCGCAGCATCACGCGTACCGGGATGTCGACGGCGGCGCGGACGGCGGCGACGGTCGTGGTCGACGGGGTGAGCCCGTCCGCCGCCATGTCGGTGACCAGTTCGAGACGGTCCGCGCCTCCGGCCTGGGCGGCGACGGCGTCCTCGGTGTCGAGGGCGATCACCTCCAGGACTGCACGCTTGCTCATGGGACCCCATTCGTCGGCATTCATCGGGCGGCTACAGGTCTAGTCCAATCCAATTGAAGACTACGCCCGCCCCGCCCCGCCACACCGCCTCCCCTCAGCCGCCGCCCTTCAGCCACCGTCGCTCAGCCGCCGCTCAGCCGAAGATGTTCAGCTCGCCCTCCCCGATCCCGGCCAGTTCGTAGGCGGCCCCGGCCGCCGAACGCCCCGCGTACAGCCGTACGAGGGTGGGGGCGTCGCCGATGAAGCGCGCGGGCGGGCGCTCCCCGCTCACGTCGCCCAGCTTCAGCGGCTCGTCCAGGTCGTCGAGGTCGGCGTGCAGCGACGGCCGCCCCTCCTTCCGGGTGACGTAGGCCAGCAGCGCCAGCGCGTCCGGCAACGGCCGCCCGCCGTACGCCCCCGGCTCCCCGAGCGCCACGCGCACGTCGCCGCCGTGCACCCACTCCCCCAGCGCGATCTTGTCCAGCAGCCCGCCGGACGCGGCGATCACCGGCCCGGCCTCGGTCATCCCGCGCTCCAGCTCGTCGACGACCTGCTGGTGCGTCCAGCTCGCCCGCTCGGCGATGTCGCGGTCGTTGGCGGCGGGCGAGAACACGTCCTTCTCGTAGCGGCTCTCCACCACCCGCATCAGCGCCGAGGAACAGTGCGCCAGCACGTCCCGCACGCTCCAGCCCGGACACGCGACGGCCGGACGCGTGAAGTCCGCGTCCGGCCGGGCCCGCAGCAGCGGAATCAGGGCGTCACGCTCGGCGGCCAGCAGCCGCCCGGGCAGTTCGGGGTCTCGTACGTCGGAAACATCCGCAGGAGTCGTCATGCACGTCACGCTAGTCCCGGTGGTGCCGTGGCAGGCCCCGGACCGGAACAACTCGCCCCGCGAACCCGGATCTCCCGGAAGGTCCCCCTTCGCGTGCGCCGGCCCGCCCGCGCCGGCGGGACCGGGCGCGGGCGCGCTCCGGGGGCAGAATGGCCGCATGGCCGATCTCGACGTCCTGCGTGCCCGTTTCGCCCGTGCCCTGGAGGGGGCCCGGTCCGGGGCCGGCGGCCCCGACCCGTCGCCGTACGCCGCCAACCTCCTCGCCCGCTGGCAGGAACCGCAGCGCCGCTACCACACGCTGACCCACCTCACCGCGGTCCTCGACCACGTCGACACGCTGGCGGAGTACGCCGCCGACCCGGACGTCGTCCGCCTGGCCGCGTGGTTCCACGACGCCGTCTACCTGCCCGACCGCTCCGAGAACGAGGAGCGCTCCGCCCGGCTCGCCGAACGCGCCCTGCCCGAGGCCGGGCTGGCACCGGACGGGACCGCCGAGGTGGCCCGGCTGGTGCGGCTCACCGTCACGCACGCCCCCGAGCCGGGCGACGCGAACGGCGCGGTGCTGTGCGACGCCGACCTGGCGGTCCTCGCCGCCCCGCCCTCCGCGTACGCCGCCTACACCGCCGCCGTCCGCGAGGAGTACCACTTCGTGCCGAACGACGCGTTCCGCGCGGGCCGTTCCGACGTCCTGCGCCGACTCCTCGCCCTGCCGCACCTGTTCCACACCCCGCACGGGCAGCGCGCGTGGGAGGCGACGGCGCGCTACAACCTCACCGCCGAGCTGGAGATGCTGTCGCTCTGACTCCCCGTGTCAGCCGGCGGGTGTCACCTGGACGGAGAGGTCGTTGTCGACCGTGTAGTAGGGACGCACCACGACACCCCCGATCGTTGCCGCGGGATAGACGAAGACGTCCTTGCGGTCGGCCAGGTCGTCCAGCAGCCGGCCGATCCGGACGGGCGGGATCCCGTCGGCGGAGCTGAGCCGGACGGAGAGGTCCCACACCTGGCTTCCGGTGCCGCCGACGGCCAGCTCCCCGTAGTCCACGGTGAAGGAGAAGCCCCGGCCGTCGCTCCCGGCCCGGGGTTCCAGGGTCAGCGGGACGCCGTCCCCGCCCCGCCGGCACAGTCGTACGGTGGCTGTCCCGGGCAGCGGGCCGACGCCGTGCAGCCGGGCCCCGACCGTCATCGAGCGGTCCGTGACCTCGATGCGCTCCACCTCCGCATGGGCGTCGCGCAGCCAGGTCCGCACGGCGAGAGAGCCGGCCGTGGTGGCGTACGGGATCCGCACGGCCACCGGCGCCCGAACCTCGCGGAGCGGGCCGCCGACCAGGGCCCGCAGGTCACGCAGGCCGGGGCGCACCCGCTGCGGCGGTGCCCCCGGACCGGGGACGAGATACACGTCCCACCGTCCCTCGGCGAGGGCGGGCCGCGGATCGAGGACCGCGCGTCTGCGGTCGTCGCCGTCCCCCGGTTCCGGGTCGAGGAGCCGCAGGGTCACCTCGGGCTGCCCCTGCTCGGGCCGGCCCTTCCTGGGACGCAGCCGCAGCAGCAGGTACGGCGCCGGGGAGCCGGCGGCCGTGCCCGGCGGGAGCCGGAAGGTGACGCGGCCGTCCGCGTCGACCGTGCAGTCCGCGCGCGGTCCCGGACCGGGTGCCGTTGCGGCGTTCTCCGGGTGGTCCGTCATCGCCGTCCCCTCCGTACCGTGCCCAGCGCGCTGCTGCGCAGCACACGGGCGGCGTCCTGGGCGGCGAAGCCGCCGCCGGTCAGGGCGCTGCGTATGCGGGCCCGGTTCCGTGCCGGCCTGCGTCCGCTCGCTCTCGCCGAGACCGCCTCCTCGATCAGGTCCTCGGCCTGCCGCACGACGGCGGCCGGCGCGAACCGCCGCGCGTTCTCCATGGCGGTACGCCCCATGCGGCGGCGCAGTCCGTCGTCGCGGACGAGTTCCAGCAGCGCGGCGCCCAGCGCGGCGCGGTCCCCGACCGGAACCAGCCGGCCGTCGGCGCCGTCCTCGATGATCTCGCCGGGACCGTGCGGGCAGTCGGTGCTCACCATCGGCAGTCCGCACCGCATCGCCTCGACGATGGTCATGCCGAACGACTCGAAGTCGGACGCGGCCGCGCCGATCGAGCCCTTGACCCACTCCGCCTCCAGCGGGGCCGCGGCGCCCATCAGGAAGACGTTGTCGTACAGGCCGAGGCTCTCGATGAGCCGCCGCAGCCGGCCGCGTTCCTCGCCGGTGCCGTAGATGCGCAGCCGCCAGTCGGGGCGTTCGGCGGCGACCAGGGCGAACGCCTCGATGAGCAGGTCGTAACGTTTCCCCGCGACCAGGCGGCCGGCCGCGACCACCACCTTGGCGGTGCCGTCGGAGGCCGGCAGCACCGGATCGGGGACGCTGTTGGGCAGGACCTGCACCCGGACCCCGGGCAGCCACATCTTGCGCCGGTAGGCGGCCGCGTCCGCCTCCGTGACCGTGGTGAGCACGTCGAGCCCGCGGTAGGCCCGGCGCAGCGCGGTGCGCAGCCGGGGCGAATGACGGTCGAGGGCGAGGTGCTCCTGCCCGACCCGGACGACCCGTCGCGGGGCCTGCAGCGCGAGATGGACGTTGAGCCCCGGCCGGGTGCCGATCACGGCGTCGGCGTCGACGGACTCGAGGTACCGGCCGATCCGCTCGTCGGTCAGCTCGCTGTACTGCCGGTGACGGTGCTCGGCGGCGGGGAACACCCGCGCCGGTCTGAGATGCAGCGGATGTTCCTTCTCGTGCCGCAGATCGACCAGCGCCCGCAGGGACACCTTCGGGTCCAGGACGAGCTGCGGCCGCTCACGGTGGCGCAGCACCGAGACGATCTCCACCTCGTGCCGCTCGGCCAGCGCCTGGGCCAGGTTGAAGGTGGTGGCGATGGTGCCTCCGATCCCGTAGGCGTTGTGAATGAGGAAAGAAATCTTCATGGCGGACTAGATACCGGCAACTCGCCCGGCGGTTGCCGGTGTTATCGCTCCGTTGCACCGGCGGGGGGTCGGTGGGTAATGCGCGTGCGCGTCGGACGCGTGCGCAATAGCGTGCCGCCATGGCAGACATGTGCGCAGAACGGGTGGAGCAGGCCGTGGCCGGCGCGGTGGCGCTGCTGCGGGCGGCCGCGGACCGCGACTGGGACGGGGTGCGGGCGGGCACGCTGGAGTGGAGCTGCCGCCGCACCGCGGAGCACGTCGCGGGTGATCTCCTCGCCTACGCCGGGCAGTTGGCGGGGCGCGCGCAGGAGGCGTACGTCCCCTTCGAGATCGTGCTCGACGAGGGCACCGGCAACGCGGGCGCCCTGGACGTGATCGGGACGGCCGGCGCCCTGCTCGCCGCCGCGATCCGCACCACCCCGCGCGAGGTGCGCGCCTTCCACCCGTACCCGTTCCGCAGCGCGAACCGCGAGGGCTTCGCGGCGATGGGCGTCGCCGAGGTGCTGCTGCACACGCACGACATCGCGCTCGGCCTGGGCCTGCCGTACGAACCCGCTCCGGAACTCGCGGAGTTCGTCCTCACCCGGATCTTCCCGCGGGTGCGTCCCGGCCCCGGCCACTGGCGCACCCTGCTGTGGGCCACCGGCCGCGGCGAACTGCCCGGCCGCACCCAGGTCACCGAGTGGCGCTGGCAGAACGACCTGGTCCTGCCCGCCGGCCGCCTCGTCCTCCAGGGCGTCACCCCGGCGGCCGCCGCCGACCTGGCCGCGGGCGGCGACGGCGGCTTCCGGTGGCTCGCGGGCGGCCCGTACGAGGGCACCCGGAACGCGGCCGGGATGCTGCTCAAGGCGTACGAAAAGGGCGTGCACCGGCCCGAGTTCGGCATGTTCATCCTGGTGCGCCGCGAGGACGGCCGCGCGATCGGCGGCATGGGCTTCCACGGCGCCCCGGACGAGGAGGACCGCGCGGAGATCGGCTACGACCTGGTCGCGACCGCCCGCGGTCACGGCTACGCCACCGAGGCGCTGCGCGCCCTCGCCTCCTGGGCGCTGGCCCGCGACGACGTGAGCGCGCTGCTCGCGGTCGTCGAACCGGACAACCTGCCCTCCCAGGCGGTCGTCACCCGCGCGGGCTTCCGCAGGGTGAGCGAGGACGGCGGTGACAGCGGAGCCGACGGGGACACCGGACCTCTCGCCTACGAACTGGCCTCCGCGCCGAAACGCTGAGCCGCCCGCCGCTTGCGTCGCCGCAGGCCCGCCGTGGTGAGGAGGCGTACCACCTCGCGGCTGCCGACCTGGACCGCGCCGGCGGCGACCGCGTCCGCGTAGCGGTGCGACGGGACGTCGTAGTGGTCGCGGTCGAAGGCGCGGCGGGGCAGGGCCAGGCCGTCGGCGAAGGCGCGCAGTTCCTCGTAGGAGACGTCGCTGATGAGGTGGGACCACATGCGCCCGTGTCCGGGCCAGGCGGGCGGATCGATGTAGACGGTCACCCGGGCGGCGTCCCGCCCGTGACCGGTCCGAGGGAGCCCACGGCCGCCACCCGTACGCCCGCCTTGTGGCACACCCAGTGCGGGTCGGCTCCGAGTTCCGGCTCGATGTCGAGGGCGTGCGGGTCGCCGGAGCCGCAGACCGGGCACAGCGGCCAGCGGCCGTGGCGTTCGAGCAGGGCGTCCTGGACGTCCTGGGCGACCAGCCCGGCGACGAACCCGGCGCCGTCCGGCCACTGCTCGACCCACCAGCGCCGCTGGACGACGGAGTCCTCGACGAGGGACACCACGTCCGCCTCGGCGACCCCGTCCGCGACCAGGTCGGCGAGCACCAGGGCGCGTGCCGCGTGCAACGCCTGCTCCAGCGGGCTGACGGTGGGGTCCATGTCTCCATTGTGCGCACTCTTGACCACGACGCCGAGCCGAAAATATCTTTCAAGGTGTGACCCAGGACGCGAAGGAAATTTTCGCGACAGCCGCTCCGGGCGGGGCGACCGCACCCCCGGCGCACCCCGAGCGCCCCGCGCACCCCGGGACCGCCGCACACCCCGCGCCGCCCGCCCCCGCCGCCCTCGCGGCCAAGGTGCGCACGCTCGGGCCGTCCATGACCCGTTCCATGCAGCGCGTCGCCGAGGCCGTCGCGAGCGACCCGGCAGGCTGCGCCGCCCTCACGGTCACCGGCCTCGCGGAGCTCACCGGCACCAGCGAGGCGACGGTCGTCCGCACGGCCCGGCTGCTCGGCTACCCCGGCTACCGGGACCTGCGCCTCGCGCTCGCCGGGCTGGCCGCCCAGCAGCAGTCCGGCCGCGCCCCCGCCATCACCACCGACATCGCGGTCGACGACCCGATCGCCGATGTCGTGGCCAAGCTCGCCTACGACGAGCAGCAGACCCTCGCCGACACCGCGGCCGGCCTCGACACCGTGCAGCTAGGGGCCGCGGTCACCGCGGCGGCGGCCGCGCGGCGCATCGACGTGTACGGCGTCGGCGCGTCCGGGCTGGTCGCCCAGGATCTGGTGCAGAAGCTGCTGCGGATAGGGCTGATGGCCCACGCGCACAGCGACCCGCACCTCGCCGTCACCAACGCCGTGCAGCTGCGCGGCGGCGACGTCGCCATCGCCATCACGCACTCCGGTTCGACCGGGGACGTCATCGAGCCGCTGCGGGTCGCCTTCGAGCGCGGGGCGACGACCGTGGCGATCACCGGGCGCCCCGACGGTCCCGTCGCCCAGTACGCCGACCACGTGCTGACCACCTCCACCGCCCGGGAGAGCGAACTGCGCCCGGCGGCCATGTCGTCCCGGACCAGTCAGCTCCTGGTGGTGGACTGCCTGTTCGTGGGGGTGGCGCAGCGGACGTACGAGACGGCGGCGCCGGCGCTGTCGGCGTCGTACGAGGCGCTGGCCCACCGGCACCGGCGGTAGCCCCCGCGCGTCTTCACCACCGAGCAGCCGAGCAGCCGAGCAGCCTCAGTCGTACCCCACACGAAAGAGCCGCCCGCCATGACATCCACGTCCGACCCCCGTGCCCTCCGCGCCGAGCTGGAGAACCTGACCACCGAGGCGTTCCGCCCCGACCTCGCCGAGATCGACCGGCTCCCCACGCTCGACATCGCGCGGCTGATGAACGCCGAGGACGCCACCGTCCCGGCGGCCGTGGCCGAGCGGCTGCCGCAGATCGCCGCCGCCGTCGACGCCGTCGCCGAGCGCATGGCGAGCGGCGGCCGCCTGGTCTACGCCGGTGCGGGGACCGCCGGGCGGCTCGGGGTGCTGGACGCCTCCGAGTGCCCGCCGACCTTCGGCACCGCCCCGGGACAGGTCGTCGGCCTGATCGCGGGCGGCCCGGAGGCCATGGTCACCTCCGTCGAGGGCGCGGAGGACTCCGCGCGGCTCGCCCGGGACGACCTGGACGGCCTCGCGCTGACCCCCGCCGACACCGTCGTCGGCGTCTCCGCCTCCGGCCGCACCCCGTACGCCGTCGCCGCCGTGCGGCACGCCCGCCGGCTGGGCGCGCTGACCGTCGGCCTGGCCTGCAACCCCGGCAGCCCGCTCGCGGCCGCCGCCGACCACGGCATCGAGATCGTCGTCGGCCCCGAACTGCTCACCGGCTCCACCCGCCTGAAGGCGGGCACCGCGCAGAAGCTCGTCCTGAACATGCTCTCGACGATCACGATGATCCGGCTGGGCAAGACGTACGGGAACCTGATGGTCGACGTGCGCGCCTCGAACGAGAAGCTGCGCGCCCGTTCCCGGCGGATCGTCGCGCTCGCCACCGGGGCGGGCGACGAGGAGATCGAGCGGGCGCTGACGGCGACCGGCGGCGAGGTGAAGAACGCGATCCTCACCCTCCTGGCCGACGTCGACGGCCCCACGGCCGCCCGGCTCCTGGCGGAGTCCGGCGGCCACCTGCGCGCCGCGCTGGCATCGGCGGACGGCTGACCGGCCCGGTCAGGAAAACACGACCCGGCCGGAGCACCGGGGTGGTTTTCCCGCCCCGGCCTACGCCTCGGCCTGTGACTCGGCCTGTGACTCGGCCTACGACCTGGCCTGTGACTGGCTACGGCAGAAATGCGCCGCACCGGATGCCGGATGAGATCCGCGTCACTCAGGAAAATGAGTGACGCGGTCGCTCCCGCGACACCGTGAGTTCCTCCGGGTTCGAGCCGGAGCCGCAATTGAGTAAACAATACTCAATCGACGAAGACGAAAAGACGAGGGAACTGTCTCGCCGCTCAGCGGCGTCTGAGGTCCCGAGCGCATACGGACGATCCTCGGAAGTCCAGACGGACGGGACCGATCGGAAAAGCCGATGACCACGGCCATCGGGCGCGTCCGGTTCGCTTCGTTCTCTTTTCGGGGCCGGGTTTTCACGGGGCCTGGCCCTTCAATGACTTACGGGGTGCAGTTGATGAATGAGCATGAACCGATCGCCATCATCGGAATCGGTTGCCGCTTTCCCGGATCCAGCGGTCCGCGTGAACTGTGGGATCTGCTCACGGCGGGTGGGGACGCGATCTCCGAAGTTCCCGGCGACCGCTTCGACATCGAGGAGTTCTACGATCCCCGGCCGGCCACGCCGGGAAAGACCACGACCCGGTGGGGCGGCTTCGTCGACGGTGTCGACGAGTTCGACGCGGGATTCTTCGGAATAGCGCCGCGGGAGGCCGCGAAGATCGATCCGCAGCACCGCCTCCTGCTGGAGGTCGCCTGGGAGGCCGTGGAGGACGCCGGTCTCACCCTCGAGTCGCTCAGCGGCAGCAGCGCCGGTGTCTTCATGGGGGTCGTGAACAACGACTTCGGGGACCGGCAGTTCGGCGGTGACACCACCGCCCTGGACGTCTACAGCGCCGCCGGGAGCGCCCGCAGCGGCGCCGCGGGGCGCATCTCCTACGCGCTGGACCTCAAGGGCGTGAGCGTCGCGCTGGACGCCGCCTGCTCCTCCGGCCTGGTCGCCGTGCACATGGGCTGCCAGTCCATCCGCACCGGATCGTGCGACGTCGCGCTGGCCGGCGGGGTCAATGTGATCCTGAACCCCGATCACAGCGTCAGCTTCTCGCAGGGCGGCATGATGGCCCCCGACGGGCGGTGCAAGGCGTTCGACGCCCGTGCCGACGGGTACGTGCGGAGCGAGGGAGCCGGGGTGGTCGTCCTCAAGCGGCTCACGGCCGCGATCAAGGACGGGGATCCCGTCTACGCGGTGATCCGGGGCGGCGCCTCCAACAACGACGGACGCAGCGACCTGTTCATGAAGCCGAGCGTCGCGGGCCAGAGCGACGTACTGCGCCTGGCCTACCAGGACGCGGGAGTCTCCCCCGGCGCCGTCGATTACGTGGAGGCGCACGGTACCGGCACGTCGGTGGGTGATCCGGTGGAGCTGGAAGCCCTGGGTACGGTGCTGGGGGAGGGACGTCCGCAGGACCGGCCCCTGCTCGTCGGGTCCGTGAAGACCAACATCGGGCACCTCGAGGCGGCTGCCGGTCTCGCCGGCATCATCAAGGTGGCTCTGGCACTCAAGCACGGCAGGATCCCCGGCAACCTCCACTTCGAGACCCCGAACCCCGACATCCCGTGGGACCGGCTGCCCGTTCGCGTTCCCACCGGACTCCAGCCCTGGCCCTCGGATCCCGCCTCCCGGTTCGCCGGCGTCAGCAGTTTCGGCATCGCCGGCACCAACTCCCATCTCGTGCTGCAAGGGCCTCCGGCGGTGGGTCGGGCCGAGCCGGAAGCCAACGAGGCCGACGAAGCCGACGAAGCCGACGAAGCGAACGAGGCGAACGAGGCGGGGGAAGTCCCCCGCGATCTCGTGGTCACCGTGTCGGCGCGAAGCCGCAGTGCTCTGCGTGCCACCGCCGGGCGGTACGCGCAGGCCCTCGTGGACAGCGACCTGACCCTGGTCGACGTGTGCCACACCCTGGCCAGGCGACGTACCCACCACGACTTTCGGCTGGCGGTGCCCTGCGACAGCATCGATCAGGCGCATGCCGTGCTGAGCGCGTTCGGCGAGGGGCAGGTCACCGACGGCGCCGTCACCGGCACGGTGACCGGGACCGACAACCGCACGGTGTGGATATTCCCCGGTCAGGGGGCGCAGTGGCCCGGAATGGGGACGGACCTGCTCGGGGAACCCGCCTTCCGCGAGTCGATGCTGGCCTGCGCGGACGCGATGCTTCCCCACTTGGGCTGGTCGGTGGTCGACCGCCTCACCAGCGGCGAAGAGCTGGTCGACGTGGACGTCGTACAGCCGGTCTCGTTCGCTCTCCAGGTCTCCCTCGCCGCCCTGTGGCGTTCCTGGGGTGTCACTCCGGACGCGGTCATCGGGCACTCCCAGGGCGAGATCGCCGCGGCCCACGTGGCGGGCGCGCTGACGCTGGAGGACGCCGCTCTCCTAGTATGCGGCCGCAGCAGCCTGCTGAAGTCGGTGACCGGGCACGGCGCCATGGCCGCGGCGGCGATGTCCCTGGAGGACGCCGAGAAGGCGTTGCTCCCCTACGACGGCCGGGTGGTCGTCGCCGCCGAGAACGGCCCCGAGTCGGTCGTCCTCGCCGGTGACACCACGGCCGTGCAGGTACTGGTCTCCGCGCTTCAGGCTCAGGACGTGTTCGCCCAGAAGGTGCGGGTCGACTACGCGTCCCACAGTTCCCATATGGACGCCCTCCGGGCAGAACTCGGTGACGTGCTCTCCCCCGTCGCGCCCAGGCCGGCGGCGGTCGCGATGTACTCCACCGTCACCGGAACGGTTCTGTCCGGTGAGGAGCTGACCTGCGACTACTGGATCAGGAACCTGCGGCAGCCGGTGCTGTTCCGGCAGGCGGTGGAGCGCGCGGCCGAGGACGGGCACACCGGCTTCCTGGAGATCAGCGCCCATCCCCTCCTCGTGCAGGCCACGCAGCAGACCGTCGAATCACTGGGACATTCGCCGCTGGTCGCCGGCTCGCTGCGGCGTGACGAGCCGGGCCGGCCCACCCTGTCCCGGACGCTGGCGGCCTGGCACGCGGCGGGCCGGACCGTCGACTGGTCCGCTCGGTACCTTCCGCGCGGCGAGCACGTCGCGCTGCCCGGCTACCCGTGGGAGCACGAACGGCACTGGAACCCCGCGGCCGAACGGTCCGTCCCGGTGGCGCAGCCCTCGGGCGGAAGCCCGCTGACGGAGGGCACACCCCACCCGGTCATGGGGCGTCCCACACCGCTGGCGGTCGAGCCGGGGGCGCTGGCCTGGACGTTCCGTCTCGGCCTGGCCACGCTTCCCTACCTGGCCGAGCACCGCGTGCACGGTACGACGGTCTTTCCGGCCACGGGATACGTCGAACTCTTCCTGACCGCCGCTGCCGAGGCCACCGGCGCCACGCGGAACGGGGACCCCGTCGAGATCCGGGACGTCCGGTTCCTGGACACCCTCTTCCTCGACGAGGACACCTCCCGTCTGGTGCAGGTGCTCGCCCGTCGACGCGACGACGTCCTGGAACTCACCTGCCACGTGGCCGTGGAAGAGGACGCGGCGGTGAGCGAGTGGGTGTGTCTGGCGACCGCGCGGACTGCCGCTGTCGCTGGTCCGCCTCCGGCGTCGGCGCCCTGCCCGAAGGAGCCCGAGGACGCCGTTCCGCTGTCGGCCGACGAGCACTACGCGGCGATGCGCCGTCGGGGTGTCGAGCATGACGGCCCGTTCAGGGCGATCAGTGCCGTGCGGCAGGCCGCGTCGCACATCGTGACGCGGCTGGACACCACCGTGTCGGACGAATACCGCACCCCTCACTACCGGGTGCACCCCGCTCTCGCGGACAGCTTCATCCAGAGCATGATGCCGATGCTGCCCTCCCGGACGGGTGAGGACAGCTACCTGCCGACCACCATCGACCGCGTCGTCCACCGCACGCCGGTCCCGCTCGGCGGCACTCTGCGGGCACACGCCGAGCGCCGCTCAGCCGCCGACGACGTGGACTTCCTCGTCGCCGACCTGATACTCGCCGGTGCGGACGAAACCACCGTGCTGGAGGTCGAGGGTCTGCGGGTGCAGCGCCTGGAACGCGAACTCCCCCAGGTGACCGAGCGTCGCGCGGGCGATCTCGCCCGCGTCTCCCGGTGGGAGCGCCTGGCCCCGCTGTCCAAGGCCCGTGGCGCGAAGGCACAGCGCTGGCTCGTCATCGGCGACGGAACGCCGGAAGCCACCGACCTGTGCCGGCTCATGCGCGAACGCGGCGGCGGATGCGAACTCCTCGCGGCGGACGGGCCGTCCCTGAGCGAGCGGTTGCCCAGCGCTCTGCGGGCGGGGCCCTGGGCCGGTGTCGTCTGTCTGGCCGCACCGACGACGAATGCCCAGGGGGACCTCGACCAGACCGCTACGGCGCTGACCGTCCTCCAGGCGGTGGCGGAGGCCCAGTCGGCCGTTCCACCGAGGGTCTGGCTGGTCACCCGCGGGGCTCACGCGGTCGTTCCGGGTGACCGGTGGACCTCTCCCCCGCAGGCCGCCGTCTGGGGGCTGGGGCGCACGGCCATGTACGAACTCCCGGACCTGAGGTGTTCCCTCGTCGATCTGCCGGCCGATCCGGGCGGCGCCGACCTGCGGGGCCTGTGGAACGAGATCAGCGCGGACGCCGACGAGGACGAGATCGTGCTGCGCGGCACCTCCCGGTTCGCACACCGGCTTGTGGCGCACCCGCTCACGCCGTCCGAGCCCGGCCCCCTCTTCCGCGACGACTCGACGTATCTCGTCGCCGGCGGCCTGGGCGGAGTGGGTCTGCGAGCCGCGCGGTGGATGGTCGAGCAGGGGGCGCGGCACCTCGTGCTCCTCGGGCGCCGCGGCGAGCACGAGGCCCTGCTGCCGGAGCTGGAGGCGCTGCGCGCGAAGGGAGCGAGCGTTCACGCGCTGCGGGCCGACATCGCCGATCGAGCGAGGCTGAGCAAGGTGCTCGACTGGGTGCGCCAGAACCTTCCGCCCCTCGCCGGCGTCATCAACTCGGCCGTGGTGCTCGACGACCGGATTGTCACCCAGCTCGACGGCGAGAGCCTGAACGCCACCTCGGCGCCGAGGATCGACGGCACCCGCAACCTCGACGAACTCACCGCCGACGACCCGATCGACTTCTTCGTGCTCTTCTCGTCCGCGGCCTCGCTCATGGGGTCCCCCGGGCAGGCCAACTACTCCGCGGCGAGCGCCTTCATGGACGCGATCGCCTGGAACAGGCGGCTGCGCGGCCGGCCGGCGCTGACCGTCAACTGGGGCCGCTGGGACCAGATCGGCATCGCGGCGCGGGACACCGCTTCGAGCGAGCGCTTCGCGTCCCGCGGCCTCGCGGCCATGAGCCCGGACGTGGCGTTCAACGCGCTCGGCCGGCTCATCGGCGAGTGGACCCCGCAGGCAGCGGTCATGTCCCTGGACCTCGAACAGTGGACCAAGTTCTTCCCGTCCCGCGCCAGGTCTTCCGTGTTCCGCCAGTTCGCGGCAGCGGGCGGCTCGGCCGCTGGGGCGGCGGACGCGAAGGACGTGGCCGAGGAGAACGCGGGGTCCGGGCGGCTGGATCGGGGGGCGGTCCTCCAGGCGGACTCCCGGGGCCGGGAGGAACTCCTCACCGCCTACTGCCAGGAGCAGATCGCTTCCGTCCTCGGGCTCACCATGGACAGGGTGGACGACGCCGTCTCGATCAGGCGTCTGGGGGTGGACTCGCTGATGTCGGTGGAGCTGCGGGCGCGTATCACCTCGGACCTGGCCGTCAGCGTCCCCGTGGCCAAGATCCTGCAGGGCCCCTCTCCCCGAAAGCTCGCCCAGCACATCGCGAGCGCGTTGGGCGACAGCCCGTCGCTCTGATCGGCCGGTGCGGTTCTGGCGCCTGGTCTCCGTGACACGTCCGACGGGCCAGGCGCCGGAACCGGGAACGTCGCCCAGGCGGGCCACCGAAGGTGATCATCCGGTCGGCCGGGGGCGTGGCGCAGACTGATCCCATGAACCACGCCCAGCTCACCGCCCTCGGCCGCGCGCTCCGTCTGCTCGGGGAGCACGGCGAAGCGCTCGGGGCGGACACCCCCGACGCCAAGCTGCACGAGGTCAAGGCCGATCTGCGCCGTGCGCTCGACCTGCTGGAGGACAGCGTCAGCGGCGCCGCGCCCAGCACCCGCTGCCCCGAGCACCCCACCGGCCCGGTCGACGAGAGCGCCCCCGACCTGTGCCTGCTGTGCGAGACCCGGCGCCGGGCCGCCCGCCGCGCCGAGTACAACGGCGGGCCGGTGCCGCATGCCCCCACCGAGCCCGTCCCGTCCCGCTACGGCGTGCGCGCCGACCGCCCGCAGCCCCAGCAGCGGTGGCTGCCGGAGCTGTGGAACGGGCAGGAGTGGCAGTTGTGCGGGACGCCGCGGCGGGACCGGCGTGAGGCCGAGCTGTACCTCGCCGCCCAGCGGCGCGGCCCCCGTCCGGCCATGGCCTACCGGCTCGTGCACGAGTTCACCGACTACGAGGTGCTCCGCGTGTGGGGCACGCCGGTCAGGGTCGACATCGAGCCGATGGGCAATCCGTAGACGCCGTCCGCCGGGCCGCCCGCCGGGACCGCGGTCCCGCGGTCCCGCCTCGGCGCGTATCCGCTTGTGGCGCACGCCGAGGGGCGGCACCCGCCGTGCCTCGACGGCAGGGGATGCCGCCGCCGGGCCGCGTTACTTCCGCTGGCGGGGCGAAGGAGGTGTCGTGGGCAGTGCCGTCTGCTGAGTCCAGCCCTCCGTGCAGGAAAGGGCCGTACCCGTCACGTCGCAATGGGTCTGGTAGACCAGCCCGCCCGTCGTCAGGAGCTGGACCCGCAGGTCACCGTCCCGCACGGTGACCCCGACGGCACAGGCCGTGCCGGTGGGATAGCCCGGGTTGCCGGGGCCGCTCACGTTGACCCACTGGTAGGCGCCCAGCGGCGCGAGGCTCTGACGGCCCACGAAGGCCTGGCCGCCGGAGAGGACCGCGCTGAACTGTCGCACGTTCGACGGAGCGATGCTGTCGATGTCCGCGCACGGACCGGTGGAGCCGGTCGCACCCGTCGCCCCGGTGGCACCCGTCGCACCTGTGGCACCGGTCATGCCCTGCGGGCCCTCAGGACCGGTGGCGCCCGTCACACCCTGCGGACCCTCAGGACCGGTGGCACCCGTCACACCCTGCGGGCCCTCCGGCCCCGTGGCCCCGGTCGCACCTGTGGCACCCGTCGCGCCGGTCGCGCCGGTCGCGCCCGTCGCGCCCCTGCAGTGGTCCTTGCCGCCGCCGTTCGCCTGAACGCCGCCCAGGTCCTCCGCGGCGCGCCTGCCCGGGACTCCGCAGTCGTCGCCCTTCGCCACGGCCACGTGCGCCTGCACGCTCTGCACCGCCGCCACGGCGGGGTCGACCAGTCCAGCGGCCATGACCAGGGTCAGCGAGGCGAGCATGCCCGCCTGCTTGAATCGCTCGCGCGCCAGCGGTCCCAGGCGCGGAGTCCTCCGGATATCCGGATCCATTCGTCGTCCTCCTTGTCAAAGGTGAATCGGACCTTCCGGACCCAAGCCTCAAGCCGGGGCCTGGTGACGGCCTCCGCCCACCGGCCAAGGGGTACGAATATCAGGCAATCGGGTCAAAATGGCGCCTCCGAACGAGCGCCTCCCCGCCGTGTCTGAGCGTGGCACGCACCGGGAGCTCGGGACGCGTGTCACGGTGGTCGGCCGACCCCACCCGCCCACCGGCCACCGGCCAGGACCCGTGAACCATGAAGAAACAGACCATCTGCCTCTGCATGATCGTCAAGAACGAGTCACGGGTGATCGAGCGATGCCTCAGCTCGGTACGTCACCTCGTCGACACCTGGATGATCTCCGACACCGGCTCGACGGACGGCACCCAGGAGCTGGTCCGCAAAGCCCTCGACGGCATCCCCGGCGAACTCCACCAGGATCCCTGGGTCGACTTCGGCCACAACCGCACCCTCAACATCGGGTACGCCCTCGGCAAGGCGGACTACGTGCTCACCCTGGACGCCGACCACGTGCTGCGCCAGGACGCGCCGCTGCCGCACCTGACGGCGACCTCCTACATGCTGCGCTACGACAGCCCGGGCACCCAGCACCGCTTCAAGCATCTGATGCGCGCGGACCGTGTCTGGCGGTACGAGGGCGTCACGCACGAGTACCCGTGCACCGACGGGCCCGACGTGCAGGAGAACCTCGAAGCCCTGGTGATCGAGGACCACGCGGACGGCGGCTGCCGCGCCGAGAAGTTCGAGCGGGACGCGCGCCTGCTGCGCCGCGAGCTGGAGCGGGACCCCGACAACCCCCGGACCGTCTTCTACCTGGCCAACACCGTACGCGACCTGGGCCGGGCCGAGGAGGCCGTCGCGCTGTACGAGCGCCGCGCGGCCATGGGCGGCTGGGCGGAGGAGGTCTACTGCTCGCTGCTGGAGAGCGGCATCCTGCGGGCCGAGCGGACCGACGACTGGGCGGGTGCGATCGAGGCGTTCTCCCGGGCCTGGGAGGTCCGCCCGCAGCGGCTGGAGGCCTGCTACGAGCTCGCCTCCCGGCTGCGCCAGAAGGGCCGCCACCGCACCGCGCACGCGGTCCTCGCCGCTGTCGTCGGCCGGCCGGAGCCGGAGGACCTGCTCTTCACCAAGCCGTGGGTCTACCGCTGGGGCCTGCTGTTCGAGTACTCGATCGCGGCGTACTGGGTGGGTGACCACGCCCAGGCGGTGCGGGCGTGCGACATGCTCCTGGCGATGCCCGACCTGCCCGCCGCCGTCCGCCGCCAGGTCGAGATCAACCGCGATTTCTCGGTCCGCCAGGCCGCCGCCGTCCCGCAGCCGGCCGCCGCCGGCCGCCGGGCGAAGGCCGCGTCCGCGGCCCGGTCGGGCAAGGGCGCGAAGAACCGCCGGGGCGGCAGGAGCCGCAAGAAGTAGGCGGACGGCACGGCCCGGACACGGCAGTCCGGACAACGCCCGAGGGCGGCACCCCCTGCGAGCAGGGGGTGCCGCCCTCGGAAAGGACAGCCCGATCCGGTGCGGATCAGAAGTCCATGTCACCGCCCGGCATGCCGCCGCCGGCGGGCGCGGCGGCCTTCTCCGGCTTGTCGGCGATGACGGCCTCGGTGGTGAGGAACAGCGCGGCGATGGAGGCGGCGTTCTGCAGGGCGGAGCGCGTCACCTTCGCCGGGTCGATGATGCCCTCGGCGATCATGTCGACGTACTCGCCCGTGGCGGCGTTCAGACCGTGGCCGACGGCCAGGTTGCGCACCTTCTCCACGACGACGCCGCCCTCGAGACCACCGTTGACGGCGATCTGCTTCAGCGGGGCCTCCAGGGCCAGCTTCACGGCGTTGGCGCCGGTCGCCTCGTCACCCTCGAGCTCCAGCTTCTCGAAGACCTGGGAGGCCTGCAGCAGGGCCACGCCACCACCGGCGACGATGCCCTCCTCGACGGCCGCCTTGGCGTTGCGGACGGCGTCCTCGATGCGGTGCTTGCGCTCCTTGAGCTCCACCTCGGTGGCGGCACCGGCCTTGATGACCGCGACACCGCCGGCCAGCTTGGCCAGGCGCTCCTGCAGCTTCTCGCGGTCGTAGTCGGAGTCGCTGTTCTCGATCTCGGCGCGGATCTGGTTCACGCGGCCCGCGACCTGGTCGGCGGAGCCGGCGCCGTCGACGATGGTGGTCTCGTCCTTGGTGATGACGACCTTGCGGGCGCGGCCCAGGAGGTCCAGGGTCGCGTTCTCCAGCTTGAGGCCGACCTCCTCGGAGATGACCTCGCCGCCCGTGAGGATGGCGATGTCGCCGAGCATGGCCTTGCGGCGGTCGCCGAAGCCCGGGGCCTTGACGGCGACGGACTTGAAGGTGCCGCGGATCTTGTTGACGACCAGGGTCGACAGGGCCTCGCCCTCGACGTCCTCGGCGATGATCAGCAGCGGCTTGCCCGACTGCATGACCTTCTCCAGCAGCGGGAGCAGGTCCTTGACCGAGGAGATCTTGGAGTTGGCGATCAGGATGTACGGGTCGTCGAGGACGGCCTCCATACGCTCCATGTCGGTGGCGAAGTACGCCGAGATGTAGCCCTTGTCGAAGCGCATGCCCTCGGTGAGCTCGAGCTCCAGACCGAAGGTCTGCGACTCCTCGACGGTGATGACGCCTTCCTTGCCGACCTTGTCCATCGCCTCGGCGATGAGCTCGCCGATCTGGGTGTCGGCGGCGGAGATGGAGGCCGTGGAGGCGATCTGCTCCTTGGTCTCCACGTCCTTGGCCTGCTCCAGCAGGGCGGCGGAGACGGCCTCGACGGCCTTCTCGATACCGCGCTTGAGGGCCATCGGGTTGGCGCCGGCGGCTACGTTGCGCAGCCCCTCGCGGACCAGCGCCTGGGCGAGCACGGTCGCCGTGGTCGTACCGTCACCGGCGACGTCGTCCGTCTTCTTGGCGACTTCCTTGACCAGCTCGGCGCCGATCTTCTCGTACGGGTCCTCGAGTTCGATCTCCTTGGCGATGGAGACACCATCGTTGGTGATCGTGGGGGCGCCCCACTTCTTCTCGAGGACGACGTTGCGACCCTTGGGGCCGAGCGTCACCTTCACGGCGTCCGCGAGCTGGTTCATGCCGCGCTCGAGGCCGCGCCGCGCCTCCTCGTCGAACGCGATGATCTTGGCCATGTGAAGTGGTCCCTCCAGGACTGGGGGTGATTCCTTCGGACCGCGCCCGCGCCCGCGACGGACGGCTCGCCTGCCTCGTGGTTCCTTGCCCCACCCGGCCTGCGGGCCTCACCGACCCGGTCCTTCGTTGTCACTCTCACCTTCAGAGTGCTAACGCCAATGATTAGCACTCGACCCCCGAGAGTGCAAGGCGCGCCCGCGAAGCGGGCTCCTTGGGGGGTGGCGGTCGGGTGACGGGCGGGCGCAAGGCGCGCCCGCGAAGCGGGCTCCTTGAGGGGTGGCGGTCGGGTGACGGGCGGGCGCAAGGCGCGCCCGCGGAGCGGGCTCGCCTTGCGGGCGAGGCTCCGGCGGCCTCGGGCGTGTGTGCGGGCAGGACGAAGGGCCCGTACCCCGGGAGGTACGGGCCCTTCGACGGAAGACGTCGCCGCGGTTCGGTCGGTCGCGCGTATCAGGCGGTGACGCGCACCATGTCGGCCTGCGGGCCCTTCTGGCCCTGCGAGATCTCGAACTCCACCCGCTGGCCCTCTTCCAGGGTGCGGTACCCGTCCATCTGGATGGCGCTGTAGTGGACGAAAACATCCGCACCACCGTCGACCGCGATGAAGCCGTACCCCTTCTCCGCGTTGAACCACTTGACGGTGCCCTGAGCCATGCCTAACTCCCCTATTACTGGCCCTTGCACGGACCCGCACTTCGCGGATCCGGGTCAGACCTCACCCCCCACGGATTGGGGGTGTGCGCCGGAACGCGTCGACCGCGGCCGAATGTATCTGCCCAACTGCCCTCTGCAACAGGTCAGTCGGACGAGAATTCCGGACGGAAGGGGTCCGGAATGTAGTAAGAATTCCCCCGAATTCAGGGCAAGTCGGGCCGCACATAAAGAGCGAATGGCGCAAAAGGCTCGCACACTTTGGCTATTTCTCGACGCATCCGGAGCGGGCACTGATCGCGTCCGGCGCGCGGAGCCGGGGGTGGGTTCCCCAACTGTACCGCGCTCAACCATGCAGAATTGCCCCCTCCGTTTCTCTTACGGAGAGGGCAATCGGTCGGAACTCTGCGTCACCGCCGTTACCAGCGGTAAACGAACCGGCAGGTCAGCCGCCCGCGACGGCCGGGATGATGGAGACGCCGGCCCCGTCGGGGGTGACGGTCTCCAGGCCCTGCTCGAAGCGGACGTCGTCGTCGTTGACGTAGACGTTGACGAAGCGGCGCAGCTTGCCCTGGTCGTCCAGGACGCGGGCGGCGATGCCCGTGTGGTTCTTCTCCAGATCCGCGATGACCTCGGCGAGGGTCGCACCCTCGGCGGGGACCTCGGCCTGACCGCCGGTGTAGGTGCGCAGGATGGTGGGGATGCGAACGGTCACGCTCATGCGAGGCCAGCCTCTCGGAAGGAGTCCAGGTTGGGGCGGATGGTGGCGGTGAGGCCGGTGCCGGCCACCGCGTCCAGCGTCTTCAGGCCGTCGCCGGTGTTGAGGACGACGGTGGTCTTCGTGGGGTCGAGGACGCCGTTGTCGATCAGCTTCTTCGTCACGCCGACCGTCACGCCGCCCGCCGTCTCGGCGAAGATGCCCTCGGTCCGGGCGAGCAGCTTGATCGCCTCGACGACCTGCTCGTCGGTCACGTCCTCCACGGCGCCGCCGGTGCGGCGGGCGATGTCGAGGACGTAGGGGCCGTCGGCCGGGTTGCCGATGGCGAGGGACTTGGCGATGGTGTCCGGCTTCTGCGGTCGGACCACGTCGTGGCCGGCCTTGAAGGCGGTGGACACCGGCGAGCAGCCCAGCGCCTGCGCGCCGAAGATCTTGTACGGCTTGTCCTCGACGAGCCCGAGCTTGATCAGCTCCTGGAGGCCCTTGTCGACCTTGGTGAGCTGCGAGCCGGAGGCGATGGGGATGACGATCTGGTCCGGCAGCCGCCAGCCGAGCTGCTCGCACACCTCGTACGCCAGGGTCTTGGACCCTTCCGCGTAGTACGGCCGCAGGTTGACGTTGACGAAGCCCCAGCCCTCGCCGGCCGGGTCGCCGATGAGCTCGGAGCAGAAGCGGTTGACGTCGTCGTAGTTGCCCTCGATGCCGACGAGGTCGCCGCCGTAGATGGCGGCCATGACGACCTTGCCCTGCTCCAGGTCGTGCGGGATGAACACGCAGGACCGGAGGCCGGCGCGGGCGGCGGCGGCGCCGACGGCGCCGGCCAGGTTGCCGGTGGAGGAGCAGGAGAGGGTGGTGAAGCCGAAGGCACGGGCGGCCTCCAGGGCCTGGGCGACCACGCGGTCCTTGAAGGAGTGCGTCGGGTTGCCGGAGTCGTCCTTCACGTACAGCCCGCCGGTCACGCCGAGCTCGCGGGCGAGGTTGTCGGCCTTGACGAGCTTGGTCCAGCCCGGGTTCAGGTTGGGCTTGTCGGCCACGTCCGCGGGGACGGGCAGCAGCGGCGCGTAACGCCAGATGTTCGCGGGTCCCGCCTCGATGCGCCTGCGGAGCTCCTCGGTGTCGTAGGCCGAGAAGTCGTACGCGATCTCCAGCGGGCCGAAACACTCCTCGCAGGCGAAGACCGGTCCGAGGGGGACCCGGTGGCCGCACTCGCGACAGGACAGGGCGGCGGCGGGGCCGAGGTCTACGGTGGAGTCCGTGGTGCTTGCAACAGTCTGCACAGCCATGTGAGGCGAGGCCCTTTCTCCTCATCTTCCTCACGACGCATCTCGCCGTGAGACGGATTTGGCACCTTCCCTAGCCGGGAGCCTCGCGCGGCGATCGACGGTGATCGGTACGAGAACCGGCTGGAGGGTTGCCGGGGCTTCATCGGGCCGTGTCCCTCTGCCCCTCTGGATGAGCGGTATTCGGTTGTGAACGCGGGACGACCCCCGACATGCGATGGTCATCAGCGTTGTTCAAGACTGTAACCGAAGGCCAGGACAGTTGAGATAGCCGTCCGAACCGCGAGATGGATCACAGGGTCCGCTCGCCGAGAGAACGCAGAGGAGCCGCGCACTGTGCTGAACGAAGTCGAGCGCTGGCTGAAAACCCGCTCCTGGTCCGTGACCGACCGGCCGCTGCACATGATCCTGGCCGCCAAGCAGCGCGCCGGCCAGTCGGTCAGTGTCGTGCTGCCCGCGCTCAACGAGGAGGGGACGGTCGGCGACATCGTCGCGGTCATCCGTCACGACCTCATGCAGCAGGTCCCGCTCGTCGACGAGATCGTCGTCGTCGACTCCGGGTCCACCGACCGCACGTCCCAGGTCGCCGCGGCGGCGGGCGCGCGGGTGGTCCACCGCGACGAGATCCTGCCACGCATACCCGCCGTGCCCGGCAAGGGGGAGGTGCTGTGGCGTTCCCTGCTCGTCACGAGCGGGGACATCGTCTGCTTCGTCGACGCCGACCTGAAGGAGTTCTCCTCCGACTTCGTCTCCGGGATCGTGGGCCCGCTGCTCACCGACCCCGGGGTCGATCTGGTCAAGGCGATGTACGACCGCCCGCTCGGCGGCGCGGCGGGCCAGGGCGGCCGGGTCACCGAGCTGATGGCACGCCCGCTGCTGAACATGCACTGGCCGCAGCTGGCCGGGTTCGTGCAGCCGCTCGGCGGTGAGTACGCCGCCCGCCGCAGCCTGCTGGAGCAGCTGCCGTTCCCCGTGGGCTACGGGGTGGAGCTGGGCATGCTGGTCGACGCCCTGCACCTGGTGGGCCTGGACGCCCTCGCCCAGGTCGACGTGGGCGTGCGCAAGCACCGGCACCAGGACGGGCAGGCACTCGGCCGGATGGCCGCCGCGATCTACCGGACCGCCCAGCTCCGGCTGGCTCGCGGCCACCTGATCCGGCCCGCGCTCACCCAGTTCGAACGCGGCGAGGACGGTTTCGAGCCGCGCACCTACTCCGTGGACACGGAGGAACGGCCGCCGATGGCGGAACTGGCGGAGTACCAGACCCGCAAGGTGGCGTGAGCGCTCCGCTGGTGGTGCGGCGTCATGCCGCGGCGCGCCGCGCCGTCGGCCGACTGCCGCACCCTCGTGACCGGTCGCGCAGTTCCCCGCGCCCCTTCGGACACTGCCGGACCGCCGCGAAGGTGCCGACGGCCGTACCGAGGCAGGCCGTCGGCCGACTGCCGCACCCTCGTGACCGGTCGCGCAGTTCCCCGCGCCCCTTCGGACACTGCCGGACCGCCGCGAAGGTGCCGACGGCCGT